>NZ_JAESDL010000012.1:0-106919 GCF_019249625.1 Hydrotalea lipotrueae | reverse complement strand
GCAGTAGGGAGCAAGGTTTTATTGCTTTTTTATCCGGCAATTCTTTATTGCTCTAAAAAGTATAGGTATCACAGGCTGTTTTTAGTTTTCCTACCTTGTAAATTAGCCCCTTCTTAATGTGATGGGCATTTATAAGATTGTAAATTGAAGGATACTCCTACTTGCAAAGAAACATAAGAATCATTTTTCAAGCTGGTGCCACGTTGGCGTCCTTTAATACCAATTACGGTGCCTGTTTCATAACTACGGTCTTGCAATAAAAACCAGGTGGTTGGATTTCCATTGGCACCTACGGCAGGGTAAGCATCGGGAGCATATGTAGTGCTTACATCATCTATATAATCCGTATTAGTAAACCGGTAAGTTACTTCAGCAAACAGGTTCATTTTTTCATTTAAAGCATATTTCACCCCTAACCCAAACGGAATACACAATGCTGTAGTGCCATATTGTTTACGATTAGGGTATAGCGGGCTGCCCTGGCCTTCTGTACCTAATGGGCGTAAATAAACTTTAGTTCCATTTAAATAAGTGTAAGGATTGTAAGAAAAAATACCAATCCCCAAACTTACATAAGGGGTAAATCGATATTCAGGGAAACCGGGCAAAAATTTAAAGAAATTAAAATCGCCACTAATGGCCATTTCCCAAATATCTGTATTAAAACTCAGATTACGGCGGCGTTGAAAAGGATTATCGCTATACTTATCTGAATAGCCCAAAAACAAATAATTGCCCGATAAACGAATTCCTACGTAATTGTTGATTTGTTTACGATAGAATAAGCCGCCGGAAAATTTGGGTTTATTCAATTTGCCGGTAGGGTTCAAATCACCAAAATAATGACCGAGCCCAAGGGAAGCCCCAAACTCCCCGTCGTGCACAAAGCTATCATACATTTGCGCATGCAAAGGCAGGTTAGATACGAGGCAGAGGGTGAATAACAGCCAATACTTTCTTATCATCAGATAGCAATATAATTTTATGTAAAAATAAGTTTAAATTACAACCTCATTAAAAAATAATGATAACATTACTAATTTCTTTTATCGAGCCCCCAGGTTAATTTAGAATGCAGGGTAGAAAGAAAACTATTTTCATTTAACCGTATTAAGTTTACATGAAACTTTTCTTTTCGAATGGCAATTTGTGTATTGATGTCTACAATTTCTTTTCGGGCATCTAAAGCACAAATAAACTGATCGGTTCTGCCTTCTACTTCAAATGAAATAACACTGGTATCTGCTACAACGATGGGCCGTACATTTAAATTGTGCGGTGCCACCGAGGTAATTACAAAACTGGGTGAATCGGGAAATAAAATGGGGCCGTTACAACTCATATTATATCCTGTTGAACCCGTTGGTGTAGCAATAATTAAGCCATCTGCCCAATAAGTATTTAAAAATTCACCATTTAAATAAGTGTGAATTTTTATCATGGGCGAAGTATCTCTTTTATGTATTGAAAATTCATTCAATGCAAAGGGTGCATTGTTAAATAATGGCACATTGGCATCAATATGCAATAAACTTCTTTTATCTACTACAAAAGTGCGGTTCATCAGTGCATCTACGGCACTGGAAAGTTCATCAGGACTAATACTTGCCAGAAAACCAAGCCGACCAAAATTGATACCCAGAATAGGAATATTGCTGTTGCGAATTAAAGTAACCGCATCTAACATGGTTCCATCCCCTCCTAAACTGATTAAACATTCTACTTCTGCATCAAAATCATCTGCACTTTGAAAAGGCGTAATATGTTGCAATAAGGCTGCAGGCAATGGAAATCTTCCTAACAATGACCGGTATAATAATATTCCAATATTTTGCTGTATTAATAATTCTACCAGCAGTTGCAATGGATTGCCCTGTTCTATATCTAAACCACGGCTATAAATAGCTACTTTCATTTGTTTATTATTTATTTTCTACAATAGGAAATATTCCTGACTTGTATAAATTTTGCTTTCAAGAAATGGTTGGATTTTTAAAACTGCTACAATTAATGATGTGATTTTTTAATTCTAAGTTTTAGGGATGACAGTCAACAAAGGCAGGTTGCACCATTTTGTACATCAACGCCATCGGCTAAAAACTATTATTGGCATGTAAATATAAACCTTTGCCTCCGAGTTGATTAAAACTGTATTCAAAACGAAATACAAAATCGTAAATAGATACAATATCCAATCCAAAACCCCATGTATGCAACAGTTTGTTGTTTAATAAATTATTGTTCACATAAGGGTTATAAGCATACCCTACATCCGTATATATTTTGGCATAAAACCGAAAAGGTATTTTATCGTGTGTTTTACTTTTTATAGGATTTTTGAAAATATAGGTAAACAGTTGCCTGTTTAAAGAAAAATGTGCCAATCCACCGGCCATCCCATCTGCCACATAATATTCCAATCCGCTCATTTGATAGCTGCCATAACCCAATAAAGCCTGACTGAAAAAATAGGGATTATAAGGAAATTTAACAGTAGCAGAAGCATCGGCAACAATAAAAGTTTTGGGCATAATGGGTTTTGCAAACAATCCATATAAACCAAACTGCCATAAGTTGGTAGTTTTATCAATACCTCTTTTATATAAACTACCTTGTGCCTGCCAACCATCTGTGGGATAAACATTATAATCGGTTTTAAAATATTGATAGATGTACGAAAAATCAATATACTTTACCTGGTTTAACCCATTGGGGAAGAACTGCGGATTTAAAGCCGCAACGGTATCGGCTATGGCATCATGATCATATGAAACCCTGAAATAATGGCGCTGGTACTGATCGGGACGATAAGAATAGGTGGCATCAAAACGGTAAAAGGTACGGGCATAATTGTTATCATTCTTAAAAAATAATTGCTGATTGGTAAGGCTGGTGGCATAATTCACCTCACGTTGGTTAGAGTATGCAAAGCCCACATTAATGCCCTGCTTTAATTTTTTATCGAAAAAAGGCAAATTGTATCGCAGTGCCACCTGTTGGTTATAACCATTAATCAACCAGATATTTAAATTATCGTTCTGGCCTGTAAAATTGTTATAATTAAATTTAATACCATAATTCACCCGGCTAAAACTGCGGTGTTGCTGCACCCACCATTCATTAAAATTTCTGTCTACCAACCGAAAATAAGGCAGCGGCAAAAAATACAATCGCTCTTTTACGCGTATATGAACAAAGGCAATATTACCCTGTAAACGATCTACATAAACACTATCATCCACAAATAAACCGGTATTATAAATCAATTCTTTTGACTCAATTAGTTTTTGCTGTAACTGTTCAGGGGTAAGCCTGTCACCTTTTTTCAATGTTGCTTCCCGCAAAATGATATAATCTTTTGTTTTTTTATTTCCGAAAATAGAAATGCCCCCAATAATGTATTCAACAGGTTTTTGTAAAGGAAGTCTTTCAATGGGTTGTGCCTGAATATGAATGAAGCAGAATAGTAAAATAACAAGGCACAAATAGCGCATAACAATAATAGATGGTTTTGCCGGATGGTAAAAGTAAGGTTTAGCTGTTATTTGCGTAAAAACACTTAAAAAAATTAACAACAATACATATACGTAATATACAAAGAAATGGTTGTGCAGGGTATGTTACACGTTGAGATAAGCCATAAGGTTATCGTAATTGTCTTTTATTTCGTTGGCATATAATTCCTCGCCAAAGTAATAGAGAATAGCATATTCATAACGCTGAAAAGTAGCAACAACATCACTTATTTCTGTTTTATTAATTTTAATAGCTACCTCTAAAAGACCGGTATCGTTATTAAAATAAGAGTTGAGTTGAGTAATAAATGCATCATTGGTTTCAACCAGCCGGTTAATTTCACCAAAAGAATAATTTTTTCTTTCCATTTGTAAAACAAGGGTAGCACCAGGCATATCTACGCCTATATAATGTGCTAAAATGCCGAGTAAATCTTCCGAACGAAGTATGCCTTCTAAAATGTTCTGCTCATTTACTACAGGAATTAAAGATAAATGGTGGGCAGCGGCCTGTTTTACTGCGGTAAGAATGAAATCGGTACTTTTAACAGCTACTGATTGTAAACCGTTTTGCAAGTTGCCAAGTATGGCATCGTCGGTTACATCTAACAACGCATCTTTATAAATAAGGCCAACATATTTATCATCCGCACAAAGGGGCCAATGGCGCAGATCGTAAGATTCCATTAACTCTAAAGCTTTATAAGCTTTATCTGTTAATTGTAATATTGGATAATCGGTATGTATGAATTGTTGTGCTAACATGCCAGTTGGTAACGTATTAAATATATTGTATTAACGTAATTGTTCGGCAGATTGTTTTATTTTAAACAGAAAGGATTCCAATATTTTATTGAATGCATCCGGCACTTCCATCATGGGCGCATGTCCGCATTTATCTATAAAATGCAATTCACTATTGGGAATCAGCTTGTTAAACTCTTTGCCTACAAAAGGTGGTGTAATGGTATCATTATTTCCCCAAATTAATAGGGTTGGCTGTTGAATCTGACTTAGTTCTTCACCCAAATTACTTCTGATGGCGCTTTTAGCCAGTGCTATTATTTTAATAACTTTTAAACGGTTATTGGTAATTTCAAACACTTCATCTACCAGTTCTTTGGTAGCCATGGCCGGATCATAAAAAGTTAATTCTGCTTTTTTTCGAATATATTCATAATCACCTCTTTTGGGGTAACTATCGCCCATTCCATTTTCAAAAAGCCCCGAACTACCTGTTAAAGTGAGTGTTTTAATTTTTTCAGGATGTTTTAAAATGTGCACCAATGCAACATGCCCGCCAAGCGAGTTGCCCAGCAAATGAATATTATCATAACCACGCATTTCAATAAATTTATGTACATGCTTTTCAAGGCCATGTACGGTGGTATGAAAAATATCTAATTCAAATAAGGGCAAAATGGGTACAATAACTTTGTGTGTTTTTCGAAAATGCTCTACCAAATACGTAAAATTACTCAATGCACCAAAAAGGCCATGCAACAACAATAATGGTTCACCTTCTCCCTCTTCGAGAAATTTAAACTTATCTATTTGTTTTAATTGATACTCCATGTTATGATACTTAAACCAAGTTCTACTGCGTGTTTGTTTACAAATAAAAGCAAAATATACCGAAAAAATAAAAGTCATTCCTCACTTGTGCTGCTACTTAGAACAGCAATCTATTCGCTAAGTTATCATATTCCTGTTTGAGCTGAACAGATACCTAAATATAAAGAAAAAAAGTTGTTGCGGGCATCTGCCATTTTAAATGTGCTATATAGTTCTTAACTGATGTATGCTTTGTTCTAAAAAAGGAATCACCATCCCTGCTTTGTGCAGTAATATAGGTACATTTTTTTGAATATAAGGATAGCATTTAGAAGTTTGGATGACTGTATTGCTTAATACATGCACTTTAGCGGCATAATACATAATAATGGCACCAATACTTACATATAAAAATACATACAAAACCATACCCAATAACTTGTTCAACAAACCCATCCACAACAGTTCAATGGTTTGTTGCAGCAAATTGGCTAAAAAATGTACCACCACCATTACAATAGCCAATACCATCAAAAAGGCTACAAAACTCATCCACTGGCCACTTAATGTGGTTTGCGTTTGCAGCCAAACAGCTACCCACTCAAAGGTTTTAAATGCAATGACCAAACCCGCAATAATAGCCGCCATTGAAAATACAGCTACAATCAGGCCGCGTTTGTATCCTTTATACAAACCCAACAGTAGCAGCATTATTACCGGCACATCAATCAACATGATACATCCTTTTCAGTAAAAAATATTTTTCTGTAATGGAATGGTATTTATAGTAAAGCATGTTTACCATTAAGGTACCAGCACATTTATGAAAACAATAAACAAGCCATGCTATGATTGCAATAATTCTTTTACACAGGCTGCAATGGACTTTCCATCTGCCTGTCCGGATAGTTGTTTAGAGGCTACACCCATTACCTTTCCCAAATCGGCTGCAGTAGTAGCGCCGGTGTCAGCTATAATTTTTTGAACGGCCTCTTTCAATGCTTCAGGCGATAATTGTTGGGGTAAAAACTTTTCTATAACGGCTATTTCTTCTTCTTCTTTTATTGCCAAATCGGGACGGTTTTGTTTTTGATAAATTTCTAAAGAGTCTTTTCTTTGTTTCACCAACTTCTGCAACAGTTTCAATTCTGCTTCGCCTGAAATTTGTCCGTTGGCCCCCGGTTCTGTTTTTGCTTTGATGATTTCTGCTTTTATGGCTCTTAAGCCTCTTAACAGGGCTTCATTTTTAGCTTTCATGGCTTCTTTCATTTCTGCCATTATTTTTTCTTCTAAGTTCATATTGTAAATGTTTTTTAATTTAAAATATCATGCTTACACCAACTTGTTTTGTTGCAGTTGAATTTCTCTGAATTTTTGATAAAAGCTTTTGGCAAATGCTTTCATATCTTCTACTAATTCCTTCTGCTGGGTTGCACGGGCAAAGGTGTCGGCCATTGACATAAGGTTTTGATAATAAAAATCGGCCATTTCATCTACCATCATTTCTTTGGTCCACAAATCAATTCGCAAAGCACTTTTATCAATCCCATCCCAAAAAGCCATCATCATGGCTTTTGCCTGTTGTGGCTCTTCTGCTGTACTATCACTTGCATTCCATTGAATATTGGCCGGAATTTTATCGGCATCTAAGGTAACTTTAATGTGAATATCTGATTGATGCATAATTGCTGATTTATGTAGCATAAAGTGGCAAAAATACAATATTCGGTTAAAGCCAACATGCAATTAACCGTGCATTGGCATAAAATATTAAAATGTATTATTTTTTTGTAAGCTGTTGCATTACCTCCCAGAAGCTTTCTGCGCTTGCCTCCCAACTAAATTTTGCGGCCTGAAGTTTTCCGGCATCAATCAATTGGTTGCGTTTTATTTCATCTTTATATATCAGTTGCATTTGTTGCGCCAACTCCTTTACATCATCGGGTGCAGCCAATAATGCCGCATTTCCTGCAATTTCGGGTAAGCTACCTGTGTTACTGCAAATTACCGGAGTACCGCTTTGCATAGCTTCAATTACAGGTACACCAAATCCTTCAAAAAAAGAAGGATAAATCAGTGCATAAGCTGCGGCCATGACATTTTGTAAAACCGCATCACTTACATAATCCAACAATACCACATCTTCGCGGTGTTTGTAGCTGTCTAATTTTTCAATAATATCATTGTATTGCCAGGCCAAACGGCCCACCACCAGTAATTTCATATTACTTTTCTGCCATTTTTTAAAAATGGTAAATGCTTTTAACAGATTCAGCAAATTTTTACGCGGATGAATACCACCCACAAATAAAAAATATTCACAACCATTGGCATATTGCGTTTTAATAGCCTGCCGCTCCGCAAATACTAAAGGTTGAAAACCCGGTTTGGCAGCATTGTACACTACTGTAGTTTTAGCTGCTGCAAATGGGTAATGTTGGGCAATATCAGCCTTCGAAAATTCAGAAACCGTTACAATGCTTTGTACTTTTTTTAAAAAGCGGGGAGTAAAATAGCGGTAATAATACAAATGATGTTTTGGAATAAAGGAAGGATGGTGTTTAAAAGCCAAATCATGCACCACCAGCAATTGTGGTATTTTTGATGTAAGCGAAGCAAAACCATAGGGCTGCACCAATACATCGGGCGAATATTTTCGCAAAGCCAATGGCACTTTTACATCATACCAATATTTAAATGACAGTGCATGCCTTGCCGCCGGGGTTATTACTAACGGTATTACATTGCTGCCTGTTATAAAAGCTTCATCATAAGGCCGGTCGAAAATAAAAATGAAATTTGTTTCCGGATGTTGCAGTACCAACCGTTTGAATATTTCGTGCACATAATTTCCATATCCTTCCAAAACATCTGCCCTTAAAAACCGGGCATTCAAAGCAACACATTTCATAACTAATTGATTAATGCAAGCGAATATTAAGCACTATGATTATTGATATTGATAAAACCCTGTTCCTGATTTTTTTCCTAACTGTTTTACTTCCACTTTTTGCTGTTGTAAAGCAGAAGGTGTTAACCGGGGAGGCCTTCCTAATGCTTCCCAAACAATACAACTTACACTGTAATTGATATCAATACCAATTAAATCCATTAATTTGAATGGGCCCATTTTAAAACCGGAAGCTTCCATCACGGCATCTACCTGTTCAACAGTAGCCAGTCCCTGCTCAACCAAACGCAAAGCCTCCAGATAGTAAGGCCTTGCCACCCTGTTTACAATAAAGCCGGGCGCATCATTGCAAACAACCGGCGTTTTACCCAATTGTTTACTTAATGCCAGCAATGTTGTTATTACTTCGGGTGCTGTTTGTTCTCCTTTAATTACTTCTACCAATTGCATAATGGTAGCCGGATTAAAAAAATGCAAGCCGGCCAGACATTGCGGGTGCGACACCGCCGCTGCCAACGCATTGATGGAAATAGAAGAGGTATTGCTGGCAAGAATCGTTTGGTATTGATTGATGGTTAGCACCTGATTTAACAAGGTTGCTTTTACCTCTTTTTGCTCAATAATTGCCTCTATCATTACCGGTGCAACACAATCGCTTAATTGATGTGTAAAATGCAATCGTTTTTGTATGGCGGCAAGTTCTGCACCTGCTATTTTACCTTTTTGTTGCAGGCTATCCAGATTCATCCAAATACGCCGCCGGCTGTTTTGCAAAATTGTTTCATTTACATCAAATAATATTGTATCTATCCCTTTTTGTGCACACAACTGTGCAATACCACTACCCATAGTACCGGCGCCACATACTGCAATGGTTGAAATTGTTTCCATATATGCTGCAAGATAATTACAATCTTTTATTGTGCATAGGATGCACAATTATATAATAGTTGCTAATTTTACTGCATGGCTTTACAGCAGTTAGATTTATTTGGTAACCCCGTTCCCGATGCAACCAGCAAAGGCAGGGTAATTTTTGCCAACGATAAAATTCAGGTAAAAATAAAAGCCAAACAAGTTTTTTCGCCCGATACGCCGGAAGCTACCGCCTCTGAATCCAACAACAATGAGATACCGTTAGTAGAGGCTACTACTAAAAATAAACGTGGAAGAAAATCATATAAAGTTTTACTAACAGCAGCCGAAGCCATAGAATTGCCCGACGATGCCACTTTGCAGCAAAAATTGTATCATCCTATAGGCGATGTGGCCAAATGGTTTAATGTAACCACTTCATTAATACGTTATTGGGAAAATGAATTTGATATTTTAAAACCTCGCAAAACCAGAAAGGGCGACAGGCTTTTTCGGTATGAAGACATTAAAAACATTGCCCTGATTTATTATTTGCTGCGCGATAAAAAACTAAGTATTGAAGGGGCCAAACAATACTTAAAAGCCAATAAAAACAAGGCTACAGAACAGTTTGAATTAGTGCAGTTATTAGAAAAAATGCGGCAGTTTTTATTAGAAATACAAACCAACCTAAACAGCTAGTTCTGTGGTGTACTGCTTATGTTTTTAACATGCACCTCTGTGTTGGCTGCCGCCAAATCAATGCCCAATTCCTGCACTTTTTGTATGGCAAATAAATTTACACTTTCGCACAGCAATAAAAAATCGCTGTACTCCTGTGGCATTTTTACATAATACAATGCACTAATAATATGTGCTTTTTTGCCCGCATCTACCAAATTCACCATACTGCTGGCTACCTGATTATTTTGCTGCAGGTAAGTTCTGATGGCATTCAGCAAATCATTCATCTGTGTTGGGGTTGTGGTTAAGCCCAACTCCATGCGCAATTCGGCCATACGCTGCGTGGTTAATGTAACATTATCTACCACACTATCTACCATTTGCTTATTGGGAATGGTGAGCAATGTTTTAGCAGCCGAGCGTATTTTGGTGCTGCGTAACCCTATTTTTTCGACCGTACCGGCAAAACTTTGCACTTTTACAAAATCGCCCACCCTAAAAGGTTTATCGAAAAAAATAATAAAGGAAGCAATTAAATTTTCAATGCTTTCTTTGGTAGCAAAAGCTACAGCTGCACCTACCAGACTTAAGCCGGTAAGTAACCCGCTTACATCGCGTTGAAAGGAAAATTTCAACACCATTAAAACACCCGCCAACACCAACAGTACTTTCAAAAAATCTTTAAAAAACAATAAAACCTGCCGGTCTGCAGATTCTTTTGATGTGGCTGCTTTATCGGCCATTACCAATGTAATAAAATCAATAATACGCAGGCAGAGCCAGATAAACACAATAATAAGTGCAGCATTGGAAAGGCTGTCAATCGCTTCAAAAAAAGTAACTTTATAAATGTGAAAATCAAACTCTTTCGGAAAATTTAATGCATCAAAGGCAGTAAAAGCAATAAACAACAACAAAAACAATTCTAAAGGCGGTAAAATGAGACTGATAAATGCATCGCGATGATTGATTTTGCCCTTTTTAGTAAAAATGCGATAAATAATTTTGGCTAAGTATTTAGAAATAAACCGTTTTACAATAAAAGCCAGTATAATAGTAGCCAGCACTACCATATAACTGCGTATGCTATTACCCAAAAAAACTTGTTTCAGAAATTGCTCCATAGCCTTTTATAATTGCTGTAAATCTACTGAAAAGAGGGAAAGTAAATATAGCAAGTGTAAATATCAATAAACCAAAATTTTAAAATACATATTCAATCCAAAACAACCACAAGCAAAAATTTTCTATTTATATTTTGTTTATAATACATATTTAAGCTATATTAGCATAACAAAATATTTACTTATGAAAAAATATTTACCCCCCCCCGCACTATTTTTAAAAAACGATGGAATAAATGCGGTGTTGATGCTGAAGTTAATAAAATAAGGCTGTTCATCATTGCTGTCTGCATTTTATTTACAACCTGTACCAAACAAACTAATGATAAGTTATACGAACAAAAGAATACTTTTTTTGAAAGAATCGATTCATTAAAGCAGGTATATAGTTTGATAAATGGAAGCTTAGCTGATGAAGATTTACTGAACAGAACCATTCTCCACTTTAAAGATGATGATAATAGAACCGGTATTATTGCTGTAATTGAAAACAAGTATGGAAAAGCGTTTTGGGATTTGAGCGTAGTATTAAAAGATAAAAACGGAACCTTTACATTGGCTACTCCCATTATTAATTCGAAAAATAAAGTAACGGCATTGTTATTTGGTTCTGAAAGGAACAGGGATTATACATTTTTTAGATTAATTGATAAAGCTACTCCACAAAACTATCTGGCAAAACATGGCGATATCAAAGCCACTGCATTTACACAATCAACTTTATATGGAATTTTCAATGCCATTGAATCTAATTGGAAGCATATTGTAAATAGGGGTGCACCACAAGAAACCCAGAATAGGAATGCTGCTACCATGAGCCTTAGGCATGTAGAAATGTATGTGGCAGTTTTTACCGATTGTTGGACTTATAGTTATACTTATCCAGCAGATTCATACGGAGGTATAGGCATTGCAATAGGCACGCAGTGCCAAACCAATGCTATGTATATTGATAATGGAAGTAATTCTTCCGGCAGTTCAGGTTTAGGGGCTACAACGCCGGTACATAGTGGGGGAGGTGGAAGAGGCAGTATCACTACCCCACCGCCACCCATGTTATTAGCTGATATTAAAAACGAGTTAAAAGACCCATGTTTAAATACTGTTGCAAACAACTTAATAACTAGTACCTTCAAAAATACCGTTACAGATATATTGCAAAATATTTTTAATGTTAACGACAAATTGAATATATACTTTCAAGAAAATACAACTAGAGAAAAAGAGGCCTGGACACAACCAGGAACACTTTCAAATAGGATTTTAGATGAAATTGTATATGTTAATCCTAATTTATTACATGATGCTTCTCAGGAATATATTGCAAGTTTGTTAATTCATGAAATTATTCATACCTATTTAGATGTTAACACAACTTTAAGCGGAAACATGCAACAACACCCTGAAATGTTAAAAAATTATATCGAAAAAATGTCCTTATCATTGCTTGATTTTTATAAAAATATAACATTAGATCAAGCAAGGGCGCTTTGTATTGCCGGTTTTGGTGATCTCCAAAATTTCCAAGATTTTAATAATATTTTGGAGAGCTATGGTTTTAATACAGATCCGGCTAGCACAAGAAATATTGGCTTTTTTATTCAACCATTACAAAGCGGTTCAGCCGGCACTAAATGCAATTAAATAAAATATTTATTTTATGTTAACACAATATACTCAAAATGTAAAAATTTTATTCATTATTGCTATTGTATTTCCAATAGCCGCTATTAGTCAAATAGATTCATCACATAATATTGAAATCGAACGATTTTTAAGTAAAAATTTGCTTCATGGAGAAAAAATAATTCAAAATTTTACTAAGCCAGGTATTATTACCGATTCTAATAGAAAATATATTCGAGATACCTTGTTTAAACCATTTATGTACTTAAATAATATTGCTGCTTTTCCCAGTTTTATTAAAAATGTAGATATGGCCATTGTTATAGATTCAATAAAAAAATTTTTGCATTATAAAGGTGAGGTTTTGCAAACAGATATTAAATCTAAATATGGCAGTTGGTCATCAACCTCTTATTTTGTGCTTAAAAATAAAATTAAAAATGTACATTTTATAAAAGAAAGCGAGTATGTTTTTAATGGTAAAAACTGGTTTTATCCTGGTCTATCCTGGATTTTTTATATACCCATTTTTTTCAATAACAAATATTGTGCCATTCAAATTAGTGCAGTTTACAATGATGAAGAAACCCGAAATACAATAACAAACCTTTACATTCTTGAAAAAAGAAATAAACACTGGGTGTGGATTAAGAACTAAACAAACATTATTATAAAGGATTTAAAAAAATGGAAAGCAGTTAACAAAATTTTGAAGATTACAACTTATATTCAATTGTACCAATTTGACACTGCTGCAAGTCAGAAATTTAAGGCAAGTATCTTAATTCATGCAATTATTCATTATGTGTATTTTCGTATAGATCTGTTGTAAAACCTGAAGGTTCAGAGCAATGGACATATATATATAAAAAAGAAAAGGAAAAATGGAGTAAATTATTCCTGATGTCTAAAAGTGCATATTATTAAAGCCTAAGTTGCACATCTTTAAGTATGTGCTCTTTGGGGAGATATTTCCAATATTTCAAATTTAAGTGCCACAAAACCAGTGCATAATGGAGGTTGGGATGTTAGTATTAGCATGCCTCCACTTCACTACACCCAACCGAATGATTTAAACTGAGTAGTAAAATGATAAAATATTCTACTCTTGAACTGTACTAAAAAGGGGAAGCCTACAGTCAGTCGTACTATACACCACCTACTACAAACCCAATAACAGGTCAAATTAATATTACATAGCAACATAACGCAAAACAACCAATACTACCAAAAGCCTGTTGAATTAGAGCTTAGAGCTGTGTTAAGGAGGTGAGTAAAAAAATAATGACATAATTAATTGGGAGAACAAAAAAAGTATTTTGTTCAACTATTACTCCCATTTTTTCAAAGCAACAGTTGCCCCATCAAAAACAGCATAGGTAGAATATTGTATCCAATCGCCGAGGTTAATGTAACGGCTGTTTTCGTTTAAGGCATAATCAATAGGAAAATGCCGATGGCCAAAAATAAAATAATCGTAATGCCGCTCTGTCAACAGTTCTTTGGCATATACAATGAGCCATTCGCTTTCTTCACCCAAAAAATGATCCTCACTACTGCCTGTTTTGGCGCGGCTTTTTCTGCTTAAATAATTGGCTAAGCCAATACCCCAGGTGGGATGCAACTGCCCAAACAACCACTGACACAAGCGATTACGAAAAATTTTTTTGATGAATTTATAGCCATAATCGCCGGGGCCTAAGCCATCGCCATGACCAATATAAAAGCTTTTGCCATTCCACTCATACACCTTCGGTTCAAAATACACAGGAATGTTCAGTTCTTTTTGAAAATAATCTTTCATCCACATATCATGATTCCCCACAAATACATGTACCGGAATATCGGCATCGGTTAATTCGGCCAGTTTTCCCAATAAACGGGTATAGCCTTTGGGTACTACTGTTTTGTATTCATACCAAAAATCAAAAATATCACCCATAATAAAAATTTGTGCGGCTTGCGCTTGTATGCTGTTTAAAAAAGCAACAATTTTCTTCTCTCTAATTAAGCTGCTGTTATAATCCGGTGCACCTAAATGAAAGTCGGAGAGAAAAAATATTTTTTTATTGGGGAAATCGTTCATGCTGTTTGTGATAATAAAAAATGGATGTTTAACCGGCATCTACCAAAAAACAAAACACTTCTTTGGGACCATGTACGCCTACCACTAATGTTTTTTCAATATCAGCAGTACGGCTGGGGCCGGTTGCAAAACTAACTAACGATGGCCAATTGCCGTTGTATTTGTTGTTCAATAATTGCAATCCATCTTTTACATCAAACACCAATTGGTGCGTGTAGGCAACACAAATATGTACCGGCGTATACACACTTACCGTTCTACCACTTTGCTGTGCACTACTCAGCACAATACTTCCGGTTCGAGCTACTAAAAATTCGCAGCCGGTAATACCAGCCGGGCAGTTCGCTAAATTATTTTGTTGCAAATGGGTAAACCCATGTTGCTGCAATATTTCACTCCATGCATCTTCTCTACAATACAAAGCGGGCCATTGGCGGGCATTAACTAAGGTTTGTAATTGTGTTACCAGTTCCTGAAGGTTGGCACAAAAAGAAAACCTACCTGTTAACTGTGAAAAATTTTCAGCAAACAATAATTCCAGATCTTCATTTGGCGTTGAAAACGAAGGGTCGCTGCCTTCAGTATGCGGAAAGGGAACAGGCACCGGTTGTACCAGTGCCTGCCTTATTTTTTTAAGCATATTTTCTTTTGCGGAAGAAATTGGCATCATTATACTTCTTTTTGTTCTGCTTCCTGATTACCTGCAATACCATCACTGCTTACGGCTGGTATATTGGTAGGAGGCACCCCGCCAATAGGATCAGGTTCAATTGGGTTATCCAATATCTTTTTTTCTTCAAAAGGCCGTTTGCCAATTAGTTCTTCCACATCGCTCTTGTGCAATACTTCTTTATCTAACAATGCTTTGGCTAATTTTTCTACTTCTGCTTTCTTCTCGGTAAGTAACTGAATGGTTTTTTGATAAGCCTCTTCAATAATTTTTCGCACTGCCTCATCAATCATTTTACCGGTTTCCTCACTATAAGGCTTGGTAAATGTATTTTCCTGTGAGGGGTCGTAGAAACTAACATTTCCAATTTTATCGTTCATACCATAAACAGTAACCATGCTATAGGCAATACGGGTTACTTGTTGCAAATCGTTGGAGGCACCGGTAGAAATTTTACCAAAGAAAATTTGCTCAGATGCACGGCCACCCAGTGTCATACAAATTTGATCCATTAGCTGGTCGGTGTTGTACAAATACTGCTCTTTGGGGGTGTATTGTGCATAGCCCAATGCAGCAGTGCCCCTGGGAACAATGGTAACTTTTAATAACGGGTAAGCATATTCTAAAAACCAACCGCAAATAGCATGGCCTGCTTCATGGTAGGCAATGATTTCTTTTTCATGCGGAGCAATGATTTTGTTTTTCTTTTCCAAACCACCAATTACCCTGTCAATAGCATCTTGAAAATCAATCATTTCAACTGCTGTTTTGTTTTTACGGGCAGCAATCAATGCGGCTTCGTTACAAACATTGGCAATATCGGCGCCTGCAAATCCCGGGGTTTGCTCGGCTAATTTATAAATGTCTAATGTTTCAGATACTTTAATGGGTGCTAAGTGTACTTTAAATATGGCTTCACGGCCTTTTAAATCGGGCTTATCGATGGTAATTTGCCTATCGAACCTACCCGGACGCAGTAAAGCGCTGTCTAATACATCGGGCCGGTTGGTAGCTGCCAAAATAATGATACCAGAATCGCCCCCAAAACCATCCATTTCAACCAATAGCTGGTTCAGTGTGTTTTCGCGTTCATCATTACTCATAATTGCATTCCTGCCTCTGGCACGGCCAATGGCATCTATTTCATCAATAAAAATAATACAGGGAGCTTTTTCGCGGGCTTGTTTAAACAAATCGCGAACACGGCTGGCACCAACGCCTACAAACATTTCTACAAAATCGCTACCACTTAGGCTAAAGAAGGGCACCTGTGCTTCACCGGCCATTGCTTTTGCCAATAAGGTTTTACCTGTACCCGGAGGGCCAATCAACAAAGCCCCTTTTGGAATTTTACCGCCCAGCGCTGTATACTTTTTTGGATTTTTAAGGAAATCAACAATTTCCATTACTTCTACTTTGGCCTCATCCAACCCGGCTACATCACCAAAGTTGATATTTACTTTGGCACCTTTATCGAACAAAGTGGCTTTTGATTTTCCAATGCTGAAAATACCGCCGGCGCCACCGCCACCACCAGCGCCGCCACCCATTTTACGCATAAATAAAATCCATACTCCAATTACCAATGCCATTGAAATGAGGGTACTGAAAATAGGACCGCCAAACCAGTCGGCATCATCTGTTGGGTAGGTGGGCACTTGTTGTACTTCCGGATGGGTTTTATAGAATTGGTCCATCTGGTCGTTAAACACTTTCCAGTCGGTTACTTTAAATTCAAATACCGGAACATTTTTGAAGTCGGCGGGATTCAGTTTTCGCTTAAACTTTTCGGTATAAAATGGTTTGCTCAGGCTATCGGGTTTAATGTATACCCTCACCAATTCTTTATTACGTACCAGGTCTAATTTTTCTATATCACCTTTGGCCAGCATATTTTGTTCCATATCCTGCTGGCTGATTTTAGCTGATTCAGGCGTAAACCTGCCCCAAAAAGTAGAGCCGATTAATACAGCGAAAACAATTAAATAAATCCAATAAATATTGAATTTGGGTGTTTTTTTATTCGAACTACCATCACCCCCTTTATCTGTAAATGGGAATTTGGGTTTATTATCTTCTTGTGCCATATAAATTGCGCTTCAATTTTAAGTGTTTCTCTATAAAAATATTAGGGTTAAACTTCGCTGTGAGCCGTTGCTTCCGCATCGCTCCACATTTCTTCCAACTGGTAAAATTTTCTGGCATCAGGTTGCATAATGTGCACCACTATACTCACATAATCCACCAATATCCAATGTGCCTGTTGGGTTCCTTCCTGCCTGTAAGGCAATTCGTTACATACTTCTTTTACCTGAAAAGTAACAAAATCGGCTATTGCATTTACCTGTGTGGTACTGGTAGCTTCACATATTACAAAAAAATCTGCAACTGCTTCGGGTATATTACGCAGGTCTAAACTGGTAATATGTACGCCCTTCTTTTCCTGAATAGCCCCAATAATGGTTTTAAAAATTTTTGAGTTTCTGTTAAGCCGGGAAACTTTGTTTGTTTTGCGGTTATTGATTGCTGAAAGAGGTGCCAATAATCAGGTAAATTTTAGTTATGAAATAAAGGTTTATTTGTTGAATATATACAAAACAGCTGAACAACTAAAACAGTTCAACCTATTTACGAATCCATCGAAAACTGTTGTAAAAAAACTGTTTTAAAAGGCTTCATCTGCCTGTTTATATCTTTGTGTCAAAAGTAACAATCTTTTGTCATCTAACAGCAATATATCCGCCATTGGACAACGCTGGATTGAACTCAGCACGGTTGACAGTACCAATAACTATGCCCTTGGCCTTATTAAGACCAATTTGGCGGAGCATGGTACCGCTGTTTTTGCGCAGGAACAAACTGCAGGCAAAGGCCAGCGGGGCAAAGCCTGGATAACCGAACCCAATAGCAACCTGATTTTATCGGTTATTGTACAAACCGAATTTCTGCCATTGCACCAACAATTTGTTTTTAGTGCGGCAATGGCATTGGCTGTACAAAGTTTTTTTAACAATTATACAGCAAATGAAACTGTCATAAAATGGCCAAATGACATTTACTGGAATGACAGGAAGGCAGGTGGTATTTTAATTGAAAATATCATTTCCGGAAGTGGCAGCTGGCAATGGGCAGTGGTGGGCATTGGTTTAAACATCAATCAAATCCATTTTCCAGATTGGTTGCCCAACCCCGTTTCTTTACAACAGATTACCGGTAAAAGGTTGAATTGTTTGGAATTAGCAAAAGAATTGTGCAAATATCTGAACCATTATTATCGATTATTACAAGCAGGCGCCTTTACTGAAATATTGCAACAATACAACAACTACCTGTATAAAAAAGGAGCGATGGTAAAACTAAAAAAAAACAATGCCGTTTTTACCACCACTATTCAGGGTGTTGATCAATCAGGTAATTTACTCACCGGCAATACCTTTACCAATAGTTTTAGTTTTGGTGAGGTAGAATGGATAATATCAACAAAATAACGCGCATGGCAAGTTTTAATTTGAACGATTGGATTGGCTTTACCGGTGTTTTCATACTGCTGATAGCCTATTTACTACAATTGCGCAATACCATTGGCAAAGACAGCCTTTTGTATTTGTGGATGAATATCATAGGTGCAGGCCTTTCCTGCTTAGCCAGTATTTTGATTCATTATCTGCCCTTTATTATTTTAGAAGCTACCTGGATGTTGGTCTCAGTTGCAGCCTTATTTAGAAAAAAGAATTATTCCATATAATGAATGAATGATGCATACAAAACAAGAACCCATTTCATTAGTGTATTTTTTTAATACCCATATTCATTAAAATGAACGCGAAGAATGGGGTATATTTTTTAAAGGAAAAAGAAAAGTAAACTGCGCCCCCGTATTTTTATTGTTCTGTACCTGAAACCGGCCATTTAAAACAGCCGTTCTTCTTTTCATGGAAAGAAAACTACTTTGCCGGGTTAATACTTCTTCAGCAATGCCTTTTCCGTTATCGGAAAAAACAATTTTCATGTGTGTGTCTTCACGGGTTATAGATAGTACGGCTGCAGTTGCCTGTGCATGCTTTAACAGATTGTTGATACACTCCTGTATAATCCGGTAAATATTTAATTATGCATTAAAATCAAAATAATGTTCTAACGACAAATCAACATGCGTATCAATATGAATAGCGCTGGCCTCGGCCACATTTTGCACAAGTGTTGTTAATCCGGCAAATAATCCTTTATCAATTAACTCCTTTGGCCTTATATTGCTCACAATGTCTTTACAATCACGAATAGATTTTTCTAATAAGTCTACAATATTTTCTGTAATTACATTATTTTCTTTTTCCATGCTTTTTTTCAGGAAAGAAAAATAGACTTTTAATGCAATTAAATTTTGTGTTACTCCGTCGTGTATATCAGCGGCAAAACGTTCCCTTTCCTGTTCTTCTACCGAAACAATATTGGCATAAGCTTCTTCTAAGGAGCGTTTGAGTAAGGTTTGTTCTGTTACATCGTGTGCTACCATTAATGCGCAGTTGATACCATTATATTCAATACCGGAAGTAAGGATATTCACCAGTATGATTTCTCCATTTTTTTTACGGTGACTAATTACCACTGGAGCATCCAATTTATTTTCCAGAGATGCATTCGGTATATTAGCCGAAGCAAATTTTGCAAATTCATTCCCCAAAAAAATATCGGGTATATGCAGTTTCAAAAAATTATCTCTGCTATATCCATAAACAACTTCGGCTGCATTGTTCACTTCTAATATTTCAAGCGTGTTGGGTTGATATACCCACATGGGTTGCGGACTTAACTGAAACAGATTACTGTATTTTTTTTCAGATTCCTGTAAAAGGCTTAATACTTTTTTACGTTCAATAGCATAAACAATGCTTTTGTAAATAACATCGGCTTGTAAGTCATCTTTCAATAAATAATCGGCAATACCAAATGAAAGGGATGTAATACTGAATTCTATATCGGCATATCCGGTTAAAACAATAACTGGTGTATCCCCGGCTATGGCCATGATTTCTTTTACCAATGCTTCACCAGTTTTATCGGGCAATGATAAATCGAGCAACACCACCTGAAATACATGTTGTTGTTGTAATAAAGCCGAAGCTTCTTTACAGGTAATAGCTCTTGTAACCGTTACTTCGTCAAAGCGCTCCCGTAAGTATTCATCCAGCAATAAATAATCGCCGGAATTATCTTCTATCACCAATAATGTAACTGATTTTGTGTGCTTCTGCATAGGTTTCTTCTTATTTATTCCGGGAGCGTTACAATATTCATCCAAAAATTTTCAATTTCACGTACTGCATTCATAAATTCCTGCACTTCGACGGGCTTGGTAATATAGCAATTTACATAGTTTTTGTAGGCCAATTCCACATCTGTATCAGATGAAGAGGTAGTAAGCATAATAACCGGTATTTGTTTTAAGTAATCGGTATTTTTAATGAATTGCAATACCTGGTGCCCGCTTTTTTTTGGCAGGTTGATATCCAGCAATATTAAATCGGGCAAATTATTGTTGAACAGTGCCTCTTCGCGGGTTAAAAAATCAATCGCCGCTTTGCCATCTTTGGCAACACTAATCTGATTGATTACTTTACCCGAACGCAAGGCTTCGGTGGTTAACAATACATCTCCTTCATTATCTTCTACCAACAACAAATGCAAATTTTTCATTGGGCTGAATTTATGTAAGGTAAATATATGGAATATATAACATCAGGATATATCATACTTTATATTTATTTTGTATTGTTAACCAGGATGAATATAGTTTACCGGTTCTTTTATAAAGGATTCATTCCAACAATTCTATCATTGAATTTACTGATTAAGTGTAAGATACGAATGGGCAATTAAAATATTGAATCAGATAAACTTTCCGCTTCCGGCAGCCAGCAATAGAAAGTACTGCCGATACCGGGGGTAGATGTGGCCCATATTTTTCCTCCTAAATGTTCTACTATTTTTTTTACAATGGCCAACCCAATTCCTGTGCCAGAATAATTTTCGTGCGTATGCAGCCTTTGAAAAATAGCAAATATTTGTTCTAAATATTCCTGCTCTATGCCAATTCCATTATCAGTAACAGCAAATAGCCAACCGTTTTTTTCTTGGGTTGCAGTAATATCAATAACTGGAATAATATCTTTTTTTCGATATTTTATTGCATTGTTCAGCAGATTATTAAACACCTGTAACAAACTGTTGCGGTAATTGTTCAATTCCGGCAAAGCATGAATTTTTATTATAGCACTGGTTTCTTCAATTTGTACTCTTTGCATTATACACACTTCTTCCATCAGCGCATTCATATCAATTTTCTCTTTTTTTGCCCTACTTTTTCCTACTCTTGAAAGTTCCAGTACATCTAATATTAATTGCCGCATTCTTTTGGCGCCATTTACTGCAAAGCCAATGTATTGTTTTGCCTGATCATCTAACCGGTCTTTATATTTTTGTTCCAAAAAACCTAAAAAACTGGTAACCATACGTAACGGCTCCTGTAAATCGTGTGAAGCTACATAGGCAAACTGCTCCAGTTCCCGATTACTAATGGCTAATTCATGCACGTGCTGTTGCAGCAATTGTTCTGCCGTTTTTTGGGCATGAATATCCTGAATACTGCCAAAAATTTTAACGCATTTTCCCATAGTCCATTCTGAACGGCCAATACAACGTACCCATCTTGACTTGTTTGTATAAGTAGTAATAAAAAATTCCTCATCAAACTCTGTTGCATGTTGTATGAGTTGCTGCACTACCTGTTCTAATTTCATTCTGCTATCCCCTTTAAAGAATTGAATACATTTTGAAGCAGATGGCTTATAGTTATCCGGCACTTCAAATATTTCCCGGGTAATTTCCGACCAAAACATGCTATCGTTAGTATCGTTTATCAAATCCAACTCCCAACTGCCTATTCGCGCCATTCGTGAGGTTCGCTTTGCAAGTTCCTGCAGATTGTGTTTTTCAGTAATATCCATAATAATTGAATCCCACACAATAGAACCATCGGTTAGTTTTTGTGGATTCCCAAAACCTTCATGATAACGCAGGCTTCCATCATTTAACACATACCGCCAGGTGGCATGCCAGGGGGTTAAATGGGTAGCTGATTGTATAATAGATTGTTTTACTGCCTCAATATCTCCGCCGGCTATAATGCCTTTCCAAATGGTTTGGATATCTGCCATACACTCCTCAGGTGCAACACGCCAGATACGATGTGCACCCTCACTTACATATAACAACTGATCTGTTCCATCGGGTTTTAAATGATATTGAAAAATAACACCGGGTACATTATCAGAAATATTTTTAAGGCGCAATTCAATCATTTTTCTGTCATGAATATCCTGTATACTGCCATACATACGGATACATTGGCCATTGTACATTTCTGCCTGTCCAATAACACGCACCCAACGCTCATTTCCTTTGGCTGTTATAATGGGTGCTTGTATATCAAATGGTACACCGTTAGCCATTGTTTCACTGATTTTTTCCCTGACAACAGCCTGATACGCTGCACGATAAAAACCAATGGCTGTTTCCAGCTCGGGCTGATAATCGGGCGGTACTTCATGAATGGTTTTGGTTATTTCAGACCATTGCAGTTTGTGATGTATGGGATCCAACTCCCATGCCCCCACTTTAGATAATTGTGTTGCCAACTGCAATAATTCTTCCAGATGCTGCATTTCGGTAATATCGCGGCCATACGCAAACACCAGACCATCCTCTCCAAAGGGTTGTGATGAGTTCCAGGAAATCCAACGATAGTTTCCCGATTTGGTTCGGAAGCGGTTGATGAAATTATTAGATTTTTGATTACCCAAAATGGTTTCTGAAAAGTCCTGTTGGGTTGCTTTCAAATCATCTGGGTGTATAAATTCTGAAAATGGCTGGGTAGTTAGTTCTTCTTCTGTATAACCCAATAAAGCACAAAATGCCGGATTTACCTTTGCAAAATAGCCATTAGGTGCCACAATGGCCAAAATATCGGTTGCCGTTTCAAAAAACAATTCCAGTTGTTCTTCCTGTTGCCTGCGCACTATTTCTGCTCCCAAAAAATGGCTTAATGGCTTATATAGTTTTAGCTTAATATCTTGTTGCTTAATATTGACGTTACTGGTAAACAAGAGTACCCCAACCAATTGATCAAAATCAAATAAGGGCAGTGCCAGAGCCGATTTCAGTCCGACTCGTTTGGCTGCTTCTCTGCGAACAAAAGACTCATTTTCATCTATATTATCTAGCAACTGCCATTGTCCTGATTCCCAAACCAAACCCGGAATTCCTTCTCCTCTTTTGAATGCTTTTTTGCCACTTGCATGCGTATAAAATAAAGCTGACTGCTCATCGGCTGGAAAACTTGCTGTTAGTTGCAAAAAAGCCTGATTATAATTGAGCAACCAAATTTCTGCAGTTTTAAAACTGCCAAATTCTGCCAGGTATCGCAATACCTGGCGCATTTGCTCTTGCAAGCTTAAGTGCATTTTAAAGAACTGTGCCACCTGCTGTTGCACCTGTTGTTGTATAACAGTTGTTTTAGATTCAGAAATATCACGTAAAACGCCAATCATTCTAACGGGATGGCCCTGACTATTACGAACCAGATAGCCATTTTCTTCTACAAAAGCATAAGAGCCATCAGCACGCCTAAAGCGAAATTCTTTTTGCCAGCGATCCTGATTTGGATCTTTTAAAAACCCTTCCCAACCGACCTGGTGAATTTCTGCATCATAAGGATGCATCAGGATAGCCCAGTCAATCAGCCGGAAAGATTGTTCTTTTTTCGAATGCCCAAAAATGCGGTAAAAACTATCGCCCCAATAAAACACATCATTTTGAACATCCCAATCGTACATAGCATCGTTGGTGGCTTTATTCATTAACTCATAACGTTCATTCGTTTTTTGAATATGTTCCAGATATTCAAACTTTACCAGCAATACACTGATTAGGCGTTGTGCCCTGCTAATGGCTTGTGCTTCAATATTCGTTACTCCCTTATTACTATCAAAATATACCAATAAGTTTGCAATAGGTTTCCCTTTGGCATTTAATACCGGCTGCGCCCAACAAGAGCCCAAACCGAATTGCTGTGCCAAACCGGTAAAATTTGCCCAGTGCGCCTCAGTAAGCTGGTGAGTAGCAGTTGTTTTGTTTTGAGCAGTAGCGGCATTTGTGTGTACGCCCGATTCATCGCCAATGGCCATGCCATTGATGGTGGCAATATAGGCCTCCGGCAAAGAAGGCGAAGCCATATTGAATAGCTTGCCATCTAATACCCTTAATACAGATGCTTTGAGGTTAGGAAAAACAGATTCCAACTGCAATAAAAACTTTGAAAGCAAATCCGGCACCGTTATATCTTCCCGAAAACTGAGCGTCATTGCTTCTTTTTCAATTCTATCCAATTCACGGTAATAATGCTCCACTGTCATATCCTGAATAGCGCCTACTACTCTGATGGCCACACCGGCTTCATTTCTTTTAATGATTGCCCTGTCGCGAACAAAGGCATATTCTCCATTTGCTTTTTTAAAACGAAATTCTTTGAGCCAGTTGGTTTCGTTGGTATGAAATACTTTCTGCCTGAAATCGCTAAAAATTTCCTCTCGCTCCTCAGGATGATACAATGAATTGAAGTAATCATTATTACTTACTGTTTCCTGATTAGGCAATCCAAAGTTCCTAGCAAAATCTTCGCTTAAATACATTGCATGGGTTAACGGGTTGTAATCCCAAACACTTTCGTAGCCCGCCTGCAAAACCATCTCCAACCGTTCATTGGTTTCCTTCAATATATTTTCTGCCAACACAGTGGCAGTTATATCTTGAAACACACCCACCATTTTTATAGGGGTAGTCTTTTCATCGAATAATATTCTTCCTGTAGAACGTATGTATTTTATATGACCATTTTTAGTAACAAATCGCTTTTCGATTTGATAGGGATTACTGTTTTCAATAGCTTCCTGTATGGCATGTAAGGCATCTTGCCGATCATCGGGATGAATCATTTCTATCCCTTTATCAAATGTTACTTCAAATGCCTGTGGTTCATATTCTAATATTTTAAATACACCATCGCTCCAATACAAAACATTGGTAACCAGATTTAATTCCCAACTTCCGGTTTTGGCCAATTCCTCGGTTTGTGCCAACAATAATTTTTCTCGAGCAGTTAAATCGGTTAAAGGCTTCGTATTTTTTTTATCCATTGTATATTGCTTATGAATGGCCTATAAAAAAATTGGAGTGGTAATAACCAAAACATTTATGCTATTTTAACCACTACAAATTACATCATTCCCTTTTTTTAGAAAAAAACAGTACCCTATTTCCCGTTTGTGCTGTTATGAAACAGCATTGCTTAACCCATCTGCGCAGGCAATTGCACCAAATTAATCCAGAAATCTTTTATTTTCAATACAGCAGCCATAAAATCTGCTATTTCAATGGGTTTTATAATATAACAATTGGCATATTTGCGGTATGTGCTTTTAATATCTGCTTCTAAAGCAGATGTGGTGAGCATAATTACGAGTATTTGTTTGGTACGTTCTGTATTTTTAATGAATTTTAATACCTGATGCCCGTTTTTTTGGGCAGGTTAATATCTAATAAAATTAAATCAGGAAAGTCTTCTAGTAATCCGTATTCAAAAAAATGAATGGCCGGCTCACCATCACGCAACACCGAAATAGTATTACTGATTTTACCTTCCCGAAGAGCTTCCATCGTTAACACATTATCGCCTTCATTGTCTTCTAACAATAAGATGTTGATGGGTTTCATGTGTTCAGGTTTTGTTCATCAATACCCTTGCCATTGGTAAGGTTGTTATTTCATTATTCAAAAACTGTTAACCTACCAAACACATTTTCTAATTATCATTTGACTGCAAAGCCGATTTAGGAATGGTAAAATAAAAAATACTACCTTCTCCAGGTTTTGATGTTAACCAAATAGATCCCCCCATATTTTCAATAATTTTTTTGGTGATGGCCAAACCCATACCACTGCCATCATATTCATCGCGGTTATGCAAACGTTGGAAGATGATGAATATTTGATCAAAATAATTTGCATCAATGCCTATTCCGTTATCCTGTATACTAAATTGCCAGAACCTATCCATATTGGTAGCATGTATACGGATAACCGGCGGAACAGATTCTTTACTGTATTTTAGTGCATTCTGAATGAGGTTTAAAAATACCTGCCTCATGGGTGCTTTTGGCTGAAACAATACCGGTAAATGGCTGTACAGAATCATCGCCTGTTTCTGTTCAATTTGCTCTCGGTACAATAGTTTAATTTCATCTATCAATGATTTTACTGAAATTGATTCTGCTTTTTGTTTCATCCGCCCAACACGTGAGTATTCCAATAAATCTAAAATAATTTGCCGCATACGCCTGGCACCATCTACTGCAAAGTGAATGTATATTTTAGCCTGTTCATCTAATTGTTTGGCATATTTTTTTTCTAAATGGGTTAAAAAGCTGGTAACCATTCTTAAAGGTTCCTGCAAATCGTGTGACGCTACATAGGCAAACTGTTCTAATTCAGCATTGGATGCGGCTAAAGCAACAGCCTGTTTTTTCAAATCTTCATTCAACAATTCTAATTGTATGCCGGCTTTTTTCACTTCTGATATATCTTTGGCATAACAAGCTATGCCAGTTATTTCGCCATTGGCTTTTTTTATAGGGGTTAATGATACCAAAGTATAAATCAGATTACCTGTAATTGGGTGAGTTACTGATTCTTCAAAACTAAATGCTTCACCTTTTAAGGCACGCCGGTACAGTAATTCCCATTTTTGTTTCATGGCATCACTAAAAGATGACCGGATAACGTCATCGCCTTCTTTAGGTGCAAATCCTTCCATGCCTTCAATAAAGCGGCTATAGGTATTATTGGCAGCAATCAATTTTAAGTTTACATCAACCGACCAGATAAAATCATTAGTAGCATTGATGAGTGCATCTAAATTATGTTGTATGCGTTTAATTTCATTGGTATGTTCTTTTTCGCGGGTTATATCGCGAGATGCCCCAATGATACGAATGGCTTTCCCTTCTTTATTTCTGATGATAAAGCCCCTGTCATATATGATAGCATATTGCCCGTCGGGCTTTTTGAAACGGTATTCATCTTCCCAAAAGTTTTCATTAGGGTTTTGATACAATGCAGCACGTTCGTCACTTATCCGCTTCCAATCTTCGGGATGCACATGCAATGCCCAAAATGGGTCTACCTCCTCCGGTGAGAGGGGTTCATAGCCCAATAATTGCTCTAATATTTTACCGGGGCGTACCACTATATTTTTTTCCAAATCCCAATCCCATATACAATCGTTGGTAGCTTTGGAAAGTAAATCGTAACGTTCATTGCTTAAAGCAATAGCCTGTTGTGCTATTTTAGATTGGGTAATATCTCTAAAATAAACCGAGAGCCCTTTTGAAGTTGGATAAACACTAATATCAAACCACTTCTGTAATCCGTAATGAAAATCTTCAAAATGAACAGATTGTTGTTCAGCAAATGCTTTATGATAATTGTGCCAGGAAGGTGAATCTTTATAATCGGAAAATAAATCCCATAAATTTTTACCTACTATTTGGGTTTTAGGCACTTTTAGCAACTTTTCGGCCATTTTGTTCCAATAAAGCACTTCCCACTTTGCATTCACAGCAAAGAAACCATCACCAATACTTTCTAAAATAGTGTTTCTTTCTTCATACAATTTCAACAATTCTTGTTCTGTTCGTTTTCGTTTATCAATATCCTGAAAACTGCCATACACCCGAACGCACTTTCCATTCTGAAACTCGCCACGGCCAATGGTTCTTACCCATTTGGGGTTGCCTTTCTGGGTAATAATTTCCAATTCTTCATCCCAGGGTGTTCCTTTTTCAATACAATTGTATACCCGTTGCGCAATAACAGATTGATTTTTTTCGCCGTTAAAATAGCTTATGCCGGTTTGTAAATCGGGTTCGTAATCGGGGGGCACTTCGCGAATTTGTTTGGTTATAGGCGACCAGTAAACTTTATTATTTATTACATCTATTTCAAAACTACCTATTTGGGCCAGTTCATTCGATTCATCTAACAGCGTTTGTAATTTTCTTTGTTCAGTAACATCCCGCTCCACTGCAATCCATTGGGTAAACCAGCCTTGTGCATTGGCAATAGGCTTTATTTGCATATTACACCAAAAAGGTTGTCCGTTTTTTTTATAGTTCAATACCGTTATTTCGCAAGATTGCCAGCTTTTTAGTGCCTTTTTTAACTTTACCAGTTCTGTTTTATCGGTATTGGGGCCTTGCAAAATACGGGGTGATTTACCCAATACCTCATCTGCCGTATAGCCCGTCATTTGGGTAAATGCAGCATTGACATATAAGATTTTCGGTCCGGGAGCATCTATAGGTTCTGCTTCTGTTATAATGACTGCATCGTTGGTGTGTACCACAACCGATTCTAATAATTTTAAGCGTTCCAGTTCTTTTATTTGTTGGGTAATATCCTGAAAAATGCCACATAATTGTAAGTTTTTTCCGGTTGCATCGTATACCAATTTACCGACAGACAGGACAATAATGATTTGATTGTTTTTATGAATGAAGCGCTTTTGCATGGAATAAGGTTGCCCGCTTGCAATAGTAGCCTGGATTTGCTCCAGTGATGCCTGCCTATCGTCAGGATGAATCAAAGACATTACTTTATCAAAATTCAATTCAAATTCATCCGGCTCATAACCTAAAATACGATATATGCCATCTGACCAAACCATGGCTTGCGTAACCAGATTAAATTCCCAGGTTCCAAAATGTAATAACTGTTCTGCCTCGTTTGGAAACATTTTTTTTGCGTTTATTAATATATGTACAACCCTTCCACTCAATAATTAAACCAAAATATCCGGGATGCTTTTCATTGTTCTATCCTACGGATATTTTAGACTACTTCATTTTTTACTGGTAAAGAACATTTTTAAACTCAATATGTGTAAAAATAGCCAATGAAAACTTTGTTTCCCCGGCAGCAGTAAAACATCCCATACGCAAATCAATTACCACCAATGGAAGGTATGTTTTGCTGATTAACATACCAAAATTGGCTATAATACTATAATACATGAATAAAAAAAAGTTGTTGGCATAAAATGAAAATACCGGCCAAATCTTTTGGTTATTGGTCATAATTATATTGGATTAGACTGCTGTTAAAAAAGGTAACCACAACTAAATAAAAATACATATTGGTACCCAAAAAAAGAAATTATCCCATTCCAATCTGGCCATTAAACGATTAAACAAGGCAAAATAGATGAAAATGAAGGTTAAAATAATGTGTTTTATAAGCGCGAACATACACTTTTAAAATGCCTTACCATAAAAAAAGGATAATTATAAAGGAAAAATGTTTTGATAAGTCGGAGATTAGCTGCTCATAAGCCACTAATAAACCTAACTATATTATATTGGCACGAATAATAAGTGGCTAATCATAGTATTTGAAGATTTTTTTCATAGAGATAGATAGGTGAAGCCCAACTTTTGTCAAACTATCCATCCATCAACTATTTTGTAATATTTAAGAAATGGCAGTTTTTATTCCCTACTCAATCATAGTTATTTTATCGGCCATCCAACAAGCCCTATATCAAATTTGTGCTGCAACAAAGAATAGATTGTTGTAACTTGAAGCTTGTTTTTTTAGTTATACGAACTAAAAAAATTGAAAGGCTACTTCATAGGTTTTCATTTCATTTTTATTCAGACATAGAAAGTATCGCACTTTTTGAATATAAAAACATATGCAACCAACCACATCAACCTCAAATACATCCGACCATCTGGCCAATGAAAGAACGTTTCTATCCTGGATACGCACCAGTATTGGCATCATGGCTTTTGGTTTTGTAGTAGTAAAATTTAGCCTGTTTGTCAAACAAATTTCACTCATTTTGGGCAAATCAGCCCCTGCCCCAACAGGTAGCTCTTCAGGCATCATTGGTATAGTGCTGGTAGCAGTTGGCGCAGGGATATTATTGTTGTCGTATGTACGTTACAAGAAAATAGAAAAGCAGTTAATCAATGGGCAGTATCGCCACTCATCGCGCTTAGTGAGTATATTAACCATTGGTATTTTTTTAGTGAGCATTTTATTACTGATTTATCTGATGGGCAGCATTTAATGTTTGATGAACGGCGCAATAAACAGTTGAGGCTGCTATAGTAGATGACCCACTGATTGCACAAAAACAATTGAATACACTATTTTTTAAACCTCACAACTTTTTATCATGTTATTCCATTTTAGAAACATGCTACTCAAAAAATTAACGCTATTTTTTCTTGGCATGATGTTAGCCTTAGTAGTTCAGGCACAATGGTTGGTAGCGAATGTGGCCGGAAGGAATACCCAAAGCTTAAACGGAAGCTGGGCGGTTATTGTAGACCCGTTTAATGTAGGAGAAAGCAATTGGAAACCCATTTGGAAAGACCAGCATGCTACCGGTGCGCATGATTTTTTTGAATATGCATTTGACAATACCATTACATTACAGGTGCCTGGCGACTGGAATTCGCAACGCAACGATTTGGTGTATTATGAAGGAACAGTATGGTATAAAAAAACTTTTCAATACCAACCGCAGCCCGGCCAGCGCAGTTTTCTTTGTTTTGGCGGGGCCAATTATATAGCAGATATGTATTGCAACGGACAAAAAGCCGGTAGCCATGAAGGTGGGTTTACCCCCTTTCAGTTTGATGTAACGCACTTGTTAAAAGCGGGCGAAAACGAGGTAATTGTTCGGGTGAATAATCAACGCAGGGCAGATGCCATTCCTGCATTGAACTACGATTGGTGGAATTATGGCGGCATTACCCGTGATGTAGATTTGGTAACTACACCGGGCAATTATATTCAGGATTATTTTATTCAATTGCAAAAAAATGATACTAGCCATATAGCAGGCTGGGTACAGGTTGCAGGAAGCAATGGCCTGCAAAAAGTAAGCATTCATATTCCTGATTTACACATACATTACACTACCCAAACCAATGCAGCAGGCAGGGCCAATATCAGTATTGCAGCACATCCTGCATTATGGAGCCCCGAACATCCGCATTTATATACTGTTCAAATTGCTACAGCCACAGATACTGTTGTAGAAGCCATTGGCTTTAGAACTATTGCAGTAAAAGGCACCGAAATTGTATTAAATGAACAGCCGATATTTTTACGCGGCATTAATATTCATGAACAAATACCACAACGTGCCGGCAGGGCTTATTCTGAAACAGATGCCGCCATGCTATTGGGTTGGGCAAAGGAACTGGGTTGCAATTTTGTACGGTTAACCCACTATCCGCACAATGAACACATGGTGCGGATGGCCGACAAAATGGGCATATTGTTATGGGAAGAGATTCCGCTTTGGCAGGGCATACAATTTAGTAACCCTGTTATATTAGCCAAAGCCAACCGGTTGTTGGATGAAATGATAGAACGCGATAAAAACCGCAGTGCCATTATACTATGGAGCTTATCTAATGAAACAACCTCCTCTGAAAGCAGAGATACCACTTTAACCGCAATGGCAGCACATGCAAGAGCATTAGACCCTACCCGGCTCATTACTTCAGCCTTCAATCATGTTGCTTACAAAGGCAATACCGTTACCATTGATGACAGCCTTAGTAAAGTATTAGATGTAGTAGGTGTAAATGAATACATTGGCTGGTACACACCATGGCCTGCGCCACCAAATAACATGGTTTGGAAAAACCCATTCAATAAACCTCTGATTATGTCGGAATTTGGAGGTGAAGCATTATATGGCCATCATGGTTCAAAAGATACCGCCAGTAGTTGGAGTGAAGAATATCAGGAGCAATTGTATAAAGATCAGGTAGCTATGTTTAAAAATATACCCTTTTTATGTGGCACCACACCCTGGGTATTGGCCGATTTTCGTTCGCCCAGTCGGCTACAACCCGTGTATCAGCAAGGCTGGAACAGAAAAGGATTATTATCGGATAAGGGATATAAAAAGAAAGCCTGGTATATTATGCGGGTATTTTATGAGGAGAAGGGACAAAATAACTTTAATTGATTAACCAGTATCAAAGTACAAAAAAATTTTCTGATTTTTTAATCAAACCGTTTTTTACAAATACAATACATTATATTCATAAGACAGTTCTGTTTTAATAACTTTAAGTTGTGTATAGCAAAATAATTTCTTCACTATTCAACGCATCAAGATGAGCATAGAACGCAGAAAATTTTTAAAATACTCAGCCGGAAGTGCTGCTTCCATTTCATTTTTTTCGGGCATTATTGCCTTTACTAAAAAAACTGAATACAATGACCCCGATTGGAGTCAGTTACACAATATGACGGGAAATGTAAAACCCATTACCGTTGCCGAAAGACAACAAAGAATTGCCAAGGCACAACAACTCATGGCAAGCAACCAAATACAGGCATTGATTTTAGATGCAGGTACCTCATTAAATTATTTTACAGGAATACGCTGGTGGCCCAGTGAAAGAACCATGGTAGCCATTATTCCTGTAAAAGGGGAAGTGACTTATGTGAGCCCTGCTTTTGAAGCAGACCGATTGAAAGAATTAATTACCATTGGTCAGGGTGTACATATATGGCAGGAAGATGAAAGCCCTTATGAAAAAATAGTTGCGGTATTGCAACAGAAAGGCATTACCGGTGGTAGTATTGGCATGGAAGAACGTTTGCGGTTTTTTATATTGGATGGTCTACGAAAAGCCGCACCGAATATGAACTTCATTAGTGGTGACCCAATCAGCATTCCATGCCGGCTCATTAAATCACCTGCAGAAATTGCCTTGCTTCAAAAAGCGAATGACATTACCCTTGCAGCCATACAGTTTGCAGCAGCCAATGTTAAAGAAGGCATGTCGAACAATGATATTTCCGCCATTATTGGCCAGGCACAGCGCAAAATGGGTGCATCTTCAGATGGCGCTTTGGTTACAATTGGGCCCGCCTCTGCTTTGCCACATGGCAGCATACAACCGCAGCATTTAAAGAAAGGGGATATTTTATTGATGGACTGTGGTTGCTTAGTTGAAGGTTATACATCTGATATTACCCGTACCATTGTATTTGCTGCACCGCCCACACAAAGACAACGTACTATCTGGGATTTAGAGAAGAAAGCACAGGCGGCAGGTTTTGCGGCTGCACAAATTGGGCAGCCATGCGAAAAGGTAGACCATGCTGCACGTAAAGTTTTAATAGATGCCGGTTTTGGGCCGGGATATCAATTACCCGGTTGTCCGCACAGAACCGGACATGGCATTGGCATGGATGGACACGAATGGGGCAATATGGTAAATGGTAATCAACAACCCATACAGGTGGGCATGTGTTTCAGTGTAGAGCCTACCATTGTTGTACCCGGCGAAATGGGTTTGCGATTAGAAGATTGTGCGTATATAGCGGAAGACGGGCCACACTGGTTTTCTAAACCTGCACATAGTATTGATACACCTTTTGCCTAAATAAAATCATTGAGTTGCTTTGATATACCTTTAAATGCATGTTGGTAAATACGCCCAAGATTCATGCATAGGAAAATTGTTTTTATAAAAAGGGGATAATCATGGGAACACGTTGCTGATAGGAAATATATTCAGCACCAAATTCCTGTACTAATTTTTTTTCTTCAAAATACATTCCAATCCAAATATACAAGCTAATCATGATACAAGTGATTAAGTTAGTTACCAATGGTGAAAACAGAAACCATGCCCAAACAAACAAGAGTGTTCCTAAGTACAAGGGATGGCGTACAAATTGATGAATACCCGTAGTATCTAAATGTGCTTCCTTTTTTTTCTTCCAAAACACATCAATACCACTGAGATAAAAAAAATATTTACGGATGGTGATGCTCATTAACGTCAAGCCTGCAACACCCATTAACATTCCAAAAGTATAACGTATGTATTGATGCAATGCAATAGGTTTAGCAGGTATATGAAACTGATAATACAAAATACCACTCATACTGAATAATGCAAACAGCGCATACAACAGGCGATAATATGGAAACCATTGTCTCATGCACTTTTGCATGATACGCTTAAACTGCAATGACGCAGTAAGACTATGTATGGTGGCAAAGAGCAGCCATGCAATCATTAATATCCAGAGTGATTGGTTCATGTAATTGATGATGAATTAAGCAACATTTATTTCAAAAAAAAGTTATTGCACACTTTTTTAATGCTTCATTAAATACAAATTGTGCAATGTATCATACAAAAGTAAATATTGATTGGAGTGACCTTCCTTATCAAACAAAGCTTCCCAGGTATTCAATGGTTCCCAAATAAAAGTACCTTTCCCTTTTCCATTAGGTAAATGGAACACAATATTGTTCACCGCTTCTTTTCGGGCAGAATATTCTACTACCACAACATCTTTTCCATACCGCTGTACCAAATCGGTTAAATTATTCCTTAAATCATCTAAACTGCCATGCCATTTAGGATAATATGACAATCCAATTACATCAAAATGAACCCCTCGGGCCAACATATTATTGAGAAAGAAAACTGATTCATCATTTTGTCCGCCCAAAGCAATATGTAGCATTATTAACATTTCAGGGTCAATCGACTTTACCGCTGCAATTCCTGCATTGAGCAATTGTGCCAAACTATCCGGGTGTTGTATACTGCCCGCCGGCCAAAGTATACCATGATTAATTTCATTACCTACCTGAACCATATTGGGTAGTGTGCCCTGTTTTTTTAAAGCCAGTAACACTTGCCGGGTATATTGATACACAGCAGCTTTCAATTCCTGAAAATTCAAATGGCGCCAGGCTGCAGGCATAAATTGTTTACCGGGATCGGCCCAGGTATCGCTGTAATGAAAATCGAGTAGCCATTGCATGCCTGCGGCCTTAATGCGTTGAGCCATTTGCAAAGTATAAGCTAAATCGCAAAACCCTTTTCCGGGAGCATAACCACTATCGGTTGCTGGGTCATTAAAAATGCGTAATCGGATATAATTGAAACCATGATCTTTTAAAATTTGTATGGCATCTTTTTCAGTATTACCATCGTAAAATTTTTTACCGGCAGCGTCTAACTGTGGAAGAAAAGAAATATCGGCACCAATCATTTTACCCGAATTACGTGGTTGGCTTTCCGTAGCAGATAAAGTATATTTTGGATCAATGTGGTTATTTTGTAAGCTTGTTGGTGGAACCGTTATTATTTCAGTAGAACCCGGCCATAAACCAGCAGCTGTTGCTTCTACTTTTATCATTCCGGGTACTTTCCCGGCCTGTACAATAAACTGACACTTTCCATTAAAGGCACTACGTTGCCAGGCACCATCCATACATTGATCAGGTTCATGACTGCTGGGATCGCCATTTCCAACACCAATAATCTTGGCATCACCGGTAACAGAAAAACGAATCATATTATCGGTATTGGGCACTTCTCTTCCTTCTTTATCTACTAATGAAACATTCATAACGGCCACGGATTTACCATCGGCCAAAATAGTTGTTGAAGAAGGCGATAGCACTACTTCGGCAGGTACACCTGTAGTTTCAATGGCTGTTTTTAAAACCCTGCCTGCTTTATGAGCAATAGCAGATAAGGTACCCGGGTGATAGGGTACCGACCATTGTAAATGCCCATTGCGCGGCATTGTTTTTTTGCCAAGGCTTTTACCATTTAAAAACAACTCTACATCATCAGCATTTGAATATACCCACACATCAATAGGCGTTCCTGTTTTGCCCATCCAGTTCCAATGTGGTGCAATATGCAATACATCTTTATCAGTCCACCAGCTTTGATAATAGTAATAAATGTTTTTAGGAAAGCCGCACACATCCATTACCCCAAAATGCGAATTAATATTGGGCCAACGGAAAGGAGTAGGCTCTCCCCGATAATCGAATCCGGTCCAAACAAATCCGCCCATCCAATAAGGTGCTTCGGCTGCCAGCTTCCACCAGGTTTCTGCTGTACTTGCCCACCAAGGTGCTGTGATATCTTCATCGGGTAAATAACCCCTAATACTATCAACAGCATATTCACCTCTTGTGGTAACGGTACTACCCATTTCAGTACCAATAACAGGTTGTGTAGGATGGTCTTTATGATAATCGGCCACAGCAAATTGGCGATAATTAAATCCCCGGATAGGAATTACTTCATCTACACCATGAAATACATTGCCCAAATCGGCGGCATAAGTACTGGTTCTGGAAGGATCAAGTGCTTTTTGTTTTGCCAATAATGTAGATGCCATGCGTTTACCAACATCGGTAGTTTGAATCCAGCCTTCTTCATTCCCGATTGACCATAGGAAAACCGAAGGATGGTTACGGTCTCTTTTTATCAACGTTTCAAACTGATGCATATATTCCGGGCTGCTATTGAGTAAACGTTGTTCATCCAATACCAACATTCCCAAGCTATCACAAGCATCTAACAATTCGGGGGTTGGTGCATTGTGACTGGTTCTGTATGCATTAGTGCCCATATCTTTCAATAAACGGATACGATAATATTGCATGGCATCGGGCAGTGCACTGCCTAAGCCGGCATGATCTTGATGGTTATTGGTTCCATGAATTTTAATATTAACACCATTGAGAAAAAATCCTTTTTCCGCATCAAAACGAATCGTTCTTATACCAACACGATATGTAACAGAATCGATCATTACATTGCCGGATTGAATGATTGTGGTTACCCGGTATAAATACGGATCATCAATAGACCACAAATGCGGATGTATAACGGGAATGTATTGCTGTATTACAGAAGTGCCACCCGCCGTAATAGAAATGGTTTGTTTAGCCGACAGTGCCACCAGTTTTCCATTTCGTTCTGATAAATAGGTATATACTACGGCATTTTTTTGCGCCATAGTTTCATTGCTGATGGTGGCATTTACAAAAACGATTGCTTTATTTGCTGCTACTGCCGAATGTATGTAAACACCATTGGCAGCAAAATGAAGCGGATTCATTTTATTGAGCCAAACATGCCTGTAAATACCGGCACCTTCATAAAACCAGCCTTCATATTGTGTTGCATCAACCCGTACTACAATAACATTGTCAGCATTAAATTTTAAGAAATCAGAGATATCATAATCAACACCAACATACCCACTCATATTGGTGCCCACGAAAATGCCATTCACCCAAATACTGGCTTTGCGAAAAATACCATCCAATTGCAATTGAAAACGCATGCCTGAGTCGGCAGCCAATACCGTAAAATGTTTGCGATACCAGCCAATACTGGTGGCCGGAAATAATCCACCTACTGGTTTATACCCGTGCGATTCTACATCAAAATTATCAACCTGTGCAAAAGGCAACTCCACAGCCCAATCGTGGGGAAGGTTGAGAGAACGCCAGGCACTATCTTTAAACTTAGGATCAATAGCAGTACCATAAGCGCCACCTGTTTTAGCAAAAATATTGGCTACGCCATAATTAAAATCTTTAGATGGGTCTGCTGCATTACCAAAGTGGAATTTCCAACCCTCATCAATATTTAGATGTTGTTGCGATTTTGATGGCACAGGAAGTATAGCAAGCAATACAAGCAAAATAATACAAATACCAAAAGAACGGAAGTACGAAAACATGATTTTACCAATTTGCTGAACAAATGAAATGATTCAAACAGCAAATTAGAACAAAATAGACTGATAATGCAGATGCAACAAAAAAACAGAAGAATTTTTGACATTCAACAATTAGCCATTACCAGATCACTGCTTACCCTGTTTTTTAAGCATCTACTATTTTTTTCCCAAAAGGCATTAATGATAATTCCACTAATTTAAAATGCTGCCTACCCCAGGGAATTCCAACAATGGTTACAAACAATAAAGCGCCTATTACAACATGCATGATACAAGTTACCAGACCACCTGAAAGCAACCATATTATATTACAGAAAACCGAAAAGCAGCCCTGATGGGCGGAATTGCTAACCACCTTTTTCCCAAATGGGGCCAATACTATACCTGCAATTTTAAAACATTGCAAACCCCAAGGAATACCGATGATGGTAACACATAATACAATGCCGCCCAAAAAATAGCCTAAAGCAGCCAAAAAGCCACCAAAAATGAGCCAGATAATATTGCCGATTAAATTCATGTAGGAAAGTTACCATTGTCTAATTTTTAATGATACGCCATTGTTATCAATGGTTAAAATAAAAGGCGGTATGGTATTTTTATCGCTTTATAACAATAGCGTATGATTTTTATTCTGTTTTTATTTGAGTTGAAATAAAATAGCGAGAATACGGGGAACAGTATTCGCATCTCCTTCATCAAAATATTCATACGCTTGTTTCACTTCAAAACCACATGAAATACCTGCATTGATAAAATCAGCAACATGATGCACATAACAAGTTAACACTTGCAAACCATCCTCATTGATATATCTTGCTTTTGAACCTGTATATTGTTTAAAGGGATGTAATTCGCCCACATACACATATCCACCGGGTTGTAAAGTATTGGCAGCTTTTTTAAAAATGGCAGCTATATCTTCAATATGTTCTAATATCAGGCTGAACACAACTATATCAACCGTCTGCTGTACAAAATACCAAGGTTCTAAAATATTCGCTTGTACAAACTGTACATTGGGATCTTGTATTTTATTTCGGGCTTGTTGTAACATAGCTTCTGAAAAATCAACACCCATTAACGTAGATGCTTTTGTGTACAACCATTGCGTATTTTTACCTGTACCGCAACCAATTTCTAAACAGGCATTAAATGTAATTGGGCTTAACAATTTACGCAGAACCTCTGCTTCGGCATCGCGGGTTTTATTATCGTTGAAATCATATTGTTCTGCCCATTGATTATAGGCATGTTGTATACTCATAAAAAATACGTTTGGCAGTTCATTACAATCATTATTTAAACCAATGCTTCCAATAAAATTTCAACGGTATGTTTGGCTTTTTTACCGGTTCCATCTTTTATCTGGTGTCTGCAACTGGTACCGGGAGCAGCAATTTCAGTAATCGTATCTGCTTTTTCAACTGCAGGAAATAAAACCAAACTACCAATTTGCATGGATAAATCATAATGTTCTTTTTCATATCCAAACGAGCCGGCCATACCGCAGCAACCGGATGGAATCGTATTCACCGTATAATTTTCAGGAAGAGAAAGCACCTGAACAGAATCATTCAAATTAGTTAATGCTTTTTGCTGGCAGTGGCCGTGCAATTGAATATTTTTTTGCTCCTTCGTAAAAGATGCGGAAGAGATATTGCCATTTCTAATTTCTCGAGCTAAAAATTCATCGATATACCAAACATTTTTAGCCAATTGTTTAGCGGCTTCCCAATGGGCATCATCCACCAAGTCAATATATTCATCTCTAAACGTTAATATGGCAGAAGGCTCAACACCAATTAAAGGTGTATCATTTGTTACAACAGCACTTAATAAATCAATATTTTGATGTGCAATTTTTTTTGCTTCAAGCAACAAGCCTTTTGATAACATTGCCCTTCCACTTTCCACATGCTTGGGTATTAAAACTGTATAGCCCAACTTTTCTAATAATTGAATTGCAGCAATACCAATTTCAGCATCATTATAATTGGTAAATTCATCGCAAAATAAATACACAATTTTTTGATTGTTCCCAGCAAATAATTGTTTTTTTCGTTTATTCATCCATTGCTGCACGGTAATTGAAGAAAGTTTAGGCATGGAGCGTTTTGTTGCAAAACCTGCCATTTTCTTAATAAGGCTTCCGGTAAATGCATTTGTAACTAATGCATTATACAAACCAGGCCAAACAGAACCTAATTTTGCTATAGTATTAAAATGGGCAATTAATTTAGATCTTAACGGAACCCCATTTGCATTATAATATTGCTGTAAAAACTCTGCTTTAAGTTTAGCCACATCAACATTCGATGGGCACTCAGATTTGCACCCTTTGCAGCTTAAACACAAATCCATTACTTCATAGATTTCTTTGTGGTTAAACTTATTTATTGCAGTTGAGTGGGTTAAAAACTCACGTAATATATTAGCTCTGGCACGGGTAGTATCTTTTTCATTACGGGTAGCCATAAAAGAAGGGCACATGGTTCCGCCAGATAAGTGTGTTTTTCTACAATCTCCTGAACCATTGCATTGTTCGGCATGTTGTAAAATGGTTTGGTTATTCCAACGAAATACCGTTGCAACATTCGGATCTTTTTGCCCCGGCGTGTACCGCAACATACTGTTCATAGGGGGAGTATCTACAATTTTTCCCGGGTTGAAAATATGGTGCGGATCCCAACTATTTTTTATTTGCTGCAGTAACGTATAATTTTTTGCACCAATCATTTGCGGAATAAATTCGCCGCGTAATCTACCATCGCCATGTTCGCCACTTAAAGAGCCATTGTATTTTTTTACCAATGCAGCTACTTCTGTTGCAATGATTCTAAACAAAGCATTCCCTTCTTCCGTTTTTAAATTAATAATGGGCCGCAGGTGCAATTCGCCAGAGCCTGCATGGGCATAGTGCACGGCATATAAATCGTACTTCTTCAATATGGCATTAAACTCCTCAATATATACAGGTAAATCATTTACATCAACCGCAGTATCTTCAATAACGGGAACGGCTTTATTATCGCCAGGCATATTACCTAATAACCCCAATCCGGCTTTTCGCAGGTTCCATATTTTTTTAGTGTCATTTCCAAACAACAAAGGAAAATGATAGCCCAAACCCTTTTCACGCATAGCCAGTTCTACTTCTTTTGCAATGGCCATTATTGCTTCGCGAGTATCTTTTTTAAATTCAACTACCAATATAGCACCAGGATCGCCCTGCACAAAAAAGCGGTTTTTTTGCTGCTCAATATTGCCTTTGGTGCACTCTAAAATATAATGGTCAATCAGTTCACTGGCAGTAGGGCCAAATTGCAAAGCAATTAAATTCGCTAATAATGATTCATGAATGGTATTAAAGTGCACACACAACAAACCTGTTTCTTTAGGAGGTAATGGTACCAGATTTAATTTAATTTCGGTTATAAATGCCAGCGTGCCTTCTGAGCCGGCAATGAGGGTACAAAAATTAAAATCTGGACCGCCTGCCATAAATGGCGCAGTTTGCATCAACAAATCAATGGCATAACCGGTATTTCGCCGTTCAACAGATTTTTTAGGAAATTCTTTTTCTATCTCTATCCTATTATCAACATTACTCAATAAATGCCGAATATTTTTATAAATGGCTCCTTCTAAAGTATTTAATTCGCATTTTGCGTGAAAATTATCGATATCTGTTTCACCAAACACAGCCTCGGTTCCATCGCTTAAAATAGCTTTTATTTCAATAACATGTTCTCTTGTACTTCTGTACACCACAGAATTAGAGCCACAAGAGTTGTTGCCCACCATTCCTCCAATCATGGCACGATTTGCGGTAGATGTTTCAGGACCAAACAACAATCCATAAGGCTTCAAAAACACATTTAAATCATCTCTAATAACACCTGGCTGAACACGTACCCATTTTTCAGTAGCATTTACTTCAATTATTTTTGTAAAGTATTTAGATACATCTACAACAATACCATTGCCAACTACCTGGCCCGCCAACGATGTGCCTGCGGTACGAGGTATTAATGAAGTGTTGTGTTGCAAAGAAAATGCAATTAGTTTTTTGATATCCGCTACATTTTTGGGAATAGCGACAGCCAAAGGCATTTCACGATAGGCCGATGCATCGGTAGCATACAAAGTACGCATAGTGGTATCATAGTACAATTCGCCGGTTAGTTGCCCTGATAAAGCTGCTAAGTGCTGGTTCATTTTAGTTTCAATTGGTGACTCAATAATACTGTAAAATTAAAGTTTTCTGATTGTCGCTTTATCTCTTGTTTTAGAATGAGGGGGCTTTAAACTGAAATGCCTACTCGGCTACTGTTCGGGCTGTTCGCTTGTTGTCCTCACTGCGTTGCGGGCTACCGCTTCCATCCCGTATCCCATCAACATTTCATCATAAATCATCACAAAAAACCACACATCCCTTAATAAAAGTAAGGCATGTGTGGCAACTATTCATGCACCATCTGCTACTGCAGATATGAATCATTTTCTTTAATTCCTATTACCGGCAACTGTTCTTTATTAATCAACGCATTTAATGCAGGTATATCTTTTTTCAAAATATCATCTAATAATAGTAACTGTTGATCGGCCTGTACTCTTAAATCGGCATACACTTCTTTCGATTGTTGGCTCGGCGCAGTGTATCCGCTGGCAACCACATTAAACAAACCGGCCAGTTTATCATTAATGCGAATAGGGTAATTTAACACATCCTGACTGCTTTTCGCTTTGGTTTGATACAATGCTTCTTCAATTTTTGTTAGCCTTTTATTGATGCTGTCAGTAACCGTTTTTAAAGATTTTGATTTTGCGGTATCTAATCTTTCAACAAACCCATTTATTTGTTCACGTAATTCACGAACATGTACTATTGCCATTTGCACTTCATTAAACTTATCTTTTATCTGCAATAAAAAGTTTACCTGTGCATCATAATCTTCCTGACTCATGTGCTGATCGGGTATCCCCTTAATAGTAAAAGGCACTTCCACTGAATCTTTCAGGAATTTAAATTTCGCGGTATATCTTCCCGGCGCAGCTTTTACATTACCAATGGTACCATTCCATAAAATCATGTTATCAATTTTTTTACCGCCGGGATAATTCATATCCCATACAAATTCATTCATACCCTCATTTACTTCAACCGGTAATTTTTTGGTACCATAGGTTTCAATGGGTTTGCCCTGTTTATCAAAAATGGTAATAGTTACCTTTGAAGTATCAGAGGCATTTTTAAGATAATACCTAAATACCACGCCGTTAGGTGGATTTGCTCCTATATTGCTGTTGTGGGTAGTAAAACTTCTTCTAAACCGGCCGCCACTTGCATAACGATAAGCGTCTGAAACAGAAAATACATGTATCGGTTGTTGTAATGCAGCTGCATCTTTTTGTTGCAACAAACCCAAATCATCTAATACCCAAAAACCACGGCCTTGTGTAGCCACAATTAAATCATTGTCTTTAATCGTTAAATCAGTAACCGGAACTTTGGGTAAATTTAGTTGAAAAGGGTGCCAGCTTTCACCATCGTTATAACTAATAAACAAACCATATTCAGTACCTGCATATAATAAACCCGGCCTTTGTTTATCGGTGCGAATGCAACGAGTAAAATAATTTAACGGTATGCCATTGGTGATGCGTTTCCAGGTTTTACCATAATCTTCCGTTTTATACAAATAAGGCGTATAATCATCCATTTTATATTTGGTTCCTGCAAAATAGGCTTTCCCTTTTTGTTTAGCATCGGTTTCTACACAGTTCCACATCATCCATTTACCGGCATCGGGTGGGGTAACATTTTGCCAGTTTTTACCACCATCCTTACTTACATGTATTAATCCGTCATCGCTTCCTGCCCATAACACATCAGGTTCTAAAGCCGACTCTGCAGCAGTAAAAATGGTACAATAATATTCAACCGAGGTATTATCCTGGGTAATGGGGCCGCCGCTTGAAGCCTGCTTCGATTTATCATTAGTAGTTAAATCGGGGCTAATCATTTGCCAACTCCGGCCTTCATTCTCGGTTACAAATAAATGGTTACCTGCGGCATATAATTTTTTAGGATTGGTAGGAGAAAAGAAAATAGGAAAATTCCATTGAAAGCGATATTTCAACACATCGGCTCCGGAACCCATGGGATTATCGGGCCATACATTAATGGCCCTGTTTTCGCCGGTACGATGATCTAAACGGGAAAGATAGCCGCCATAGTTACCTCCGTAAACAATATCGGGATTAAGCGGGTCGGCTACCACATAACCGCTTTCAGCACCTGCCGTGGGTTGCCAATCTGCTTCTCCAATGCCCGGGCCGTTGGTTCGGCTTTTAATTCTCAATGTAGTATTATCTTGTTGCGCTCCTAATATTCTGTAGGGGAAAGAATTATCGGTAGATACCCGATAAATTTGTGCAGTAGGCTGGTTCATAAGTGAACTCCAGGTTTGTCCACCATTGAATGAAACCTGCGCCCCACCATCATCTGCAACAATCATACGATTGCCATCTTCGGGATCAATCCATAAATCGTGGTGATCGCTGTGTGGCGTATTCACTGCCTGAAAAGTTTTACCACCATCACGGCTACGCATCATTTCCACATTCAATACATAAACTAAATTTTCATTTTTAGGATCAATAAACACTTTGGAATAATACCATGCCCGTTGGCGAATATTATTATCGCCACTTTGTAAGCTCCAGGTTTCCCCACCATCATTACTTACAAAAAGACCGCCTTTTGCATTTTCAATAATGGCATAAATTTTATCAGTATTAGATGGTGCTACTGCAACGCCAACAATACCCCAAACACCTTTCGGTAATCCTTTTTTGCTGGTTAAATTCACCCAGGTTTCTCCACCATCTTTACTTTTGTACAAGCCACTGCCCTCGCCGCCACTTATCATGCTATACGGTGTTCTTTCAACGTGCCACATACCTGCATACAATACATTGGGGTTACCCGGCTCCATCACTAAATCAGAACAGGCAGTCAAATTATTGACATACAATACGCGTTTCCAGGTTTTACCTCCATTGGTAGTTTTATATACGCCCCGTTCTTCATTAGGACCAAATGTATGGCCCATTACAGCAGCCCATACAGTATTCGGATCTTTTGGATCAATAATAATCCGGATGATATGCCTACCATCTTTCAGGCCAATATTTTTCCAGCTTCGTCCGCCATCATCGCTGCGCCACATACCACCCATCCCTTCTGATACATTGCCACGTAATGAATTTTCGCCTTCACCCACATATAAAATGGATTCATCGCTTGGCGCCACAGCCACTGCGCCAATACTTCCACCAAAATATTTATCGGTAATATTTTTCCAGTTACTGCCACCGTCGGTTGTTTTCCATACACCGCCACCGGTAGCACCAAAATAGAAAGTAGTTTTATGGGCAAAACTACCTGTTACTGCTGCGCTCCTGCCCCCTCTGAAAGGCCCTATTTCTCTGAATTTCAACGCAGAAAAATAAACAGAATCGGTATTATCCTGTTGCACTACATTTTTCTTAACGTTTTTTTGTGCACTTAACTGCGTGGCAAAAAACATACCTGCCAGCAATGGTAAAAAGCCATACAATTTTCTCATGCTATTTGGTTTTAAAAGTTGGGTAATCATTTTTAATATAACTATTCAGATATAATTATTTGCCATTGATTTTCCAGTGACTTAAAATTAGTGGCTAATTGCTGAACAGCCAAGCCAATGGTATGAGTGGGCGGCATATCTGCTTCTTCCAACATGCTCATTAAATTTCTGCTTTGTTGTAATATATCATGATAGCTATTCTTATTACTAATAACCCTTCTGCCATTTGAAGCATTACCTGCTATTGTATTTAATGAATTTATTTTTGAAGCAGATTCTGTATTTTGAATCATTTGCTGAATGATTTGTAGCCGCTCTAAACATGTTTTGCTTATTTCATAACACTGATTGGCTAAATTAAACTGGCGTTGCAAATCGGCAGAAGTAGTAGCAACCCTTGGATCCATAACAACATTAAACTGCTGTTGCATTGTTTTTCCGTTTACTTCTAATAAAGCGGTATATTTTCCGGGCATTACCCAAGGCGAAGTAGCTAACGGTGCTGTATTGCCGTAAATTGCTGCAATAGGATAAACAGGAGGAAGTGGTAAGGGGGTATAATGCACATCCCATAAAAAACGGTGCATACCCGGTTTTGCCGATAATATTTGTTGAGGTAGTATCCAATATTTTGGAATGTTTACTTTAGGTATATGATAGGGGGTATCAGTACTGGCATATTGCCGTACTATGTTGCCGTTAACATCTTTAATGGTTAATTTAACTATACCGGTATCATTATCGGGTAAATAATAATCAATGATTGCCCCATCTGGTGGATTTTGTCCGGCAGGTTCTTCCTGTGGTAATGGGGTATCTGTATTCATATCCCAACGAATACGGAGTGCATTTTGTGGTTTGAACAAGTAGGCATTATTAACGGAAATGCGTTGCTGTGCAATTTGCCGCAATGGCGTAATATTATCTAAAATCCAAAACGAGCGGCCATGTGTACCAACTACTATATCATCATCTTTTATTACTAAATCGCGAATTGAGGTAGCAGGCATATTCAACCGAAGGCTTTGCCAATGGTTACCATCATCAAACGAAACATAGACCGCATTTTCCGAACCGGCAAATAACAGGCCTTTCACCTTGGGGTCTTCCCGCACTACATTAATAGGTTCATTATCGGGAAGGCCATTTACTTTTTCTTGCCAGATATTTCCTCCATCGTGTGTAACAAAAATATGTGGGTGTAAATCATCACAACGGATACGGTTTACCGCAGCATACACCGTATTATTATCAAAATGTCCGCAATCCATTAATGAAATTTTACTCCAAGATGTAATTGCTGCAGGGGTAATATTTATCCAACTTTTTCCCCCATCATGGGTTATTTGAATATAACCATCATCGGTACCACACCAAATGGTATTGCTGTCTTTATAAGAAGGCGCAATTGTATAAATAACACCCCTTCGTGGCATTGTTTTTAAAGCAGGCGTAGTATAGATACCAACACTGGCCGGAATATCCCATTCACTGCGTGTTAAATCAGGACTGATTACCTGCCAGTTCATGCCCCCATTATTGGTTTTAAACAACACATTACCGGCAAAGTATAACGTATGTGGATTGACGGGCGAAAATAAAACCGGAGCGGTTCTGATAAAACGATATTTTCCGCTACGAATGGCTTCCGGTGCAACGTTTTGTACCTGACCGGTACGCTTATCATATTTGGTTATTTTACCCCCATAAATAATATTCGGGTTTAAGGGATCGGCCGCTACATAACCATATTCTTCTACACCAACGGGATGCCATTCCCGAAAAGTAATTTGCCCGTCATTCCCTCTGGATGCAATACCAACGGAGCCGCTTTCCTGTTGACCGCCATACACATTGTAAGGGAAGGCATTATCAGTGCTAACATGATAAAATTGTGCAGTGGGCTGGTTGTACCAGGATGAAAAAGTTTCTCCGCCATTTACGGTAATAATTGCACCCTGATCGGCTGCAATTAAAATAATGTTTGAATGATCAGGATTAATCCAAATACGGTGATAATCATCTCCACCAGGTGCCCCTCTAAAATCTTTCCAGCTATGCCCACCATCTTCCGAACGCCATACCACCACATTCGCTGTGTATACAATGTCTTCATTTTGAGGATCGGCTTTTACTTCTGCAAAATCGCTGCCCCGGCCCCAATAACGGCCATCGTTGCTAATGCTATACCAACTTTCTCCTGCATTATCACTTCTGTACATACCACCATATTCACCTGCATCAACAGTGGCATACATTCTTTTGGGGTTACTGGGGGCAATGCAAAATCCAATTCTTCCCAAACCCTGTTCAACCGTTGGTAAACCACGGGTAATTTTTGTCCAGGTTTTACCTCCATCCACCGATTTATATAACCCGCTTTGTGGGCCATTCCATTCTCCATTTTCCCAAGGGCCTTGCCGGCCTGCCCATAAATCGGCGAAAATAATATTGGGATTTTTAGGATCAATAGCTACTTGAACCGCTCCTGTATTTTCATCTTTATACAAAACCCTTTCCCAGGTTTTACCCCCATCTAAAGTTCTGAATACGCCACGCTCTGTATTGGGGCCATACGGATGCCCCATTGCCGCTACGAATACCCGATTGGGATTTGTGGGATCAATGGCTACCGCACCAATTTGCTGCACATCTGTTAAACCAAGATGCTGCCATGTTTTACCGGCATCGGTTGATTTGTACATGCCATTACCTACCGACAAATCGGGCCGTTGCAAACCCTCACCAGAGCCTACATATATAATATCTGGATTGGAAGGCGCTACTGCTAAATCACCTATTGATCCTGTTGGCTGGTCATCAAAAATTGGAAACCAGGTTCTGCCATAATCGGTTGTTTTCCAAACACCACCATTGTTTACACCTATGTAAAACACATTGGGTTGTTGTGGCACACCCACTGCGCCTACTGTTCTACCGCCTCTGTGCGGGCCAATCATCCGCCACTGCATTTCTTGAAACAAAGCAGCAGAAACCTGTGCCTGAAGGGTTTGGAAGATTGTACAAAGTAATACCACCATCAAAAAACGAAAGCGCCATTTCATAAAATTTTTTATTTAGAATTGAAAAAAAACCGTTTGATATTTCAACATAATCATCTCTATTTTATGTGCATTCCCTGAATTTCAATGCTTCATTCAACTACAAACAGTGCAATTAATTTGCTTAATATGGAGGTAAAAGGTACGGATGAAGGCTTATTCACTCAAAATAAATTCCATCGGTGGTGTACCTATACATATTCATCCATAAATTCATCCGCTGTTTAAAAAATTTATTACCTTACAATCTGCAACTAAAAATTCAGGCAACATGAGAAAATTTTACTTCAGCATTCTGCTTTTTGCAGGCTGTTATTTTACGGCACAGGCACAAGAAATCAATCTGGCCACACAGTTTAAAAATTTACAACCCCGCACAATTGGTCCGGCAGGTATGAGCGGTCGTATTACTGCAATTGATGCGCTTTGGAGCGATCCCAATATTATTTATGCAGGTAGTGCCAGCGGCGGTGTTTGGAAAACCGAAAACGGCGGCGCTTCATGGAAGCCGATATTTGACAAGGAACCTATTTTAAATATTGGTGCTATTGCCATTACGCAAAGCAATCCTTCTGTTATTTGGGCAGGCACCGGCGAAGGCAATCCGAGAAATTCTGTTAGCCTGGGAGATGGCATTTATAAAAGTTTAGATGGCGGACAAACCTGGAAATGCATGGGTTTGCAAAAAACAAAAAATATTCATCGAATTATTATTGACCCCAATAATCCAGATGTTGTATATGCAGGCGCCATTGGCAACCCTTATGGTGTGCATGGAGAAAGAGGATTGTATAAAACAACCGATGGCGGACAAACCTGGAAATTAATTTTACATACCAACGATTCCAGCGGTGTGGCAGATATGATGATAGACCCAAGTAACCCAAACAAACTACTTGTTGCCATGTGGCAACACCACCGAACACCCTGGAGCTTTACCAGCGGCGGCTCCGGCAGTGGATTATACGTAACCTACGATGCAGGTAAAACTTTTAAAAAATTAGGTAAGGCAGATGGCCTGCCAGATGGCAATTACGGACGTATTGGTTTAACCATTTGCCGAAGCTTACCCAGCCGTGTATATGCATTAGTAGAAGCTACCAAAAATGGTTTATACAAATCGGATGATGGTGGCATGAAATGGGAATTGGTAAACAGCGACCCTGCTGTAGTTACCAATCGTGCCTTTTATTTTCAGGATATACGCGTTGACCCGGAGAATGAAAACCGGTTATACAACATTAACCAAATGGTGAGTGTTAGTGAAGATGGCGGCAAAACTTTTCGCATATTGATCCCGTACAGTGGCATTCATCCCGATCACCATGCCTGGTGGATTCATCCTTTCAATCCTTCATTGATTATTGATGGCGATGATGGTGGGCTGGCCATAACAAAAGATAAGGGAAAAACATGGCAGTTTGAAAGCAAATTGCCTGTTGGGCAGTTTTACCACATTAATGTAGATAATGCATTACCCTATCATGTTATGGGAGGATTACAAGACAATGGCAGTTGGTATGGCCCTGCTTATGTTTGGATAAAATCAGGTATTCGCAACAGTTATTGGACCGAAGTGGGCGGTGGTGATGGTTTTGATGTACTACCCGATCCGGATAATTACAACTGGGTTTATTCCATGAGTCAGGAAGGCGAACTGGGCCGTTATAATGTAGCTACCGGCGAACAATGGCGCATTAAACCACCTGATGTAGGCAGCACTCTACGGCATCGGTTTAATTGGAATGCAGCCATAGCGCAAGACCCATTTGATAATAATACCATTTACTTTGGTAGCCAGTTTGTTAATAAAAGCACCAATAAAGGTATTTCATGGAGCATTATATCGCCCGACTTAACTACGAATGATACCGCCAAAGAAGATCAAAGCAACAATGGCGGCTTATCGATTGATATTACCGGAGCAGAAAATTATTGTACCATTTTATGCATTGAACCTTCACATGTACAACGGGGGGTAATTTGGGTAGGAACCGATGATGGTAATGTACAATTAACACAAGATGGCGGTAAAACCTGGACCAATTTCAGAGGAAAAATTCCGGGAATGCCAGAAGGAAGTTGGATACCGCAAATCAGAGCCTCAAGATACAAAGCAGGCGAAGCTTTTGTAGTATGTAACAACTACCGCCTGGGCGATTTTAAACCTTATATTTTCCGAACCACAGATTTTGGAAAAACATGGACCAGAATAGTAGATGAAAAGAAAGTAACGGGATATGCCTTGTGTATGATTCAGGATCCGGTAGAACCCAATTTAATTTTTGTAGGAACGGAACAGGGGCTTTGGATAAGCTTTGATAATGGCAATCATTTTCAACAATTCAAAAACAATTACCCTTCCGTTTCAACTTACGATTTAGCCATTCAGGAAAGAGAAGCCGATTTAGCCATTGCTACTTTCGGCAGAGCTATCTGGATTTTAGACGATATAAGGCCATTGCGTAAATTAGCCGCAAATAACGGTAAGGCATTTCCGCAAAAATTAATAACTTTCCCCATACCCACCGCATATCAGGCTAAAATAAAAAATCCATCCGGAATTGAGTACAGCATTTGGGGTACTTATGAAGGAGAAAACAGAAAGCCTGGCGCCTCTATTAGTTTCTTTACCGAAAAAACCGCCGGCGATACCGGCAAATCAAAAACGCCCGACTCTGTGCATGTGCACATATACGATGCGGTGCACAACAATGTACGCAATTTAGTAGTAAAAGCCGATACGGGTTTTAACCGGTTTTTCTGGGGCTTAGAAGGAAAAGGCATCCGTAGTGCAGGTGGCAGAAGAGGAAGAAATTTTGGAGGTGGCAGTGCTGAACCCGGTGGCTTACTGGTAGATCCCGGAACCTATACCGTCGTATTGCAATGGGGCAAATTAAAAGATTCTGCAACCGTTGTGGTGAATGATGATCCCAATGCACCTACTTCGCCGGAAGTAAGAAAAGCACAACGTGCTTTCAATGCAAGATTAGATTCACTAACCGTAAAAGTAAACCAGTTAACAGAACGATTAACAGATGCAGATTCCATTATGGCCAATATAAAAGCAAACCTGCCCAACATAGATAGTAGCAGAAGAGACAGCATACGGCATAGTATGAAAGCATTGGAGCAATCGATTAAAGACATTAGAGAAACTTTAAATGGCAAACCACAGGAAAAGCAGGGTTATGGTACTGTACCTCAGGTAACTGTAAATGGCAATATTGCAAATGCCCGCTTTACGGCATTATATAAAAATGCAGCTCCCGGAGAACAGGAGGAAACCCTGTATAAGGTTGCAGAAGAAAGTGTAGACCAGGTATTGCAAAAAGCAGATAACTTCTTCAACAGTAAATGGAAAGCCTTCCGTAATTTGGTAGAGTCCTCAAAATTAGATTTGTTTAAAAAGGAAGAAGACAAAGAATAAAACTTTACCATTTCAGCATTGTTTTCGTATAAAATAGCGAAACCTGATTACAGAAGCTGCTATCAGAACCAACCCACAAATTTCTGATAGCAGCTTTTCTGCATCTAAGAAATCGACAGGCCGGTCTTTTAATTCCGGATCCATCCAAATGCCATGTATTATAAACAGCAAGGCAGTACCGTATGAAATTAAATGTACATTCTTCCAAAAGCGAAATCTCATTTTATTTTTAATAATTTTTTGGGTGGTAATAATTACCAGAATAAGTGCATAGAATGACAAACTGCCCAACAAAGCCATATATGGCTGGTGTTGAGCATTCAATGACCATAGCAATTGCAACCACGAAAATTTAGAAGCAGAATCAATAGGTATTAATACAATATGCACCAACACCAATAACAAAGCCAAATAGGCGGTATAATTATGTATATCAGTAATATTCAGCTTTTGAATAAAGGCAGGAACGCACTTCCAATAAACAGATTTTTTATATGCTGAACTAAGCAGCATACCCAGCAAAATATTCAAAGTTAAAACAGCGGTAGCTATAAGGCCAATGGTTCCAGATATATCAATGGTTTGCACGAATAGGGTTGTTTTATAAATAGAAAATTTATTCGGGTTGAAAATAAATGAAAGGATGATCTAAATTTTGTTGTTCCAATTTTATGGCATGCACATCAAAAATATTTTTTATTAATGCAGCATCAATATCAACAGGCTGCTGTAATGAGTATAGCAACTGACCACTTTTCATAAAATGCAGGGTATCTGCAAATTGTAAAGCCAAATTCATATCGTGCAATACTGCCACAACGGTTACATGTTGCCGTGTTAACGATTTTGCTGTTTGCATTAGCTGGTACTGATATTTAATATCTAATTGAGAAACCGGTTCATCTAAAAACAAATATTTTTCCTGAGTTTCAGAGGCTTCTAAAATTTGAGCCAACACCCGGCTCATTTGTACTTTTTGTGCCTCACCTCCTGATAAGTTTTGATAGAGTGTATCGGCTAAATGTGTAACATGCATTTGTTGCATGGCATGATTTACCATTGCAACGTCAACAGCATGAGGCTGGTTTCTAAAAAAAGGATAACGACCCATCATTACCACTTCACGAACAGTTAATGTAAACGGCAAATGATATCGTTGTGATAAAACGGCTCTTTTTTTTGCAAGCATCTCTGGCGATAAGGAAGCTATATTACTACCATCTATGGCAATTGTTCCCGAAGATGGCATTAAACTTCCGGCCATTAACTGCAAGAGTGTTGTTTTGCCGGCTCCGTTTGCGCCCATAATAACGGTAAAACTGTTTTTTTGAATGGTTAGATTTACATCTTGTAACAATTGCTTATTGTGGATGGCATAACTTAAGTTTTTTACCTCAATCATAGCTCCCTCCTTTTTGCAGCAATTGCGTTTGTTTCAATAAAATAATGAATACGGGTGCCCCCACCAATGAAGTAATGATACCAATAGGAATTTCTCCCGGAGCAATCAATAACCGGGCAGCAATATCAGCTACCGTCAATAAAATTGCGCCAGATAAAAAAGCAGCCGGTAATAAAGTTCTGTTATTTCCACCTATCAATAAACGCATCATGTGCGGTACAATTAATCCCACAAAAGCAATTACACCAACAAATGCGGTTGCAATAGCAACCATGGCAGTATTGAGCAATAAAATCTGCCATTTTAAACGCTCTGTATGTACGCCCAAATAGCCGGCTTCTTTATCGCCCAACATCAATGCATTCAACTGATTGGCATAGCGCAATAAAAGAATCATTACCGGAAGTGTAACAATAGCAGTAATCAATATCTGCAGCCAGGATGCGCCGGCAAAACTGCCGAGGTTCCAAAAGGTAATGCTTCTTGCCTGCGGATCTCTGGAAATAAAACTTAAAAATCCGGTTCCGCTTAAAGCAATAGCATTCACAGCAATACCAATTAATAACAAATTGGTTACCGAAACCCGATTAACCGATTTAGCCAATGTATATACCAGTACCGTTGCAAGAACACTACCCACAAACGCAAATACCGGAACCAGCAGTATGCCGGAAAAACGCTGCAACCAAAAGGGCAAAATATCTGATAAAACAAATATAAAAGAAGCACCAAAAGCAGCACCGGCACTGGTTCCTATTAAGCCCGGCTCTACAATTGGGTTTCTAAATAAGCCCTGCATCATTACTCCGGATGCTGCTAAAATACCGCCTGTAATGGCGCAGAGCAATACACGTGGCAACCTAATTTCAAGAAATACAGCTTCATGAATATTTAAAGGAGCATCGTTCTTTATTGCATGTAGTAATGCGCTGTACATTTCATGTATATGAATAGGCACAGCGCCAAAATCAATGGCCATGATGATGGTACCAACCAATAACAATATTAAAATACTAAAGTACAGTTTAGGGTAGCGTTGCATGAATATTGGGATGAAATATTTTCATGAGTGATAAAATGTTATTAGCGCTTCGCGGACCAAAATATACAATATCATGTTCATTAAACCGATATATTTTATTGTTTTTGGCTGCATTGGTTAAGGCAACACCCGGTAATTTTTTCACACTTTCCATGCCACCCAATTTATCAAATCCAAAATCAGTAACAATAATAATATCGGGATTGGCCGCAGCAATGGCTTCAGCACTTAACTGCGTGGCTCCTTTTGCCTGGTATACTGCGGATTTTCCAACTGCCATACGTATCATGGCATCTGCCGGACCATTCCTCCCACTCATCACAAAGAAAACATTGTTGGCCTGGCCAAATTGAATTACCATTACTTTTGGTGTATCTACGCATTGCTTTTGTGCAGCATATACTACCTGCATTTGTTGTTGTAGTTGATGACTGAGTGAATCGGCCACAGCAGATACCCCAAAATAAGTACCCAATGCTTTTAATAAAAGCTGTGCACTATCCAAAGTATTCGATTCAAAAAATTCTTTACAACGTACCCCCACTTGTTGTAATTGTGGAATGACTGTGGCAGGCCCAATATTCTGACTATAAATTACAATATCGGGCCGCATGGATACAATTCCTTCTGTACTCAACAAACGATGGTAACCCACTTTAGGCAATAATTTTGCGCTATTGGGATAACTACTGGTTAAATCGCAGGCCACTATATCTTTTCCTTTTCCCAACGCAAACATCATTTCTGTTAATTGTTTTGAAACAGAAACAATTCGTTTGGCATTGGCAGGATTCATCTCTTCCTGTTTACCTTGTTTACATGACATGGCCAGCCATACTATTACAGGCAGCCATCGAATTATATTTTTTCTAATCATACATCAATTGTTTAAAAATGATAAGCCAGTTTTAATCCGCCATACCATATGGCAGTATATGGCCCGGGTATAAAGTGCGGATCGGTTTGTGAAGCTAATGTAGGTGATAAAAATAAAAAGGTATAATAAGTATTGTTCAACAGATTATCTGCACCTATAAACGCATCCACATCAAAATGTTGATGCAGCGTTTGGCGATAACCGAACTTAGCACCCAATAAACGATAAGCTGCTGCATTATTCAAGTTATCGAAAGTATAAGGCACTTTATCAACATATTGAAACGTACTGTTGAAATAAATACCAGGCGCTGTTACCACATCCAACCCAATATTTAAAAAATTAGGTGCTACACCGGCAACTTTATTACCTGAAAAATTAAGGGTGTTGGCATTGTTATTATTATCACTCTTAAAATCTACATATTTAAAATTAGAGTACGTGTAGGTTACAAATGGTTTTACAGAACGGAAAAAACCCTGGTTACTTTGTAGGGCAAGATAGTTTAACGACAATTCTACCCCGTTATTTCGTTGTTTGCCAACGTTTACTGCAAAAGTATAAAAAGGCGTGGTTTGTGTAGCAGCTACCGACTGATTCACAATTTTATTGCTTACATCTAACTGAAACAATGCCATTTGATAAGATAATTTATTATTGAAAAAGCTACCCTTGGTACCCAATTCATATTGAATACCCAATTCAGGTTGCAGGCCTGTGTTTACTTTTCCAATAGCCGGTATCACTACATTACTGGTGGTAGGCGGTGTATAGCCGGTACTTACATCCACATATACCGAACTGTTTTTATTCAACATTTTTAAAACTGCAATGCGTGGTTTTAGTACGGGGGTGAACCGTTTGTAACCCGACTGGTCGGCATGTGTTGGGTTGGCACTGTTCGTAAGCATATCGCGAATACTGTATTCAATAAAGTTAACACTGCTTCCTGCTGTGAGCATAATTTGAGCAGGCAAATTCAACTTCCATTCGGTAAATAGATTGTAGGTAGATGCCTGTATTTGCAAATCGCCTCTAATGCCACCCATTATACCATTGGTTAAATTATAGGTTTTATTAAAAGAAAGCGTTTTCTCAAATTGTCCGCCAATAATACCATGAATGCCCACTGCACCCGACTTTCCATTATAAATAAATCCCGTTCTGCCGCCAAACGTTAATACTGCGTTTGAGTTAAGGCCTGCGGCAAATGGCTGATCCAATGTATATCCTGAAGTAAATACGGTGGTTTGATTATTGAAGTGCTGATTGATTTTAATATCATCTGTAATACCTGCTCTAAAACTTTCAATTAATACATGGGCATTGTTATTAACATATTTCGGATCGCTCCAGGTGATACGGCGGTATAATGTATCACCTGGAATTTCGCCGGCCAGTTCTTCATAAGAACGGCTATATGACAAATAGGTTGAAATGGTTTGTTGATCGCCTACATAAAAATCGCCTTTAAAGGAAGCGTAATCTTTTGCTGATGCACTATGGCTACGGTAACCATTTGACGTTTGATGGCCGTAATTAAAAAACAAAACAGAATTACTGCCTGCCGATTCAATACGTGTATTATTTCTATACAAACCGTAACTACCTACTGTATTTTCTTCCAAAATTTTTGTGGTATTGGGTTTGGGTTGAATAGAATACAATTTAACCACACCGGCAATACCCGAACCATACAAACTGGATTCCGGCCCTTTAAACACCTCCACTCTACCAATGGTAGAAAAATCAATATCATCTAATATGGTTACACCGGTGGCATCGGTTAATGGAATATTATTTAAAAAAAACTGATAGCCTAAGCCATTAAAATTAGTGGTATTGCCATATCCTCTGATGATGATACGCTGGCCACCGGAAATACCTCTGGTTTGCATAAATACACCCGGAATAGTGTTCATTTGGGTTTCAGGAAATAAACCATTGCCACGTTGTAAATCGTGATATGTTAATACACCTACCGATTGTGCTTCGGTTAATTGGTTATCGCGTTTACCCGTTGCCCAACCCGTAACCTGCACCTTATTTAAATTATCGGTAGTAGGAGTTAATAAAATCAACAACTCTTTATTGGCAGGTTTTATGGTAACCTGTTGGGTTTCATAGCCCAAGCTGCTAACGGTAACAACAAGATTATTTGTTATCTGATGTAATTGAAATTTACCATTATCATCCGTAATTAGTTTTTGGCCGTTTGGTAATGTAATTACTGCACCTACTAATGGCTGATTGGTGATATTATCGGCAACACGGCCCTGAATATTTTGTGCCTGCAGTTGTTGCAATGAAAACAGAAAAAGGAATATAACTATAGTTTTTTTCATAATGTAATATATAATGATGAATGGAATGAACAATTCATTTACCTAAATAAATAGAATTCAATAGCACTCCAACAACGAATGCCATTTTAATGAAGAAGGACTAACAGATTGTAAATCGGGGAGGAGGTAACACTACAGAAAGTGCGATGTAATGCAAATAATATGAATGAAAAGTAGACCAGCAAATATTGACGGGTTCAGGAAATAAGATTTGAAAAAGTTCTGGTTGATAAAAGAATGAGAATATCTGAGAAAAACTTAGCCGGTTTTGTTTGCCTGCATCCTGTTTGTTTTTTTGAAGGGCAAAGTGTTGCAAATCTGTGCTGTTTTCAGCATTATCGGGCAAACCGCAAATGGTTACCGTTGTTTGGTTATATTGAATATGAACCACATCATACAATAAGCCATTCAATTTAAATTCATGATTTTTTTCTTCCCAGGAGAATGAGGGGTCAGTAATGTTTCCGTTTGCATCTATACTCCATTGAAAATGACAGGCAGCTTTTGTATCGGGATGAGAAGCAATAAACAACTTCATCTCCGTTTTTAAATGCACTTTATACAGCACATACCACAAATGGTAACCACCCATATAAGTGAGGAGCACAGTTAGGAGTAATATGGATAAGCATTTTCTCATGTTGCAGGCATGAAAATTAGTGAAACCATTTATGCCGTGCAAATATTTTAGATAAACGCTTTATCGAATACTACTCCTACTGCTCATTTTTTTATTCAGAAGGCTTTGGTGCATCCAATTGGGTAACCTTTACCCAATCAACTACCATTTTTGCCTTATTTTGCTTAATTTGTTGTAATGTTTTTTCAGGCAGGCCAAAATAGGGCTCTTTTGCGCCATTCACTCCTGCGGGATAATTACCGCCCAAAGCAAAATTTAAAATCAAAAACTTTTTATTGCTAAAAGCCCATTGTCCATATTTATCTGTCATGGCTTTTGTAACGCGGTACATGGGTTTACCGTCATATTCAAAAACCATTGCATCAGGCGTCCAGTTTACAGCATATACATGCCACTGCGAAGCATCATTGTTTTTTGGAAAATGGTAACGTTCTACAAATGGCGTTTCACCGCTGTATCCGGGGCCGTGCACCGCAGCACTTGCCCATGCAGCATCGCCAATATTTTCCATAATGTCAATTTCGCCGGTAGCCGGCCAAGGCCCATTACCCAATATCCACCAGGCAGGCCATAATCCGGCACCGTTGGTTAATTTAATTCTGGCTTCTGCACGGCCATATTCAAATTCAAATTTATTGCGGGTATTTATTCGGGCCGAAATAAAATCAAAATGTTGCCCATCTTTTGTTACAAAACCCGGGGCATACAATGGCTGCAATATCAGCTTGTTTTTTTCTATGTACAATGTTTTAAAAGAGTCTACATAGGCCTGTAATTCATTGTTTACATGAAATCCGGTAATTTCAATATTCCACTTAGCCGTATCTAAATGTTTGGTATTAAAATTATCAAAAAAAATTACTTTTCCTTTCTGGGCTTTTTGTGTTTGTGCTATTCCTGAATGCAGTATACAAAACACAAAAACGATACATTTAAATAAGGATTGCATAAGTTGGTGAAAGGGGTTTTGAATGGGAGAATGTAGGTTTGGTATAGAGCAATGTTTATGAATGGAAGTTAATGCATTTCAATAATTATTGGTATACCCTCACATAATCAATTTCCATTTGGTTGGTGGTAAATGCCGGGTCTATGGTTCCACCCAATGTACCACCCATTGTTACATTTAAAATAATGAAGAAATTTTGATTAAAAGGGAAACTGCTTTTGTTGGGTAAGGTATAATAAACCACATCATCTACCAGCAACTGAATCGTTGCAGGCGACCAAATAGCAGAATATTTATGAAAAGTAGTTGCTGCATTGGTGATAGAGGTAGTAGCACCATCACCATATTGATTTACCTGTGCGGGATAATGCAATGTGCCATAAATAATATTTTTATTTTTCCCATTCTGTTCCATAATATCTATTTCTCCACAAGCAGGCCAGCCTGCAGTTGAAATATTATTACCCAGCATCCAAATGGCCGGCCAGGTACCAGTTGAAGCAGGCAGTTTGGCGCTTACATCTATCCGGCCATATTTAAAACTATATAAACCTTTGGTGAGTAAGCGAGCCGAAGTATAATTGCTACCTGAATAACTTTCCTTCTTAGCAATAATCTTTAATGTTCCGTTTGATACCACAGCATTATCAATACGTGAAGTATAATATTCCAATTCATTATTACCCCAACCACCGGCTCCTAAATCGTATGTCCATTTTGTAGGATCCGGACTTCCGGGTATATTGAATTCATCTGACCAAACCAAATTCAATTTTACAGCTACGGTAATTTGTATGTTGGCAGACGAAGTAAGGCCCGATGCGCTTTTTGCAATTACATTCACGGTATAGGTTCCTGAAGCAGTATACTTGTAAGTTGTTATTCCGGAAGGGATGGTTTGAATAATGCCATTTCCAAAGTCAAAATCATAAGATACAGCATTGCTTGCTGAAGCAGTAAAATTTACATTGCCACTACTATCGGTAGAAACAACAGCATTAATTACCACATTGCCAGGTGCAATAGCAGGAGTAGAATTTGAAGCTTTGTGGCAACTTGTGATTGTAATCACTACTAAAAGCAAGCTTAATCGATTCATGCTTGTAATATACAAATTAATTACAAATAGAATTATTATCTGAAAATAATACATTCATTTAACTGCAAAACCAAGGATACAAATCAATAAAATTAAACTATAACAAATAAGGCTCTAATATTTTCTGCCAGATATGATAACCCGTTGCATTCATGTGCAGGCCATCATGTATAAAAATGGTTTCGTTAATGGTGCCATTGGGGTTTAACATAGCATGATACACATCAATAAAACGAGCATTGGGTTGCTTTTGTAAATATTTTTGAATCAATATATTAGATGCCAGCATTTTTTGTTGCCATTGTATGCGGCTTGGGCTGGGCTTAATAGAAATATAATCAACAGGTATATTTTTATATTTTTTCCGGATAATATGTAACAATGTTTTTACCCTGCTTAATACCTGCTGTGGGGTTATGGAAGTATCTTCCGCAATATCATTTTCACCACAATAAATTACAATTTGTTTGGGATGATAGGGCAAAATAATATCGGGTGCATACCGAATTACATCCGGCAATGTAGAACCACCAAAACCCCGATTAATAATAGTGTGTTCAGGAAAATAATCCTGAACATCCTTCCATTTTTGAAAAGAAGAACTACCAACAAACAATATGGCATTGGCCGGAGGAAAATGCAAGCTATCCTGGTGTTTAAATACCTGAATTTCCTGATAAAAGCGTGGTGCTTGCGCCATGGCACCGCTAAAACACCATAAACAAAAAACAAGCGTTTGAAACAATATTTTTTTCATATACATATTTTGTAAGTTCGATTATCATTACCAAACATAAGTTGCAACACTGCCTGATGCTAATATTGATGAAGCATATACATTTTTAAACTGAATACTAAATGCCTGTGTTGTTGCAGTGGTATTTAAAACGATTAAAACTTTTTTCCCTGCCGGTGTAAGAAAAGCCACATTGGGTAAGCCATTTACCATATTTGAAGCAATTCTATACGAACCGTAAGGTACAAATTTAGCAGCATGTGCAATAATGTAATAAGCCACATTTCGCGTAATGCTATTATCCTGAATCGTTAATGCACCCAAACATTGGGTACAACCACCGGGAGTATGTGGTTCATATTGTGCATCAGCAGCCAGGTTCCATTCCAATACGGTTTTACTCCAATTGCGTGGCGCACCAATAATTAAATTCTCTACATGCCATGTTAAATTAGATGGGAAATCACCGGGAGCACCTACCCATTGTTCCGTAAAATATACATTTTTATTAGGGAAGGCATCATGCACCTGAGATAGTACATTAATATTTCCGGCATATAAATGAAAAGCTGAGCCATCTACATATTGTGCTGCTGCAGGATTATTTAATATGGCGATAGGATAATCGGGCCTGTCGCAATTATGATCATACAACAATATTTTGGTTGTAATATTTTCTTTTTTAAAAACGGGGCCCAATGCATTTTGAATAAAATTAGCCTGATCGGCAGACTGCATAACCATGCTGGGATTGTTATTGGGATTGAGTGGTTCATTTTGAATGGTAATAGCATGCATGGTAATGCCTTGCTGTTGCATGGCCTGGATATATTTTGCCAGGTATTTTGCATATACCATATAATAAGCGGGAAGCAAACTGCCACCAACGGTACCGGCATTGTCTTTCATCCAGGCAGGTGCCGACCATGGCGATCCTAAAATTTGAATGTTGGGATTGATTTGCAATATGGCTTTTAATACCGGAATTAAATCAACCGTATCAACACCTAAGCTAAAAGCAGATAAAGTGGTATCGGTTTTCCCCACAGGCATATCATCATAAGAAAAAACATGGCTATTTAAATCAGAAGCACCAATACTAATGCGTAAATAATTGATGCCGATACTATTGTTATCGTTGCCAAACAACTCTTTTAATAAAGCAGTTTTTTGTGTACTGGGTAATTGATTGATTAAAGTTGCACTACCTCCGGTTAAAGTATACCCAAACCCATCCATGGTTTGATAACGCTGCAGGCTATCAACCACAATAATAAAATTGGTTTTATTGACAGTATCGAAATATAATGGCGTTTGTTGTTGTAAACGCACAGAACCATTGGCATTGGTGAGCCATACAGATATTGAATCTTTTAAATTAACAACCGTATTTGGAGGCCTATTAGGCATTTCAGGCGACTTTTGAGCCGAGGAACAACTCATGGCCAATATCATACAATTGATAAGCAGAAAATATTTACAAAGTTTTTTCATTGTATAATTTCATATAAAATTTAAAAATTGCATCAACCTACTGAAAAATGCTTTATCTAAAAATAGAGTAATGTACTGAAAAAAGCACCCACAAAAATCTGCAGGTGCTTTTGTATGTAACCTAAACGACTAGTAACCCGAATTTTGTTTCAACAAAACATTGTTATCAATTTGATTTTGCGGTATGGGAAATACCAGTTGATAAGGTTTAACATTGTAATTTAAATTATTACCTGCACCATCTTTTTGTGCATTCATCACTGTTATGGCTCTTCCGGTTCTCACTAAATCGAACCAGCGATGGCCTTCAAATGCCAGCTCCAATCTTCTTTCTTTTTCAATTGCCAATGCCATATCACCTTGCGAAACTGCTGTTGTAGGAGGCAGATTAACTCTGGCACGAATTAAATTCACCAATGCACCTGCGTTGGTCGTTAATCCTTTGGCATTGTAAGCTTCAGCTCTCAGTAAAATAATATCTGCCAAACGAATCATATAAAAATCATTGGTACCATTGTTTGGATCATTATATTTTGACAGGATAGGATAATTGTTGACATCTTTCCAATATGGATCAGACCATCCATAATTTACAAAAGTAATAGAAGCGTGTAAACGAATAGAATCACCCTCTGTTCTAAAGGTATTCACCAAATCATTGGTGGGTGTTTCAAATTTTTTCCAGCCGCTGCCGATAAATTGAGATGGTATCCAATTGCCAATCACACTCCAGCCTACATAATTAAATTCCCAGATAGATTCACTATTGTTTTTATGATTATTATCCCATAAAAAAGTATAGTTGGGCATTAATGTATAATTGGGTATCACCTGGTCGCAATAATAAGCAACAGAATCCCAATTAGGAGTAGGCATGCTGGCATATACTTTTGCCAAAATTGCATTCACAGCACCTTTTGTTACCACCATTTTATTGGGAGGTGTATTGTCGTTTTGTACATTATCTTTTGCAAACCATAAATCCTGTAAAATAGCCTGGTATGCAGTATCAGCAGAAGATTGTGGCACCAATGTAGATTTAATTAGTGTTTCAGAATTGGTTTGATCCACCGGCTTTAACATTAAAGGTATCCTTCCAAACAAACGAACCAAATCAAAATAAGTAAATGCCCGCATAAATCTGGCTTCACCCAAAATTTGATTTTTTCTGGTTGCAGACAAAGCAGGATCTGTACATGCCTGCACCTGTGCAATAGCAATATTAGCAGTTGCTATAATACCATATGCATCTTTCCAGTCACGATTGATATTGCCATTGGCTGCATTGGCTGTAAACAAATCGATGGCAATATTGTCAGGATTATCACCACCTGCATAGCAATTATCAGACTGAACATCAGCATTGGTAATTCTGTCTAACACATTGAACTCTAATCCATAACTATAACCAATTTCAGCATTATAAACACCAGACAGTGCATTTTCTGCTTGAGAAGCAGTAATAGAACTAGTACCTGTATTTGTTACCACTTGTGTAATGGGCTGTTTATCTAACAATTTGGTGCAGCCTGGCAAAATCATGAAACAACCAAGCGAACCAGTAATTAATGTTATTATTATTTTATTTTTCATATTCCTGATTTTTAAATTTTCAAAATGGCATATAAGCAACGAAAATCATTTTTATTTCAACGCAACATTCAAACCAAATAAGAACATTTTTGCCTGTGGATAAGCACCATTATCTAACCCTAATGAAATATTTCTATTGTCGTTTGAATTTCCGGGATTGCCATAAGAATTTACTTCCGGATCAAAACCTTTGTATTTGGTTAATGTTAGCAAATTATTACCTGAAACATAAACAGAAGCCCTGCTTAAACCAATATGGTTTAATACTTTCGCTGGAATATCGTAAGAGAGTGTAATTGTTTTCACTCTTAAATAAGAACCATCTTCTAAAAACCGTGTAGATATCAACGAATTATTAATGGTTGCATTGGTACTTACGCCTGGAATATCAGTAATATCGCCGGGTTTTTGCCATCTTCTTAATACAGCCGAACTTTGATTAGCGGAGTTTACCATAGCCTCGGCTTCTAACCTTCCTGCATTAAATATTTTGTTGCCCTGTGAACCCTGAATAAATACAGTTAATGTAAAATTTTTAAATGAAACGGTATTATTCAACCCATAAATAAAAGTGGGCAATGCACTACCTAAAATTCTTCTATCGGTAGGTGCGGGATTATCGGTTGCTTTACCATCTTTTGTTAAATACAATTCATGCCCGGTATTTGGATCCACGCCTTGTGCTACATACCCATAAAATTCACCGAGTCCGTAACCTTGCGCCAATGCTATAGCGTTACCACGTGCATAAACACCGCCAAATGCATTCAGGAAGGTTACTCCTTCACCAATATTTAATATTTTATTTTGATTGAATGAAATATTGAAATCTGAATTCCACCTCCAATTGCCTTTTACAACATTTTTAGTAGAAATAAGAAACTCTTCTCCAATATTCTGCATGGTTGCCGCATTGAGTGGAGCAGTTGCAAATCCTGCTTGTGAGGGCAAAGGATAATTCACCAATACATTCTTGGTTTTCTTCACATAAAAATCTCCTGTAAATGAAATTCTTCCATTTAAAAAGCTCGCATCAACACCTACATCTGTTTGTGATGTAGTTTCCCATGTTAAACTGGCCGGCGCAATGGATACAGGAGTTACTGCACCCGTAACCGGATTGATACTGGACAAAGGCAGGTAACTATAGCTGCCAATTCCTTCCTGATTACCATTTTGGCCCCAGGCTACTCTTAATTTTAAATCGTTAACCGCACGTACATTTTCCATAAATGCTTCTCTCGACAAACGCCATCCTGCAGAGAAAGAAGGGAATACGGCTGTTCTGTTTCCTGGTGCAAACTTGGAAGAATTATCAGAACGGATATTGGCCTGAAACAGATATTTACCATCAAAATCATAATTAATTCTTCCTAAATATGAAATCAAAGCCCATTCATCAATTCCGGTGGTTCCGGGTTGCTTAATAGAATCTCTTAAATACGCCTGATCCCAGGGCAGTAACCGGTATTCCGGTTTTAAGAATGACCCGGAAATAGTTGTTTGCTCTGTATGTGAGTTTTGGGCTGTCCAGCCGGCCAGAGCAGAAAAATGATGTTTACCCCAATTTTTGTTATAGTGCAAAGTTTGCTCACTTAACCAGGTTAAATTATAGGTTCTGGTTCTGGATTGCTGACCTCCGGTTTGTCTTCCATAAATGGTAAGAAAAGGATCCAAAAAATAAGTGCTGGTATAGTTCCCATAATCAATACCAAATCTCGATTCAAATACCAATCCTTTTAATAATTTAACATCGGCACCTAAGTTCGTTAATAATCGGTCGGCAGTTGATTTATTATATCTGCCCAAAATTGCGCCATATGGATTTTCCCACCCTGTTAGGGGATTAAATCCAATGGTTCCATTTGCATTAAATTTTGGTATAATAAATGGAGTTTCCAAAGCAGATAAAACAACCCCGCCTCTTGCTACACTTTGGTTATCGGTAACATCATTACTTTTTGAACGTGAAAGAACTGTACTGGATATGATGGTAAGCCAACTACTAGCTTTGGTTGTTAAATTCACCCTGCCGGTTAAACGGTTATAAGTTGCGGGTTTAATCATCCCTTTCTGATCAGTATAATTTAAAGAAATATAATGGGTTGATTTATCGTTACCGCCAGAAATAGACAATTGATAATTTTGCTGTGTGCCATCCTGAAAAATTTCTTTAGGCCAGTTTACGTTATTTGCATTCACCATTGAATCGGTTACAACGGTAGCCCCTTTCTGTTCATTTGCGTAAGCCTGATATTGCTTGGCATTTAAAACTGACAACATTTTAGTTGGAGAGGTAGTACCATAATAAGTACTAAATTCAATTTTAGATTTGCCGGCTACTCCTTTTTTAGTAGTAATGACTACTACACCATTTGCTGCCCGGGTACCATAAATAGAAGCCGATGCGGCATCTTTTAAAACAGAAATAGATTCAATATCGCTCGGACTGAAAGAAGAAATATCCGTCATTGGAATACCATCCACAACATATAATGGGTCATTCCCTGCACTGATGGAAGAAGAACCTCTTATCCTGATAGATAAACCAGCACCGGGTTTTCCTGAATTGGAAACCACCTGTACTCCGGCGGCCTTTCCCTGTAATGCCTCTCCTGCATCAACAATTGGTCTGTCGGCAATATCGGCTGCTGTAACTACGGAAACAGCTCCGGTTAAGTCTTTTTTACGCTGTGAACCATAACCTACTACTACAACCTGATCTAATTGAGCATCAACGGGCGTTAGCTGTACTTGTATAGTGTTTGTTGCGCCAACTACAATTTCTTTTGATGCATAACCAACATAAGAAAATACAATGGTAGCACCTTTTTCGGCTGTAATAGTAAACTGCCCTGTATTGTTGGTAGAAGTACCCTTATTTGTACCTTTTACAACCACACTAACCCCTATTAAAGGTTGTTGTGTAATTGCATCGGTAACGGTACCGGTTATTACATTGGCCTGTACCGAAGCATTTGTAAAATTTGGATCCTGATAAAGGGCTTGTAAAATTTGTGGATTATTAATCAAATCTTTGAGCGTTTCAATTTTAGTGTTTTTACTAAATAAAACATAGGTTTGATCCAGAACTTTTTTATAATGAATACCCAATGGTATTAAAATGCTGTTCAACGCCTGTTCTACATTTTTAAATTTAGTAATTGAAAAAGCTACTTTGGTGTCGGGCAATGTATTACTTTCATACACAAAATCAACCTGATAAACCTTTCGCAGTTCCGAAAGAACATCCACCAACATTTTAGTATTATTGGTATCATCTTTCCTGATTGTATGGTAAAGTGTACCATTTTTAAAAGGAACTGGCGTTTCTGAAAAGGCAATGCCAATAGACATGGAAAATAGTAATAGCTGCAATAGCAGTAGTTTTCCTACATTTTTTCTCATAATACAATCGTTTTAAAAATTAAAATGCTTATTGTTTGGGATATATATAAATGGTGTTTCCTTTCATTTCAATATTTACATTCATGGCAACAGATATTACCTTAATAAAATCCTGAATGCTTTTTGCTGTAAGATCTCCGGTTAAAAATTTTGTTGTAATAAGTTTTGCATCAATCACAGTGTGGTATCCATAATTATCCTGTATCATCTCGGCAATATCAGTAATGCTGGTATGCTCAAAATGATATTCATTAAATTGCCAGCTACTTCTAAAGCGCACATTATTATCAGACGCTACACTCATTTTTTTATCTTTTGTTACAATAGCAACCTGTCCCGGAGTAATTTTCGTGAGTACTTTATTTTTGTCGGTAATTAATTGTATAGACCCTTCCTCTAATGAAATCACTGATTTATCTCTGCGGTCTTTTATATTAAAAATAGTTCCCAAAACCTCAACATTGGTTTGTGGCGTATGCACAATAAAATTCTGTTTTGTTACTGTTTTTTTTCGAACATGAAACCAAGCTTCCCCTTTTATCCATACCTCTCGTTGCGCATCATCAGCCCAAACTGCCGGAATTTTTAAAGTTGAATTTGCATTCATCATTACTTCAGTACTATCGGGCAAAACAATTCTTTTCATTTCACCAAAACCGGTTTGAACAATAGCATACTGTTCAGTACTATGCAAATTTTGATTCACAAAAAAATAAGTAAGGGTAACTAAAAGAAAAAAACTTGCAGCGATAAGAATGTGCTTCAGCATAGGATAAATGGATCGAAGCTGCTGACCGGTTATTCTATTTTCGATAGATGACCAGTTGGCATTTCGCTGAGCTTCAGTTGAAGGCTTGTGTCTGAATTGAAAAGGAAAATTTTCGCCACTATTTTCTTCCCAAAAATTATCGGGCATAGCAATCTTTTAGTGTAAGACACTCGATTTTATTTTTTATACCCTTTTTTTAGGATTAATTTTTCACAAACTGAAAAAGAAAAGATAATGAAATGAGGGTAGATAACATTTTAGCATCTCGAAGCTTATGCAGTGCTTTTTGCGTGAGATTTGAAACGGACTGATAATTAATTCCCATAATTTCAGCAATTTGCTGATTGTCCATATTTTCGAAATAACGAAGGTAAATTACCTCTTTTTGCCTTTTTGGCAGCTGATTTAAAAGAATTGAAATTTTTTGTTGCAGTATAAAATCACTTTCTTTTTTTACAATAATTTCTTCCGGAGAAAATTCAATATTGGGTTGTTGAAAGAATTGTATTTTAATATTTTTTAATTTTAAATCGCGAAAATAATTTAAAATCTGCTTTCGCAAAGCAGCATAAAAATATGGCTTTACCTGCTGTATGGAATGAAGTGACTTTTTTTTGACCCATAATTTCACAAACAAATCCTGCACTGCTTCGTTTGAAAGGGTCTCATCATCCAGCAACTTCAAGGCATACGCATACAACCCTTCGAACAAATGATGATGCAGTGCTTTAAATGCATGCACATCACCTTCTCTGGCTGCCCTCCACCATTGCAATAATTGTTCGTTATTATGACTATCCTGCAGCATTACAGGATAAAAGTAACTATTCTCTATTTATAAAACCGATACGTGGGTATAATCAATATTAAATGCCATTGTATTATTCAAGCCCATCCATTTCAATTTCAAAAAATTTTAACTCTACTTAAATTTTACAAATAAATACCGGCTTTCATTACCTAAATGCAAATGCCACCCCTGCACCAATACCATTGTATTTGGCAAAAGTATAGTCGGCATAAATTTTTAGAATAAATAAATTGAAACGAACCCCCCATGTATTTGAAATACCGGATGCTGTATACGACATTGCCAATGGATCGGTAGCATTAATGGTAACAGTGTTATTCGGCGGTGGAAAATTGGTATTTAGTGTAGCCTGATACGTACCATTTACATTGATATTAGATTTACCCGAATTATAACCTATAGCTGTGTAAATTTCTAAAAATGAAAATTTTACAGATGCAATGGCCTGAACAGTATAGGCAGAGATATCATACTTCAAATCTGCATTATTGCTTCGAACAGAACCGGAATTGGTTAAATTAGGATAATAATCGGCTGAAAGGTGGTTATAGGCAGCCAAAGCCGACAAATGCAGAAATGGCACTTTTTTAAGAAATGGCAGGTAATTAGAAAATTCATGCTGCAAGCCTATGCCAAAAATGCCCATTGAAACATTACTTAAATCTGTTTTTGGGAAGTAACGCACTTTTAAATCGGTATGCTTAAAAATACCAATGCCCACCTGTGCTACCGGCAGTGGAACAGATACCGGCAAAAATGAAATATTCTTTTTAAAATCGTTTCCTATACCGGTTGGGGTTGTAAAATCGGTGTACGCCTGCTGTCCGTTTTCGGTAACATTTACATGAATGCTTTGTGATGAGCTGCCTCCCATAAACGTGGGCAGACTGGCGCTCGTTGCACCGCCATTTAATTTAAAGGTTGAATAATCAGCATTATTAAATGTAAAATTTTGTTTATCGGTTGGCACTACAGCAGCCTGTAAACTAACGGAAAGATCAAAACCCAATAGTTTATGAGCCCTTGCCGTACTATACCAGCCGCGATTCATATTGTAAATTTCTCCTTCGCCAAAAGGTTGTAAATAATTGCCAACAAATTTATTGGCATCGGCAATGGCCGCAGCAACACCTTGTGCATGAGATGGCAACATAGCAATAACGGTAATAAATAGCAGGGCTATCTTTTTCATATCAACACATTTAAAATTTAAAAATAGTGTTTATTTGATACAGCAAATGAAAGCGCTAAAATAGTTCAACAGCAATAAATATCATGATAAACATACTACAAATTGATGATTATTGATATTTTTTATGCAAATAACATGAAAAAGAGAAATTCAAGCTGTATTATGCTGCTTGAAAGAGAAAAATATTTTATAAAACAATAAAAATTTCTTAAGGCTATACAATTTCGTTTATTTTCTCTTCAGCCAAACCAAACGAAAGGGTCATTCCTGCTCCGCCCAATCCATTTAAAACATATACACCCGGCAAGGCCTTAAAAAATACTTCGGTATCACCATTGGTCATTTTAGGATAAATGCCATTCCAGCTTTGCAATAATGTCCAGTTGGTACAATGAGCAAACTGTTGTAAATATTGTATTACCAGATTGTTTAAATGTGCAGCATCAAACGGATCGAGTGTTAAGCCATACTCATGTGTATCACCAACAGTAAGCTCACCTTCATCATTTTGTGAAACCATTACATGAATACCCCATTTTAAATATTCGGGCATATCGTTTTCATATCTTGCCTTTAATTGTGGCAAAGAGGCGGCGGCTTTAAAGCTTTGGTAATGAATTAAAGATAATCCGCCACATAATGAAGTACCAATATGCATACCATCATTACCTGCACTATAACGAAGCATTTGTAACTTACACTTTGTAATAGCCAACGCCGCAAATGCCTCTGGAAACAAAGTTTCAAAATCGGCACCACTGCATACCATCACCAAATCGGCCTGCAGGGTTTCATTCCCCATCCATACTTTACCCGATTCTACCCGGTTCACGGCCTTGCTCCAAATAAACTGAACATCTAAATATTCTGATAAATAAACAGGTATGGTTGCAATAGCTTTACGTGGATCAACCACCATTTCAGTGGCACTGTATAAACCACCTAATAAACCCAATTCAACTACGCCTTCAAATTCCTCAATAATATCTTTTTTACGCATTAACTCTACCGGCCTCCCATTTTGATGAAAGGTATCAAATAATTCTTCCAGCACCTGCATTTCATCTTCATAATAAGCAACATGTAAACTGCCGGATTCTCTATACCATATATTGGTACTATCTGCCACTTCTTTCCAAATTTCCTTACTCCGCATGGCTCTGTTATACAATACACCATCGGGTTGCCCTACAGGCCAAACCATTCCAAAATTACGAATGGATGCACCAACTGCTTTTTCGCTACGTTCTATTACAGTAACGGAATATCCTTTTAAACTCAAAGCCCTTGCCGTTGCCAACCCAACAATACCGGCGCCAATTACAATTGCAGACTGATTAGGCATACACAATATTTATTTTATTATATTTCGATTTAAAATAGTACAAAGCAATGGCGGTAACTGCAACACCTATTACAGAAAAAATAATAACGCCGTTTCCGTACAGAACAGACCATTCCATATGTCCACTAAAAAATGTTTTGAGTATAATTACACCTACACTTCCTAAATATCCGAACGAATCGGCCACATACATTAAAAAACCTACATTACCCATATACCGATAAGTGGCAATCATTCTATCAAATAATATACAGTTAAAGGGAATATAGCCCACATACAAACCTAAACCCACCAGCGTCATCCAATACAATGGCGGTAAATGTTGATATAAGAAAAGCCAGGAACTGACACCGACTATCATAAAACCGGCAATAATTAAATAATGCGTTATAAAAAAAGCACGTGCATTGTTTTTAATAAATATCATACTGCTAATCAAAATCAGGACAATAATTGAAATGGGCGTTTCTGTTTCAGTAAATACGGCAGCATTTTTACCAAAACCCATTTCGCGGAACATATCTGCCGCAAAATTGTCACGGATATCACGAAACACCGTTAATATTACATATACTAATACCAATAGCACCAATCCGGTACTAAAATTTTTAAAAAAGATTTTTCTTTCTGCTTTGTTTAATGAAGCCCTGATAACGCGTTGTGCTTTATCTGCCTCTGTTGGCGGCGGAATTTTTTCTAATAACCATAACAGTATTATCATGGGTATAGCAAAAACCAATCCGGTTACAAAAGGCATCCATAATTCTTTAATGTGAAATTGCACCATCAAAGTTTTACCTACCGATTTTACAAAACCGGAGGAGAAAATAAAACTAACTGCTAATGCTGCTCCAATAAAGTCGGTTGCCTTTCTTCCTTCAACAAAGGAAAAAACAATTCCCCAGATAATTCCTAACGGGAAGCCATTGATGAATAAGAAAAGAATATTGTATGGTGCCGGCACAATGGCAAATAGCAAAAGTGCCAACCACGAAACACCTACTAACATTAATATTAACTTGCCTCTTCCAAAATGTTTAAGCTCGGCAATAAATTTAATACCATAAAACTTACTGAACATATAACCTAATACCTGACTAATTACTAATGCATCTTTATACGCCAATCCAAAAATTGCAGGCATATCATGATATGTACCGGCTGTAAAAGGCTTACGGAAGGCGTATACCGTTGCATAGGTAAGAAAAGTAATTACGGCAGCATATAAGGCTACAAAAAACTCCCGATGCTTTTTAATATAATTTACTACCATTGCGGTTGTATAATTCCCTTAAGTTCATTAAGTGAATGAATGATATAATCGGGAGCATAGGTACGCAGTTGCAACTCGGTATATGTGCCTGTTGTAGTGGCTATTACAATACCACATTCTGCATTTCGCCCTTCTAATACATCTACCTTCGTATCACCTACTTTTGCTATATTTTTAGCATCCTGCACACGGGTTTTTTCCATAATAGATTGTATCATATAGGGTGCCGGCCTGCCTTCGGGCACTTCATCGCTGCAAACTACACAAGCAATATCGGGATGATGATTCCAATGTAATCTGTTTAAAATTGCATCCGTAATAGGCCTGGTAAATCCGGTATCTAATGCAACCTGAATACCCAAACTATTTAACCAGGAAAAAATTTGTTCTGCGAAAGGCAATGGTTGTAAGGATGGTGTTGTTTCATAATAATGCACCATACGATTGGTAAAATCGGTATGAATAGATTCGATGCTATGGCCGGGCAATAAAGGTTGTTTATATTGGCGCAGAATAATTTCAATGGCTTCTATTTTCTTATACCCCATTACTTTATCTACATCATCCGGTTGCACGTTTAATCCTGCTGCCTGAAAAGCATCTCTAAAAGTTTGATTGATGTTGCCATGATCGGCTACAGTTGTTCCTGCAATATCGAAAACTACTAATTGAATGGGCATATTAATTTTGTTGTTTTAAGTGTTCTATGATGCGCTGCTGATAAGTTTCTAAATCGGGTAATGATTTGTTGGTTACTTTGGCCTGTTCATCCCAACGGCGTAGTGCTATATATAATGGAAACAAGGGATCTGCTTCAAAAGCTGCAGCTTCTTCAGGTAACATTACCCCTCCCTGAAATTGAAGGGTTTGTTTACTGGCTTCAGATAATTGTGCATAATATTCGGGATCTTTATAAGTTAGGTATCTTTTTGCATTTACATGCGATTCAATCAGTTTTGCAATTTTCAAAGAAAAACCCATTTCCAAAACATAGGCTGCACCTAATTTTTCGTGATCCACCAATCCAAAATTATCCATATGGCCGGCAGCACTCCCTTCGGGCATTATGTGTTCATATAAATGCCCAATATCATGAAAGAAAGCAGCCAATATTACCTCATCATCATACCCGCCTTCTTCAGCCAGTTGAGCGCATTGGCACATGTGCTCTAATTGTGAAACCGGCTCACCTATATAATCTTCATGCCCATATTTTTTATATAACTCAATTATTTCATGGGCCATTTGTTCAATTTGTTCTTTGTTCATGCCGTTTATTTTTGTAACAGTTGCTCAATTGGTTTTGCAACGGGATGATTGGCTGTAAAATGAAATCCCAACATAGCCGCAATAGTAGCAGCAATTTGTTCCTGATACAATTGCATGTGTGTTTTTACTTCTCCTTCCGGTGTAATATCCGGCCCCATTACCGCCATCCAAATTTGTGAAGATTCCGGAATACGTGAACCATGACTGCGCCAGTTATCTTTATTTACATCACCTCTTCCATGATCGCAGGTAACAATTAAAGTGGTTTTGTTACGATATACAGGATTGGATTGCAGATAGTTCCACAAATCGTGTATCATGGCATCTTCGGCATGTGCACTTTTTAAATACTGATCATACATTCCGCCATGTGCAAAATCATCGGTTTCATCGAAAGCAATATACAATACCTTTGGCTGATAAGCTTTCAGATATTCGCGGGCTGCCATATAAGTTAAAATATCCGGGCGCACACTCAAGGGCTGTGCCGTTAAAAACTGCATATCATTAATTAATGCTAAGTTACTGTTTTTAAAATGCAAGGTATCTGTATCTGAATTTACATAAATGCCACTCCGCCATTTATTTAAAATATAAGGAAACACATCCCAGGTAGAAAAGGCAGCCACTTTTCCGTTGAATCCCTTCTGCTTATTCAAAAACTCTAAAACATTTTCGTTTTTATTTTTGATTTTATCGTTTGAATTAACCGTTGTGTCTGGATAACCGGTCATTATTTCATTGTATCCCGGATATGAAAAATGGTAGCGGTTGGCTACGTTCATATCATTCTCATATAAACGGTTGCCATAAAGCCGTCCCCGTTGTTCAACAGTAGACCAAAGAAAAGGAAATAATTTAGCCCTGCTTTCAGCGGGTGTTACCGCTGTAAACTTTTCAGCTATATAGTCGCTGTCGTGCATATAGTTTTTGTCGGCCAATAAATAAGAATCTACCCCTTTAAATACTTCCTGCCAACGTAATCCGTCTAAGGTTACAATAACCACATTTTCAGTTTTACGTTGTGCCAATAACGGATTTGTACAAAAAACCGCTAATAAAATTGCCAAACAAATCATACTTCTTTTCATAAATGCGTTTTAAAGTTATTAAATATTAGCTATTCGTTCATTGAATTTATTCAAGCTCCATTTGCCTTTGAGTTATGTATTTCAATAGTTGTTGCGGGTGGTCGGTTTGTAAACCATCCACTCCCATTTTCAAAAATTTATCCCAAATTGCTGTTGATTCTTGTGGGCTTTCTACATCTAACCAAACCTTTACATGATTTACATGGGCTATTTTAATTAAGTTTTCATCATACAAATTATCTACAACAGCTACATGCATGGTTATAAAAAATTTATTTAATTTTTTTTCTGTTGAACTTGTTTTGGGTACGCTGGTAATGATAGGTACTTGTGGTGCTAACTTTTGCCATTCATGGTATTGTTGTAAGGTATTGGGATATACAATAATTTGATTTTGCATGCCTGCCTGTTGTATCATGTTCCATGCTTTTGCAACATTGGCATTTTTAAAATCAAGGTAAATATTGATTTTGTTTTTACAAAGTTGTAATACTTCTGAAAATAACGGGATAGTATATAATTGCCCATCTTTAGCCGTTGTATGTAAAGCTTTAATTTGTGCATAACCCAAACTGCTCACCGCACCTTTACCATTTGTTGTCCTGTCAACTGTTGCATCGTGCATGAGTATCATTACACTATCAATGGTTTCTCGTAAATCTATTTCAACATATTGCGCACCTGCCTCTATAGCTGCTTGAATTGCGGAAATGGTATTTTCAGGATAAAACACATGGTTACCTCTATGCGCTATTACAACAAAAGCAGTTGAGGAATGAGGTAGTGCCCCATTCCTCTTCTGCGCTTGAACAGAAAAACTACTACTAAAACCAACTACCAAAATCAGTACAATATATTGATACACATTTTTCACTTTTATCATTAATGCATCAAAAAAGTTATTTCAACAACCACATTTTTTGGTTCAAATCATCGGCTGAAAATTGCTGGCTTTGTAGTGCAGTTTTCCAGTTGGCGGCATTTTGTGCCTGTTCAGAAACCGGGTAAGCCCATCTGATTGGAATAATGCCATTGTTACCCACACCACTGCCCCCTTCAAAAGCTGGAACGCCTGTTCTGCGCCAATTGTAATATGCCTCATAGCCTGAATTTTGGAACATGGCAATATATTTTTGCAATACAATTTGTTGTATAGCAGTTGCCGGATTTGAAGAAAGTTGTACTGCAGGCTGTGCATAATAATTGGCAAAGTTGAACGAAACATTATAAGGTGTTACCTGTGTGGTTGATGTTTTACCCGGAGGAAGAAAGTAAGCATTAAAGCCGGGCTGTGTTACATCTATGCCATAAAATTTCATCGACTCAATGATGCCTGTTTTATAATAGCTTTCTGCATTTCCTGAAACCCAACCTCTTTCAATACCTTCGGCAATATTGAAGTTTTGTTCTTTAAAACCAACCAATACATCAGGTTCACCGGTAAAAGTTGAATAATATCTTTTACGGTTTGGAAAGGAGTATAAATTGGCAGAAGCATTACCATACATAATTGAAAGTGGTAAACCTGTGCTGGCACCCACAAAATATTGAAATTTAGCAGGCTGTAAGGTATCGCTTCCAACCAATGCCCATGCCGGTTCGCAGGTAACAAACACACGGGGATCGTTGATAGTGGTTAAAGCTTTTACATAAGTATCGGCCATGTTGTTACGCTGTGCAATAGAACCGAAATTGCTGGGATTGAAAGGATATTGCAAATAAGTAGCATCATATTTTGCTGCCATATCATCTGCCTGACTGGTGAAGATGGGGTACTTGGAAGGATTATTGACAATATTTGCAAACTGTGCAGCAACATTTAAAGTTGCATCTGATGTTTTTGAACTTAACTGAATCAACACCCTTAACTTAAAAGCATTGACCAATTTTTGCCATTTTGATAAATTGCCCTGATAAAACAAATCTTGTGAGGCAGATAATGTTTGATCGTTATTGGCAATTAATGTTGCAAAATGTGTATTGGCAGTATCTAACTGATTCAATATATAAGCAAACACCTGTTGTTGCTGGGTATATGACGGGGTAGGATTTGCGGAACCTTGTAAAGCCTGTGTTAATGGAACATCACCAAACAAAGAAGTAAGATTGTAAAAGTAATAAGCACGAATAAATCTGCCTACTGCTTCATAAGGGTTAACAGATGAAGCGCCTTTTACAACAGCCTCACGCTCCATTTGTACCACATTTTTCAGAACTAAGTAGGGGTCAAACGAACCATTGGTCCAAGAGTAAATATTATTTCCATAATAGTCGTAGTTATTACAGAAATACTGGTTCCAGTTGTGCACATTATTCCAGGAATTGAGGCCACCTAAAGAACCGGCACTGCCATTTCCGGCCATATCTGTTAATACCGTTCCTAAAATTAAGCCCGCAGGAACGCTGGTAGGTTTATTGGGGTCGGCCTGAAGTTCCTGAATTTTTTTAGTACAGGAAGCCAGCAGCAAAACACCCAATAAAAAAAGAGAAATATTTTTTATCTGTTTCATACAATTTGCTTTATGAATTAAAAGGATAGGTTTACATTAAAACCATAACTTCTGGTGGTAGGTGTTTGAAGACCGGAACCACTGTCTTGTGTATACTGGTCTACATCTAAATCTTTATACCGATTGGGGAAGAAGTACAGTAAATTTCTACCCACCAGTGAAACACTCGCTCCGCGTATAAATGAAGTAGGTTTCAGTTTGTTTGCCGGAATGTTATAAGTTAAAGTAACCTCTCTTAATTTAGCATACGTTTTCTTAATAATATCTAAATCGGGGATAGAAGCCATACGGGTAACAAAGGGCTGAACCTGGCTTTTGGTAGTATTTTGTGTTTCGGTTAAACTTTTCATATTATTAATTTGCCCGGTAATGGGGTCTAAACTAATTGGTGCTCCGGTTAAATTAACGCCTTGTCCGGTATAGGCTGCTATGTTGGCCTCATCAAAAGGTCTGGCTACACCAAATGCACCTGTTGCACTTTCAATATGTCTTCCACCCTGCAGTGTTTTTTTACGAACATAATCTTCCATTACACCTCCCACCATTCCATCAAACTGAAAGCGGAGGACAAAGTTTTTATAGCTGAAGGTATTGATGGCTGCCCATTGAAAATTGGGATCAGAGTGGCCATAAATTTTTTGTGCAGAAGAACCTAAATCTGAAAAACGCAAATAAAGGCCTGATGCAGGATCAATCACCATTTTACCATCGGGTGTACGCACAAAGGCATTACCGTAAACTAAATCAACCCGGGTACCATTTTTTGAATAGTTGTTTGGATTAGAATTGTTTACCCATTTTTTTACATAAGTAGATACATTGGCAACTACATTCCAACTAAAACCATTGGCATTGCTAATGGGGTTGGCATTCATGGTAAATTCCCATCCATCATTGGTATAAGCATTACCATTGGTTAAGAAACTAGAATAACCGGATGCTGCTGAAGTTCCCTGATTTACAATACCTGTATTCAGATAGTGATAATGGGTTACATCCAATCCTAATTTGTTATCTAAGAAGCGAATGTCTACACCAAATTCTGTAGCTTTTCGTTCAGCTGTTTGTATATTGGCACTTACTGTTTGGTTGGTATAGCTGGCACTATTGCTTAACTGATTGGTAAATGTTGGGCTTAAAGTATAAGGCTGTGAGAACTGATAACTAGGGCCGCCATAGGGAGAATACCAGTTGTAACCATAACCTGCTGCCGGTGTTGCACTAATATCGGGAGTAAAGAATGCATTAGTGCCTCCACTTTTACTTTCAGCATAAGAACCTCTTACTTTTAAGAAGGAAATGGCTCTTGGTAATTTAATGTAATCAGATAACACTGATGCCAGGTTAAATGATGGATAAAAATAGCTGTTGTTATTGGCAGGTAAAGCAGATGATTTATCAACCCTTCCTGTTACGTTGGCTATGAGGTAAGATTTATAACCCAGATCAACGGAATAATAAGCACTCAACACTTTCATTTGCGAATGGAATGTACTTCCTGTTAAAGGATACAATGAGTTTGAAAATGAGTAAATACCCGGAACATTCAAATAGTTGGTAGAAGTGAAGTTGGAGTTGAAATTAAAGCTACGCACTGTTCCTCCACCCAAAGCTTCCACATCTAAAAATCCGAATAAATTCTTTTTATAACGTACCTGACCATCCACATATGAATCGTATTGTCCTCTTCGGTCTTCTCTGTAATCGCCCATACGCAACTCTCTGCCATAAGCACCGGCAGAATAAGGCATTTTTTCAGAATTGAACATATCATAAGTTGAAACACTGGGCCTTAATTGAAATTCAAGATTTTTGGTGGGTTTATAGTTCAATGAAACATAACCATACATGTTGTTTTGATAGTGGCCTCTTAACCACTCATACGACATAAAGTAAGGGTTATTATATCGATAAAACTCTTCGTATTTTTGTTGAATACCTGCTAAACCCGGTTGCCAGTAATTTCGCATATCACTCATCGCCCAGTCTGCACCACCCCAAAGAATAATATTATAAATAATGCTGTTTGGACCATACTGTACATCCGGAATATTTGGAGTAGATTGTCGGCTGTAGTTAATGTAACTACTCAATGTTAATTTTGGATTGAAGTGTTGTGTAACACTTGCAGTTACATTAAAATTGTTTAACTGCGTGTTGGGTACAATCCCTTTTTGATAAGTATTACCTACAGAGAAACGTACATCTGTTTTTTCGGTAGAAGAAGAAATAGAAACGCTGTTACTGGAAAGCAATCCTGCCTGTATAAATTTTCGAAGGTTATCTTTACCACGGGCAATCCATGGTGTAGGCTGTACATGGCCAATATAAGTTGAGCCATCTGCAAAAGTTGTGGTATAATTTTGTGTAGGATCGTATGTACCATCGTACTGCGGCAATAACTGCCCTCTGAATTGAGGACCCCAAACATCATAATCATAATCGTTAACACCTACGCCAATGGCACCGCCGCCACGATAGTTAGCCGGACCGGAACCACCACCACCAAATGCATATTTACCATTATCACCGGGGCCATATAAATCCTGGTATTTCGGCAAAGCAATAAATCCTTTGTTAATCTGTGTGCTTGAATTAAAATCTACATGCAGGCCCTTGTTTTTAGAACCCTTTTTTGTAGTAATAATAATGGCGCCATTCTTTCCCTGAAAACCATATAAAGAGGCGGCATTAGGACCCTTTAAAATTGTAATCGTTTCAATATCATCGGGATTGATATTATAAGTATCCGACGTAAATGGTACCCCGTCAACAACATACATAGGCTGATCGTTGGCCCCATTCTCACCACGTATAATAATACCGGGTGAATGGCCAATTTCTGAATTGATATTAATGGCAAGACCTGCAGCGTTGCCTTTTAAAGCATTAATAGGATCGGCCTCTCTTGCTTTGGTAAGTTTGGTAGCATCAATAGTTTGTACTGCATAACCCAAACGCTTGGCTTCTTTTTTAATACCTGTAGCAGTAACAACTACCGCACTTAAATCGGCATTTTGCGGATTCAGTGCAATGGCAACGGCATCGCCATTGTGTACTACCAATCTTTTACTTTCAAACCCTACATAAGAAAACTCAATGACATCATTTTTTTCAACTGAAATGCTAAAATCACCATCCGCATTGGTAGTAGTGCCTCGATTGGTTTTTTTAACAGCAATGGAAACACCTTCAATAGGTGTTTGTGAAACCGCATCTACAACACGTCCTTTTAGCACCATACTCTGCGCCTGAACGGTAGAAGCAGTGAGCAGACCAACTGTTACAAACAACAGTAGCCTGAAAAATTTGGGGACAATTTGCTTCATAAACAATATGTTTAGTTATAAGGCAAAACTATCCGGCCAATGTTATGGAATTATTGCGGGAATATTAACAAATAGTAAAGTAATATTTAACAAAAGAAGCAAAATGAAGCATACAGTTAACCAATATTAAACTTTTATGAATTAATTGTTAACAACATCGGCAGGTATTATCCCTTTTGAAGAAAAAAATACACTACCAGCAACAATGCATCTTCCTTTCCGGTATTTACAGGATTATGTAGTTCTGTGGCATCAAAAAACAACGAATCGCCGGCTTCCATATCATAATTATCTTCACCAATGGTATAACACAAATTGCCTTGTAGTAAATATTTAAATTCAAATGCCTGCGTACTCACCGGCTGGCGCTGAGCACCGGGTTCTATACGCAACAAAACAAAATCTAAATGATACTCTTCAAAAGTAGCTGTGAATATGCGCTGGTAGTAAAAACCTACAGCGTTTTCTTTTTCAAAATATTGATATGCTGATTTCTTTTTAAAAATTACTTTACTGCCGGATTGAAGATTGATATTCTTAAAAAATTCGTTCAGGTCAACTTCAAGCCCTTTAATTAAATTCAGCAATACACTTAACGAAGGAATACTTCTGCTGTTTTCAACCTGACTTAACATACTTTTAGTGATACCCGCTTTTTCGGCCAATTCCTGCAGTGTAACATTTCTGTCTTTTCTAATTTCTTTTAATCGGTTACTGATTTGGATAATAATATCTTCCTGCATGACAATTATTTTAACCTGTGTTTGAATTTAAGGCTGTAATATATTTAATCCATTTTAAACAGTATTCCGCAAGTTGTACCACACATTATTTTATTGCATTACTTATTAAATTATGCTTAGCATCATAATTTTAGGTAGGTTTAATCATAATTTTGCCACTGATGTTGAAACCCCTGATCATAGTTTTCATGATAATTGGTATTGGAGCAGAAAGCTTTCAAACCAACTTAATTGAACTGTATTACAGACTAAATACTGCTGCCATTACACAGGAATACTGTGTTAATAAAAATAAACCACAAATGCATTGTAATGGCCAGTGCCATTTGGCCAAAGAGCTTAAAAAAGCGGCACAACCTGCCACTAATAGCAATAAAAGTTTTAAAACAATTGATTTATTTGCTTATCAGCATTACCCGCTTCATATAAATCACGCCTTTTATACTGCAACTTCATATTTTCTGTATGCAGCAACACTCAATAAAGGCGTTACTGTGCCTTTATTTCATCCACCTGCAATGCGGGCATAATTTTTCTGTTTTTTCTTTCAGCAATATTTGTAATGGTTTGTTTTACATGCAATGATGTACAACACAGTTACAACACTGCCTGTATTTCAATTTCTAAAAAAAGATTTATGTACAAAAAATACATTACAACAATTTTGTTTTTATGTATTACTGCATCATCATTTGCATGCGCTATTTGCGGGTGCGGCGGCAGTAATTTTTATTTGGGGTTAATGCCCCATTTCAGAACCAAATTTATTGGCATCCGATACCAGTATATGAACTACAATACGGTATTGGTAAACGATCCTACACAGTACAGTCATAACTATTACAATACTATACAGGTTTGGGGTGGGTTTAATGTAGCAAAGCGTTGGCAATTATTATATATTGTGCCAGTTCATTTCAACAAACAAATAGATGATGATGGTATTACCAATAAAAATGGTTTGGGCGATGCATCACTCATGGCAAATTATTTGTTGTTTCATAAAATAAAAACTTACGAACACAGAGCTGGCATTGAGCAACAGTTGTGGGTTGGCGGAGGTATAAAACTACCCACCGGCAAAATGGATGTAAATTTAAAAGACCCAAACATTACCGTAGCTGATGTAAATGCACAATTAGGTACCGGCAGTATTGATTTTATGTTGAACACCATGTACAATATTCGTATTGGCAACTGGGGCGTTAACTCCACCCTAACCTACAAAGCAAATACTGCAAAAAACGAATACCAGTTTGGCAACAAATTTACCGGCAGCGCCATTGGTTATTACAACATTTTGCTGAAGAAAATGAACATAATGCCCAATGCCGGTATGATGTACGAAAATACTGCAGCCAATACCCTCAGTAAAATGAGCGTAGCTGCTACCGGTGGTTATATTACCAGCGCCATGGCAGGAGTAGAAGTGGGTATTAAAAAAATGAATGTTGGCATTACTTGTATGGCCCCTGTAAGCCAGTATTATGCAGCAGGACAAACAAAATTAAATTGGAGAGGTGATGTACATGTAAGTTTTAGTTTTTAACTTTACCCAAAACGATGAATATGAAGCAATTAATTGTAGCAGCATCGGCTTTACTTTTTTTAGCAGCTTGTGCTAACAACAACGAGAAAACTGAAGTGAAAAAAGATACTGCCGCCGCCATGGCACCCATGCCTATGCAGGCTAAGTTTACCGCAGATATGGTAGATAACCAGCGCGACCCCTCTTGCGGCATGCCTGCCAGAGCAGGGTTAGAAGACACCGTGCATTATAAAGGCCACATAATTGGTTTTTGCAGTAAGGAATGTAAAGATGAATTTATGAAAGACCCCGAAAAAGGTTTAACTGCAGCAGATTTAAAGAAAAAATAAATAGTATGGATAAAAGCTGCTGAACATTTATTCAAGCGGCTTTTTTAATAATCCCAAATTTTTCAGCGCTTCATTATACTGCAAAAATACTTTTTGGTATATCTGATGTGAAGCCGCTTTGGGCATATAGACCGTTAAATTATTTTTTGATGATGCTACGTTGGCATGTCCGGTAGCTTTGGCACCTATCATAACAGCACCCAAGGCAGATGTTTCAACAGTTGCAGGTAATTGAACGGGTAATCCACATATATCGGCCAGCATTTGCACCCATTCAGCACTTTCAGCAAAACCACCTCCGGCGTAAATACTTTCCACATTGCTATTGGTTTTTAGCAAAGCCAGTATAATGGTGTAAACATTCAATAAAACCCCTTCCATTACTGCTTTAATACAATGAGCACGGGTATGCTGTTGGGTCATTCCTAAAAAAGCTGCTGTAGCATTTGCATTCCACAATGGGGCTCTTTCTCCGGCAATAAAAGGTAAAACCAATAAGCCATTGCTTCCCGCAGGTATGGCTGCTGTTTCTGCTACAAGTGTAGTATATGTGTTATTTGATTGCAATATTGCCTCTTTCAACCACTGTAAAACACTGGCACCATTATTAGAAGCACCACCCATTACATAAGTAGTATGTTGAAGATGGTAACAAAATGTTTGCATGCCATCATCTAACTGAGGAGATTGAATTGTCCTTCTGGCCGCAGCACTGGTACCAATAGTAACTGCTATATTCCGGTCATCAATAATACCCATTCCTAAATTAGCCAGCGGGCCATCTCCGGCACCAATTACCAAAGGAATGGCATTTGCCCAGTTGGGGAGCACTCCATTTTTTACATAAAAAACGGCATCTGTTTGCACAATTTCAGAAAGTTGTTGTTTGGATATATTGGCCAGCGATAAAATACTATCATCCCATTGTAACAAATAAATATTACACAAGCCCATTGCCGTTGCCAATGAAGTATCAATAGCATATTTACCTGTTAATGCATGCAGTACATATTCTTTCATTCCTATAAATCTGGCTGATTTTTTAAAAACATCCGGATTGTTTTTTTGAAGCCAAAACAGTTTGCAAAGCGGTGTCATGGCATGTACAGGAACGCCTGTTTTCTGATAAATTTCACTTGCTATACCGTTTTGGTGCAAGGTCAGCGCTTCTTGTGCAGCTCTTGTATCACTCCATAAAATGCAATTGGTTAAGGGTATACCTGCGGCATCAATGGCAATGAGCCCATGCAGTGCCGCACTAAAACTGATACACAAAGGTGGCTGTTGCAAATAAGCTGCCACTTCCAACACACAGTTGATTACGGCCTGTAAAATTTTATCGGGATGCTGTTCTGCAAAACCGGGCTGAGGATATAAAGTTTCATTTTCAATTGCATAACGATACAGCATTGTAGCATTTTTTGAAAATGCAACTGCCTTGATTGAGGTGGTGCCCATATCTATCCCTAAAAAATATTCCATATCTGCCAACTTTATGAATCAGGAAACAATTTACAGTAAGTTATTGCATTCCGGCAAAATGGTTGTTCTCCCTGTTTTAAAAATTGATAAAACTCACTTTACTGATTGATAAGGTTTACCACTAAAGCTGCCTGCCTGTGCTAATTTTGTGGAAATCATTTCTAAAATCAATTTTATAATATGTTTTTTAAACCAAAAATATTAGATACGCTTCAACATTACACATTACAGCAATTTATAAAAGATTTACTGGCGGGGTTAATTGTTGGCGTTGTAGCATTGCCCCTGGCAATAGCTTTTGCCATTGCTTCCGGAGTTTCGCCGGAAAAAGGATTGTATACAGCTATTATTGGTGGTTTTATTGTTTCTGCTTTAGGTGGCAGTAAAGTGCAAATAGGAGGCCCTACCGGCGCTTTTATTGTAATTGTATATGGCATTGTAATGCAATACGGTATTAGTGGCTTAGTGATTGCAACTTTTATAGCAGGCATTATTTTAATTATTATGGGCTTAGTGCGTTTGGGTACCGTTATTAAATTTATACCTTACCCATTAATTGTTGGCTTTACCAGCGGTATTGCTTTAATTATTTTTTCATCGGAAGTAAAAGATTTTTTGGGCCTTAACATGGGCAGCGTACCGGCAGGATTTTTATCGAAATGGTATCAATTTAGTTTACACATAAACACAACTAACGTATATGCATTGGCGATTGGAGCAGTAACACTACTGATTATTATTTTCTGGCCGCGTATTTCACATAAAATACCCGGCTCACTAATTGCCATACTTCTTACTACTACTGTAGTGCAGTTTTTTCATTTACCGGTTGAAACCATTGGTAGTCGTTTTGGTGCTATCCCCAATCATTTACCGGAACCCATTATTCCTACCATTAACTTTTCCGTTATTAAAGCATTAATTCAACCTGCATTTACCATTGCTTTACTGGGTGGAATAGAATCATTGCTTTCTGCTGTGGTAGCAGATGGCATGATAGGGGGTAACCATCGCTCCAATACTGAATTAATTGCACAGGGAACCGCCAATCTCTTTTCAGCCATTTTTGGTGGTATTCCGGTAACCGGCGCCATTGCACGTACAGCTACCAACATCAAGAACGGCGGACGTACACCTATTGCGGGTATTATTCACTCCATTACACTTCTTTTAATTCTGGTACTGGTGGGCAAATGGGCTGCTTTAATACCTATGCCGGCCTTAGCCGGCATTTTGGTAATTGTTGCTTATAACATGAGTGAGTGGGAAAACTTTGTATCTATTTTAAAAGGCCCTAAAAGCGATATGCTGGTTTTATTGGCTACTTTTTTCTTAACGGTTTTAATTGATTTAACTGTGGCCATTGAAATTGGGATGGTACTTGCTGCTTTTCTGTTTATGCGCAAAATGATTCAGTTTAGCGAAGTAAATCTGTTGCCAAAAGAAATGGAGAATACTGATGCCGACAATGCCTCCATTGGTAATTTTTCCATACCGAAAGAAGTGGAGGTTTTTGAAATTTCCGGGCCTTTATTTTTTGGCGCAACTTATAAGTTTAAAGATGCCATCAAATTCATAGAAAAAACGCCTAAAGTGCTTATTATTAGAATGCGGCAAGTACCCATGATTGATGTTACCGGCATTAAAACATTACAGGAAATTTATAAAGAATCGAAACACAGAGGTACAAAACTCATTTTATCGGAAGTAACCAGTGCACAGGTAATGCAAGAAATGAAAGCAGCCCGTTTATTGTTTGCAATTGGAAAAGCCAATGTTACTGAAAGTTTTGAAGGAGCACTAAAAAGAAGTCGAACAATTTTACAGTCCTAAATAAGGCTGTAAACAAAACTGTGTCGAAGTTCAAAAATGATTTATTTTCTATACAAAATGCAAAGCACCCTGCGTTTTGACAAGGCGCCCACATCTTTTATTTAACATAATCACATTTTCCTGAAAGACAAAGACGGTGTTTTCGGGCTTTTTTTAAATTTCCTCGACAGGTATTCGAAACATCTTCGAAACAATCCAATATTTATGCAGGTTCTATCGAACCAGTGTCGAAAATGGCAGGGAAATTGCTACTTTTGTATTTGCTTTGGAATATGTTGAAAAACCAGACAGATTTATTTGGCAGGTGCATTGTTAATTTAAATCGCTTCCAGAAATACAATTGTTTGCTATAAAATTAGTGAGAAAAAAGGGACGGTTATCAAATGAATTTTTTTATTTTAAGATGAACGTTTTGTAACAAGGAAGTTACTGAAATCTTCTACCCGTTCACAACAAATTTGCTGCATTACTTGTTGCAACTGTGTTTTTAGAATAGATATCGAATGATTGCCCCCCTCTTTGCCCAATGCTGCTACACCATACATAAATGATCTTCCAAGAAAGGTAAATTGTGCGCCCGAAGCCAGTGCTCTGGCAATATCGGGACCTGAGCGCAAGCCACTATCTAACATAATTTTTATTTTATCTCCATAAATTTTAACCACTCTATTGAGTGAATGAATAGAAGACTCTCCTGCATCTAATTGTCGGCCGCCATGATTAGAAACAATGATACCATCGATACCCAGTTTAATAGCTGTTTCTGTATCTGCTTCACTTACAATACCTTTTAAAACCAGCTTTCCCTTCCACAGATCACGAATGGCAGCTACTTTTTCTTGATTCAACCTACCATCAAAAGTCTTGTTCATAAATAATCCCAGATGATGCATATTCATCTTTTTCGGTATATATGGTTTTAGCACCTGAAAAGAAGGCTGGCCGTGTATCAGTGTTTTAATGGCCCAATTAGGTTTGCCCATTATTTGAAGTATATTGTTTAAGGTCATACGCGGAGGCATGGCCAATCCATTTTTTATTTCTTTGGGACGATAACCAAAGGAGGGCACATCACTTAAAATAACCAAAACCGGATATTGTGCAGCTTCAACTCTTTTAATGATTTGATCCCGCAGACTGTTTTCTGCCGGATGGTATAACTGAAACCACGCTCTTCCTTCTGTAATTTCACCAATACGCTCAATACTACTGGTACTTACTGTACTTAATGTAAATGGAATATTATGTTCAAAAGCTGCTTTGGCCAATATTTCCGGTGCATTGGGCCATATTAATCCTTGTAATCCTATAGGTGCAATTCCAAAAGGGGCATCATAGGTATGCCCAAATAATTCTGTTTTCATGTTAATACCTGCATAATTCTTAAGGTATTCAGGCAGCAACTCTACCTCACGGATTTCAGCGGTATTTTTCTGAAGATTAACTTCTTCATTACATCCGCCATCGAGGTATTCAAAGGCAAACCGGGGTATTCTTTTTTTTGCTTTTTCCCTTAAATCTTCAATGGAAGGAAAATTAGAATTATAAATAAATTTCATTTAAAAATATTTTACTTTAAAATTTTATTTGTTGCCCAATTATTAAAAAATTGATTCAATTTATTTTGAAGCATTATCGCACTGCTTTTATACTTTATCATCATGAATTCCGGAATATAATTTCAAATCAAAAATATCGGTAGGTAAGGGTTTGGGATTCCAGTGTTGATGTATGGCTAAGGCAGCGCCTAATGCTGAAGCCTGAGGCAAACAGGTACTATAGACCTCCATTTGAGGATAGGCCATTGCCAGTAAATGCATGTAAATCTGATTTTTACTAAACCCTCCATCTACAAACAATCGCTTTACAAAACAATTCTCTAATACCAGATTGGTACTTTTTATTTGTTGCACAATTAAATCGGCCACAAACTGGTGATACGCTTCTTCATAACTGCTAAAATCATTTAAGTTTCTTTGATCAAATCCTGATTTAGCTCTCATCGCTTCCTCTGTAAACTTATCTGAAAAACCATGTACAGTTTTCAGACTATTATATATGTTCAAATCAAATTGAACAGTTTTATAATAATGCAACGGTTTATGAAAATGCTCCGCAAGTGTTTTTATTTGCTGCTCATGTTCATATCCTGCGAATAACCGAGACGCTTTAACAGGGATTCCTTTATAAGAAAGATAGCAAAGGCAATCTTGTTGCAATTCAAGATCACTTAAAGGAGTTTGATTAAATGGGTTTAAAGTAATACACCAGGTGCCGGTTGAAAGAAGCAGGAATGGTTCATTAAACGAAATAAGATAAGGAATTAATGCCGCAGAGCTATCATGCAAACCAATACCAACTGGTATGGTATTGTTAATGTATCCGGCAATACTGTTACTACCAATAACAGGTGCCATTTTAGGCAAAATGCCTTCTTCTTTTACCCAGGTATGGTATTGATTATTTTGAAAATCCCAAAGATGGGTATGGCAACCAATACTGGTTATGTCAGAGCCAAGATTGCCTGAAAAAATAAAACTTAAATATTGGGGAAGGTGCAACGCATATTTTATATTGGCAAACACCTCCGGCTTTTCATATTTCATCCGGTATAGCTGCATGCCAGAATTAAGATTTCCCAATATGGGCGAAGCAGTTTGTTTTGACAGAGCATTTTCTCCACCATAAGTTTTATAAAATTTTTCTCTGAGGCTGGGAGGATACGGTTTCAGATAATTATATAAAGGAGGAATTATCTTTAATTCTACATCCAGATAAACAAAACTGGCACCATATCCTGAAATATTTATACCCTTAATTTTATATTTTTTATCATTTAATATATCATTACGAGAAATTTGAATCCATTTAGTTAACGCCTCTACATCTTCGCAGGGAAAATCATCCTCATCTTTTATTTCTTTCAATTGGGTACTTTCTTCTTGTACCAGTTTATATTGTTCATCAAATAGCAATCGTTTTTTATTAGTTTTACCCACATCAAAAATTACAATTACATTTTTTTTGTTCATATGGTTTAGGGTCATCTAAGAAATCATATTAAAAAGTATTCTCAGTGCATTACAACTTTAAATTAATGTTCTATTCTTCTCTGTAATTTACAAACTATTACATTATAATGGCTTTATATTTAAAGCTTATTATAATCCTGTTGCTAAAGTTTTTATGCCTCTTTCCTTAATTAATTGTTTCCTTACCTTTTGGCTACGGTACAATGCTATCGGATTTATGGCGCCACCTGCCCGTACCCTTGCTTCTGCTACCAATGGCCGAACATCCGTTCTAAATGCATTTTGTAGAATTTCTTGTGCGGTTACTACATCATTGCACTGTTGTGCTTCCACTAATTTTTCTCTATCCACCAATAATGCCTGTGCATAAGCAATCATAATGGCTTCTACTGACTGCAATAAATCTTCTAATGGGTCTTTAACATTGTGTGATGCATCAATCATCCATGCTAAATCAGAAGCATGATTCATTTTATTTGCATCCATTCCTTCTATCAGTTCATTAAAAATTAAAAATAACTGATAAGGTTTTATGCTTCCAACAGTAAGATCATCATCACCATATTTTGAGTCATTAAAATGAAAGCCCCCCAGTTTTCCTTCCATTAATAATAGTGCAACAATTTGTTCAATATTGGCATTGGGCAAATGATGGCCCAGATCAACCAATGTATATGCTTTTTTGCCCAGCTTTGAGGTATATAGCAACGATTGTCCCCAATCACCAACAGTAGTTGAATAAAAATTAGGCTCAAAGGCTTTGTATTCTACAAACATCTTCCAATCATCCGGTAAAGCACTATAAACTTCCTGTAAACTTTCCAATGTATTTTGGAAGGCTTTTCTAAAATTGAGCTGCCCTGGAAAACAGGAGCCATCGCTTAGCCAAACGGTCAACGATTTTGAACCCAGTTCAATGCCATGATGTATTACCTCTATGTTGTGATCAATGGCTTGTTTGCGAACAGCTTTATCAACATGTTGCATTGAACCAAATTTATAGCTCAATTTTTGATGGGGTTGATCCTGAAAGGTATTGGAGTTCATCGCATCGAACTTTAGGCCATGCTGTGTTGCAAGTAATTGAATATTGGATGCATTTTTGGGAATATCCCAGGGGATGTGCAAGGAAATAGCACCGCTTGACTGATTTAGTGCATGAAGCAACCCGATATCTTCTATCTTTTCTTCGAGATTACGTGGTTCTCCACCTCCGGGGAAACGACCAAACCGGGTACCTCCTGTCCCTAATGCCCAACTTGGAATAGCGATCTGAAAGTCAATTATTTTTTTAATTATTTCGTCTATGTTGGATATGCCGGCTGCAACAAATTCATAATTACGTTTATGTACTTGACTGTAGTTTTTGTTGTTTTCCTGTATTAAGGTTTTGTTGATTATCATGGCTGCAATTTTTCATTATCGTTTTTTCAAAATATCAAGGCAAATAAAAAACCTCCTGCAATGGGACAGAAACCGGAGAATTATCTGTATTTGTTTCCATTATATCTTTCATATAATTCCACCATTTTTGCATAACCGGGTGCAATGCTAAATTATCCGGCTTTCCTGCATTATTCATTTTCATTACCCCAAATAAGTTATAAGTTGTTTCATCTAAAAAAATAGAATAATCGCTAATGCCGTTAGATTTAAGCAGAAACGAAAGTTCCGGCCATAATGCTTCATGCCTTTTTTTATATTCTTCCTTACAACCTTTGTTCAATTGCATTTTAAAAGCAACCCTAACGATTCCTGAATACACCGGTGATTGTTTTTGAGTAGAATTATTTTGTATTTCATTATTAACTTGCATATTATAATTAATTAAACAAGCATACATAAGAATCAAAAGGTTGACAGATTAGAAAATCATCAACGATTTGATACTAGCTTATGCGAAAAAAATTATCTTACAAATGCCATAGCAACGCCTCCATCTACATTTAAAATATTTCCGGTGGATTTATTGAGAAGACCGCTCACAAAAGCAAAACAGGCATTGGCAATATCTTCAGGTAATATCGTTTCATGTAGCAGAGTTCTTTTAGCATAAAAATCCGGAAGTTCTTCTACTTTAATTCCATAAGCTTTAGCCCGCCCTTCAGCCCATCCATTGGCCCAAATATTAGAATCGCTAATAACAGCATCGGGATTCACAATATTAACCCGTATTTTATCCCCTCCTAATTCAGCAGCCATTAACCGGGATAAATGAGCCTGCGCCGCTTTTGCTGAACCATAAGCGGCATTATTAGCACCTGCAACAATTGAATTTTTTGAAACAATATTAATAATATCACCACCTAATCCTTGTTTTCGCATCATGTCGATTGATGACTGTGAAACCAAAAACTGGCCTTTCACCAATATATCATATAATTTATCCCAATCTTCTGTGTTATGTTCTTCAATGGGTTTAGAAATACTGATACCTGCATTATTCACTACAATGTCTATCCCGCCAAATGTAATTGCGGCCATTTTCAATGCTTCCGATATTGATAGCTGGCTGGTTACATCCAACATCACCGAAGCGGTACTATCTTTTCCAAAAAGCTCTTGAAACTTTTTTGTAGTAGTGGATAATCTTTCATCATTAATATCATTCAGAATAATACAGGCCCCTTCTTCTGCTAACTTTTTTGCAATTGCTTTTCCTATTCCCCCGGCACTGCCGGTAACCAGTGCGATTTTGCCGGTTAATGCTTTGGGGGTTGGCATACGTTGCAGCTTCGCCTCTTCCAATAACCAGTATTCAATATTGAATGCTTCCTGCCGGGGCAATGAAGTGTAGGAAGAAATGGACTCTGCACCTTTCATTACATTAATAGCATTAATATAAAATTCAGAGGCAACCCGAGCGGTTTGTTTGTCTTTTGCAAAGGTGAACATACCCACACCCGGATATAAAATTACAACCGGATTGGCATCACGCATAGCAGGGCTATTGGAGTGCTTACAAGTATTATAATAATCTGCATACATTTTCCGGTAAGCATCAAATAAGGGGGCTAATTTTTCCTTGACCGATTTTACATCATTTAGTTTTTCACCTGGTTCTAAATTCAGTACTAAGGGGCTGATTTTAGTGCGTAAAAAATGATCAGGGCAAGAAGTGCCTAATGGTGCCAGCCTGTCAAGGTCATTACTATTAATAAATTCTAACACATTTTCATTATCTGTAAAATGACCAATCATATTGGTTTGTGATGAACAAAAGCCGCGTAACACCGGCGCTAATTGTGCAGCCTGAATTAACCGTTTTTCTTTTGGTAAGGCTTCTAATTTTTTCCCGCCAAAAATTGATTTGTTCTTTTTTAAATGGTCTTCGATATAGGAAGCACATTTTTCTACTACATCTAATGTATTTAAGTAACATTCGTATGCCGTATTGCCCCATGTAAATAAACCGTGTGAACCGAGCATAATGCCTCTAATACCAGGATTTTCATCTAAACATTGTTTTAATTTAAGGCCCAAATCAAATCCTGGTCGTTGCCATTCAACCCAGCCAATTGTTCCACTGAATAATTCTTTGGTAATTTTTTTACCATCTTTGGCTGCTGCTATGGCAATAGCTGCATCGGGGTGTAAATGATCAATATGTTTAAATGGAAGAAAGCCATGCAATGGTGTATCGATGGATGGCGCTTTAGAGGCTAAATCGAATATACAATGATTAAACAGCTCAACCATTTCATCTTCGTGCTCAATACCACGATATACCTTTTTTAAGTTACGCAGGCGGTCAACATATAATGCAGCTAAACCACTTTTCTTTAAAGTACCAATATCTCCGCCACTGCCCTTTACCCACATTACTTCTGTTTCGTTGCCTGTCAGCGGATCTTTTGCAAATGTTTTGCAAGAGGTATTGCCACCGCCATAATTGGTCAATCGTAAATCTGCGCCTAATAAATTTGACCGGTAAATTAATAATGCCACTTCATCGTCTTTCATTGAAGCTGCCACTTCATCATTCCACAAATAACTTACATGTTTAAATACAATTGTTGGTTCTACCATAAAACTATTTTTTCTTCGTTAAATTATTTGATTGAATTGCCATAACCTACCATAATAACTGAAACAATAATGGTAATGATGCCAACAATAATGGTTGTTTGGGTTTTTTTACTCACTTCTTTCCATTCTTTCAATGCAAAACCCCACATATTAGCCACTAAAATGATAAACGACATGTGCAAAATCCATGAACTGGCTCCGTTACCCAACTTGCTTTCGCCCATGCCATAAAAGAAAAATTGTAAAAACCAAAGTGTGCCTGCTAATGCACAGAAAAGATAATTTTTGATAAGTGGCGTTTTTTTATCGGTGTAATCACCAAAAGTTTTATTACGAATATTTAAAAATAATGTCCATATTAAGTTAGTGGTAAGTCCACCCCACAATAAAACAATATAAATTACATTATTGCGATATAAAAAATTACCGGTTTCTAAAGGATTGGATGCCTTCCACGCCTCATTAGCAGCATCTGCCATTTTAGAACCCGCTTCAATGCCATAATTAAAACAAGCGCTAAGAATACCTGCCAGGATGCACACAATTAATCCCTTTACTAAGTTGAATTCTTTTACACTTTCTTTCTTTTTTTCTTCTGATAATTCATGTTCTTTTAAAACACCTGCTCTTCCACAAATAAAAATACCGACTAAACAAAGCACTACACCTATCAGCACAACTTGCCCCCATGATTGAGTTAGCAGGTCATGGAAAGTAGTCTTGCCATCTTGCGGGTAAAAGTTATAATAAATAGATGGAGCCAAAGCGCCAAAAGCAGAAGTAAAACCAAGTAAAACAGAATTGCCCAATGACATGCCCAAATAACGCATACCCAAACCATACATTAAGCCACCGATACCCCAAAGCACTCCCCAAAAATAAGTCCAACTAAAAGTAGAAAGCGATGATTGTGAAATAATTTCTGCAAAATGTGGAATGGTAAGCCAGGCTGCAATGGGTGGAATAATTAACCATGAGAACAAACCACCTACTATCCAAAAAGTTTCCCAATGCCAGCCTTTTACTTTAGTATAAGGCACATAAAAACTACCCGATGCCCCACCCCCAATAAAATGAAAAATAATGCCTAATATTATTTGCATAATAGCTATATGAATATTAAATTTAAGTAAAAATAATCTATCCATTTTTACCTCTGTCCTGCACTATGCTGATTCGTGCATCCATCCCTTTTTACAGTTTATATTTGTTTAATTATTGTATTAAAATATTATTTTAACCAAAAGATGTCTTACTTTTTTAAATTTATAGAATTAGATACTTTATCTGCCACACCCAAATATTTGCAGATTGCTAATTCAATTATAAAAGCAGTAATTAGTGGTAAATTACAAGACAATGATATTCTTCCCTCTATCAATGAGTTTAGTAGTGAAATGGATGTATCGCGGGATACAATTGAAAAAGGTTACAGCTATCTAAAAAAAATTGGCATATTGGCTTCTATTGCAGGTAAAGGCTATTTTATTAAAAACTCAAAATTATTACAGTTTTATAAAATTTTCCTATTGTTTAATAAACTAAGTACCCATAAAAAGATCATTTACGACTCCTTCATTGAAACCTTAGGCCAGTCGGCTACTGTTGATTTTTATATTTACAACAATGATTTCAATTTATTTAAAGAATTACTCAGTAAAAGTATTGATAATTATACCCATTATGTAATAATACCTCATTTAAGAGAAGACAATAAAACATCTACAGAAATTTTAAAACTTATACCAGCTGGGAAATTGATTTTATTAGATAAAAATATTGACAGCATGTGTGGGAATGCCAGTACAGTTTATGAAAATTTTGAACAGGATATTTATAATGCATTGGAAGAGGCGCTTCCCCATCTCAATAAATACCACACTATTAAAATAATATTCCCAAATTACACTTATCACCCCAATGAAATTTTGAATGGATTTGCCAGGTTTTGCAGCGAATATGCCTTTAACCACAATGTTATTGATGAAATAGAGGAAGAAAATATTGAGGATGGTATAGTATATATTAGTTTAATGGAAGATAATCTGGTAACGCTAATAGAAAAGATTATAGACAGGGAAAAAGTAATTGGAAAGGATGTTGGCGTTATATCATACAATGAAACACCTTTAAAAAAAATTATTCTCAACGGCATTACTACAATATCTACAGATTTTAAGTTGATGGGGGAAAAGGCGGCAGAGATTATTTTAAATAAAGAGCAAGCTCATTATGCCGTTCCGTTTCAATTAACATTAAGAAATTCTTTGTGAAACTGTATGAATTGAATATTGTAAGCAAAATGGAAATACAAGCATATTAGCGTAAACATCCTAATTTAGTAGTAGGGGTAAAACTATTAACTTTTATCAGCAATATTTAAACAGAATGTAATTTTGAAATTTTAAAAAGGGGGCTACTACAACAACCTAACAATTAAAGGAAAAAAGATTAATGAGCCCCCTTGCTTTTCATAGGATTAGGGAGTATTTATTTTAGCTGAGATGTAAAATGATAATGACCGGAGCCTGCATTAATTATCATATATCCTCCTTTCTGGCTGATAATTTCAAGGTCTTTTGAATCAGAAACAGGTAGGTCGCCTTCCCAAATTGTGGTTCCATTTTTTGCGGGAACAAATATTGTTGCTGATGTGTTGGCTGGTATTTCAACATCCATGATTATTTTATCCCCTTCAATTTTCCAACTATTACTAAGTTTTCCATAATAAGTAATCAGGCTTGCTGATGCAAAACTGAAACCACCACCAATATGCGGTTTTATTTTGATGTGCTTATACCCTACTCCGTCTTCATACGTATCCAGCCCCACCATTTTGCGATACATCCAATCGCCGATGGCACCATAAGCATAATGATTAAAAGAATTCATGCCTGGGTTTTCAAAAGTTCCACCAGGTTTTTCTCCATCCCATCTTTCCCAAATAGTGGTAGCGCCCATCTTTACAGGATATAACCAGGAGGGATAGGTTTCCTGCAACAATAATTTATAGGCTATACTATCATAACCAAAACGCGTTAACACATGGCATAGGTATGGCGTGCCTAAGAAACCTGTTGTAAGATGAAAATTGTAACTCTTAATATTTTCAGCCAGTCTTTCTGCAGCCTGTGCCCGCAGGTTTTCTGGCAACATATCAAAATTGAGTGCCAGCACATAGGCCGTTTGTGTACTGGAAACAAGGCGCCCGTTGGGGGTCATGTATTCTTTTATAAAGGCATCTTTTATTTTTTTCAAAAGGCCGGAATAAAAAGAAACATCTTCAATTTTACCTAACACATTTGCAGCATTTATTAATAATTGTGTGGAATGTGCATAAAAGCATTGTGCAATTAAATATTTATCAGTAACAGCAGCACGGCCATCATTATCATCATCAGGACGATAGAATAACCAATCGCCAAAATTAAATCCGGTATTCCAAAGATTATTAATACTTTTTTTGTGCATGTATTCTACCCAAGCTTTCATACTGTTGTATTGATCATCCAGTATTTTTTTATCGCCATAGGCTAAATACATATTCCAAGGTATAATTGTAGCCACATCAGACCATCCGGCAGAGCCTGCTGATTTGGGGCCAAGCACATTTGGTATTACAAAGGGAACGCTACCATCCGGCAATTGATCCGCTGCTACATCTTTCATCCATTTTTCAAAAAAATTATACACCCCCATATTAAAAGCAGCCGTTCTGGAAAATACCTGGGCATCTCCTGTCCAACCAAGTCGTTCATCGCGCTGTGGACAATCAGTTGGAACATCTAAAAAGTTTCCTTTTTGCCCCCACTGAATATTATGTTGCAATTGATTAATTAGGGGATTGGATGTAGTAAATGTGCCAGTTTCTTTCATGTCTGCATAGATTGCAACGGCCGTAAAATCATCAGGATTCAGATCTCCTTTTATCCCTTCAACTTTTATATACCGGAAACCATAATAGGTAAAATGCGGTTCAAAAAATTCATCCCCATTCCCATTAAGGATATAAGTAGAAGTGGCTTTGGCAGCCCGAAGGTTTTCGGTATAAAAGTTGCCTGCCTTATCCAATACCTCAGCATGCTGTATCACTACCGTATCACCCGCATTCCCCTTCACATGAAGCATTACCCAACCCACAAGATTTTGTCCGAAGTCGATTACTTTTTCTCCTTTGGGTGTAGTGATAACCTTGATGGGTTTAAAAGTTTCATGTTTTTTTGCTGGTTCGTTATAAGTAGCCACGAGGTTGCTGTAGGAAAAATTCTCCACTTTTACGCCGTTCCATTTTGTATCATCATATCCGGGCATTTCCCAGCCTGCTTTATTTTTTCGGGCATCGATGGTTTCCCCATTGTAAATGCTGGAGCTGATAATACTACCTGTGGAGCATTTCCAACTTTCATCAGAAAGTATGGTTTGCTTAGATCCATCCGCATAAACAATTTCAAACTGGAGCAGAAGGGAAATGTCTTTCCCATAAATATTCTTATTATTTTCCCATGCCAAATGCCCGCGGTACCAGCCACTGCCCAGCGTTACACCAATGACATTACCGCCTCTTTTTATCAAATCGGTTACATCATATACCTGGTACTGAAGCCGTTTGTTGTAGCTCGTCCATCCGGGTGTAAAATAAGCATCTCCTACCCTTTTGCCATTTATCTGTGCTTCATATAAACCATGTGCTGTAATATAGACAGTAGCCGATTTTATTTTTTTAGAGGCATTAAATTGTTTTCTAAACATGGGGCTTGGGCGCAGAACGGAATCTTCTATATAACCTGGTGCAATCCATTTTGCTTTCCATTCATTATTATTTAAGAGTGCCATTTGAAAAAATGCAGGGGCACTCCATGCAGAAGATTTTCCTTCATTATCCCAAATCCGAACCTGCCAGAAATATTTTTTCCCCGATTGCAAAGCTGCTCCATTATACATTACATGAACTGATTGATCAGAAGTGATTTTACCGCTATTCCATTGCAACTTTTTCCCTTTTTCCAATGTGGATATGTTTTCGCCCACCCTTATTTCATAAGCTGTTTGCATTACCTTCCTTTTGGGGGAATTTAATTGCCAGCTCAATTGTGGTTGTATAATACCAACGCCAACAGGATTGGTAAGGTTTTCTGTAAGCAGGTTCTCAACTTTTATCTGAGCCACAGATGTATTTACTAACAGAAGAAAAATAGAAAATAATAACAGAAAAATAGAAACCCGAAAAAGTGAATATATTTTAAGCATCGTAAAATAGATTTAACAGTGAAGTATCAAACATAATGAATCTAAAGTGAAATTAGTTTAACATTTAATAATAACCATCCTGCACTATCCGGCTTATTAATTCAGATTTGGCAAATAAAAATATCATTGTTGCCCGATTAAAATCGGGGTTAACTAAGCTGTATCCCATTTCAATAAAGGATTACAGCTAATAAATTAATTGTTTTAAATTTAGTAGTAGTACCCCTTTTAAAACCATATCATCTAATTATGAAAAAATCGTGTTTTTATTTCGCACCAATACATTCATTAAAAAACCTCTCTTTGAATGATAACCGGCCCAATCAATCCTGATTCTAATAAAGGGGAGTTTTTGTTATATGGGTCATAAGTTGTAAATGTATATCTTTCACTTGTTCGTTTTTCACCTTTTAAAAGCCATTCGGGAAATTGCCCATCTTTTACACCATCATACGGCAAATGATCATCACCAATCAAACGGTTTGGCCATAGATTAGCTACTGATATCTCCAACTGATTATTCTTTTGTTTTACTATTCCTGTAATATCTACTTTCCATGGGGCGGTCCATACCACTCCCAAATCATGTCCGTTTATCACTACATGGGCCATGTTTTTCACATTTCCCAAATCAAGGTAAAGCCGTTTATGATTGCTGGTATCGCCTGCTGTAGGGAGATCAAAATTCTTTTGATAAACTGCTATTCCCGAATAATATTTTATACCATTTTCCGAGCGGCAAGTCCAATCCATAAGGGTATCAAATTTTACTTTTTCAGGTCCTCCCAATTTAGAATCGAAAGCTAACATCCAAGGCCCATTTAATGTTGCTATTTTTTCCATTTCAGGAAAATTCTTTCCCCGGACTGTTGCTCCTATTGAGCCTTTTGCAAATACGATGAAGTAACTCTGGTAAGTATCAAATTGCAATGGCATGGTGGTTTGTTCATCATTTACAGAAAATTCAGGCAATCTCCTTGTTTTGCCGGTTAAAGGATCCCAAAGTTCAGGATATCCCTTATTCGAACGGAAAATACAATTAGCTTTTACAGGATGATTGCTACGATTAGATACAAAATAAATATCCCAGTCTTTTGAGGTTCGATGTGTATAACGAAGCGATGCAGATGATTCAAAATCTTTTTTCACATCCATTTTATTTAGTAAGTTGGAAGTAAAATCATAATCAGGATAAAGCGTCCCCAACTTTTGATTGATAAGATTTTTACCCCATATAATTTTCCCTTTTCCATAAATACGATCAGACACTTCATCAGGAACCTGCATACTTCCCCACAGTTCTTTAGCCATTACCCCTACTTGGTGGTCACATTCTGGATAATTAGATAAACCTGGTGATTTTCGGGGAGGATTGCCTATAGCAACAGCGCCATCTTTAATAAGTTCTTTAACTTTTCCAAGCAACGCTGGACTCATAGTTGCAACAGCTGGCAAAACCATTAATCTGTAGGTAGCACCACTTGGGAATATGATTTGATGATTCTTTACCGAAGCAGAATATAGTTGCCCGGGAGCACATCCATCAAAATTATATCCACGCCTGTCGGGAAGAATAGAATCACCCACCATTGCCGATGATGGCGGAAGAAAAACCTGCGGGGCGCTTTCTGGTGTTAAGTACAAAATGTCAGCAACTGATTTTCCTTGTTGTAAAATATACTGACAACGGGAAATATAAGTATGATAATCAGATACCATCGGCCACCATGTCTGTTTTCTATCCCAACGAACTCCATACGGACCCATCGTCATGCCGGGACGTAATGAATCAGCTAAGGGTTTGTGTTCAAAAGTGTGATAAAAAAAACGATTAATACCGGCTGCAAAAGCCCAGTCTCCCTGGTTCTTCATAGATCCGGGATATTGTTTCCACGCTTCGCTTCCTCCGGCGGTAAAGGCTTCTGCCTGAACGACCGGGATTCCTTGAATGTGTGCAACAGAAGTGGCTTCTATACAACTAAACGAAGAGTTAAATCCATACCCTTTGCTCCAAAACTCGCACATTGGATTATCTGCTACTGAGCCAAGTTCCAGGTCTGCAGTTGGGTTCATATCATAGGGTTCAATAGATAATCTCAACCCGTGTCGGTGCGCATATTTTTTTACTTGCCAGGCATGATATGCTAAAACTAATTCCTGACTAGTTTGCCGCAAATCCCATAAGAACCGTTCACTTACCTCCCGGTTCTCTACAATATTGCCAGCATAAACGGGAAAAAACGGCAAAGGATCATATCCTCTTCTTTTAATAAATTCCTGCCGGAATTTTGGTGTCCAATTTTGAGATCCCATTTCCCAGCTATCTATGTGGAGTACATGTAACCCTCCGAACTTTGTTGTATCAATAGTTCCTATATTATTGAGAATGGTACCTACGTATTTTTCAAGATGAGCATTTAAAGCAACTGTGTCAAATTTATCAGCTTCAAATCCTAAACCCTGGACAGGTGCGGGGCGGGTAACAGCCCCATTGTTGCGACTTCCAAATCTCATGATCGTCCAGTTACCAACAGGAGCTACCCAGTTTAATGTTCCATCAGGCCGAAGTTTATCCGTAAGGTCAATAATCTGATTTTTTTTGATGTCTGCAGCAGGTGCATCCGCATAATCACTAAATGAAGCTAAAAACGGTTTAACGCCTGGTTTTGAGCTAAATGGAGCACGATAATAAAGTGCTTTTTCATCAATGTCTTCTATTTTTTTATTAAGCGCAGGAGTTGGAAAGGCAAGCACGGCAACATCTTTATAGAAATCATTCCATTGTTTTTTTAATTCCGGAGAAAACACTCCTTCACCAAAATATGGCTTTTTGGGTAATGGTACGGGGAGTTTAATTTTATGGTTACCTGGTCCTGAAACATAAATTGTACTGGAAACCAAATGTTGCATCGACTGGTCAGGAGCAACCCAAGGCCCGCCACTTCCGTTCCATCCAGGCCATATTGTTAAAAAGACTATGTTTTGTTCAATAACAAAGCCAGTCATAAACCTGACTGTAAAGCGGCTGTCGCTCCATGGGGCGGGGTTTCATTTGCCCAAGGTGTAGGGCGTTCCTACATAACAACCGAGTAAAGGCTTTCCGTTGTATTGCTCCATAAGCGCTTTAATTCCGGATGGGCCGGATTATTCAAAAACCACTGGTCTACCTAGTTCGCTTTTCTTGTAAGAAGACTGTTAGAAACCGCAGAATCCTGACCAGGCACCGGGTTACCGATAAAAATGGAAATATTGGGTGTCTTCTTTCCTTCAGCCCTCATTTTACTATATTCCTCAAATATATCTCAAATATATAAAGGTAGATCGCTCAATCATAGCAAAATCAGGCCTAACCGTATCAGTAAGTACTACTTCATCCATTGTAGTATGATAATCCAAATCATTCGACCAATCTATCCAAATAAAATCTACTCCCGCATCAGCAAGCCACTCCGCATGCTTTCTAATAATTGCCCGGTCATCTGAAAAATATTTACCTAAAGTTGGAAATGTTCATACGTTGTTGGAATCCCAAAATCCACTACGACACCAATAAATGTCTAAAATCTCGACTATTAAAAATCAGATAATAATTATTGAATATCCGCATGATTTAGAGTTTTTTCATGGTAAATATGACCAAACGTCGCCTGATTTCATAGTTACCTGCGGGCTTGTATATAACAAAGTAGTGCCATCAGAATCATATATATAAAAATGCCCGGTTTCGATATTGGTATTCATATATAAATAGATTTCATCTGGTCCATGAGCTCTTTCAACATCGCCCCATCTTGCCTGAGTTCTGTCACTAATAAATATAACTTTTTTGGTAAGCCACCTAGCATGTAAAGAATTATGATCAAGAGTACTCACGCTACCCGCTCCATAAATCACACCTAAAAGCTTATTTGCATTTGTTACGAAGCCCATAGAAGTAATATACTGATCACCAGTATCCGCATTATTAAAAAGTAATTTACTGCCAGAAAAATTTGTAAGACTTGTACCTATGCTATATCTCACGAAATTTGAATTAAGCTGTAAACCCATCAAATAATAGGATGTTCCATTGTAATTAAATTGCTTAACATCTTGTGCTATTAATTTTTCATTTAATGCATCTCCTGTGTAAGTAAAATTAATTCCATCAGTACTAGTAGCATGATGAATATTAAAGGTGTATCCATTGGAGACAGAATTAAAATCATCAAAAAATAAGTGATAAAGCGCTCCGTCGTAATATATTACATTAGCGCCATTTACATCAGCATTAGTAAAATTATTATACCCTGACATATTGATTAGATAACTCGTTAATCCTGATGAGGGGGTCCAAGCAACACCATCAGGGGAAGTGGCGTATCCCGGTTTATTTAAACCACCATAAGCAAGTGAAGTGTAATACATATGCCAAGTCCCGTCTGATTTTTTAATAACAGTTTCATTATTCACATGATCAAACACTCCATGATCAATCATTAGGGTATGCGTGCCAAAAGTAGAAAATGTATCACCTGAAACAGTTATTGAAACACGATCATGTCCATCTGTAGTGCCATCCCAGCCGCCAAAATAAATGTTCCAAGCACCGTTATTATATACAATATTCGGGGCATAAATATTACTATTGCCACCTGGAATTGCGGCAATGATCGGATCTCGATCATCTTGATTCCAATTTGAAATTCTGTTAGGATCAAAACTCCCGGATCCTACATTTTTAATGGTATTTCTTTGAAATGCGCCATTATTAGTAAGTAATTGAAAATGATTAAAGCCCGAATCGTATCCAGCAGCTACATTTGCTAACTGAAAATAAAAATTTGATCCATCCGAACTTAAAGTTGTGGCAACGATTTGAATCCCATCTGTGTTAACGGTACTAGAGATTGGTATCGTCACACCAAGTCCCAAAGGTGTTGGGAAGTTTGTAAATGAAGATAATAGAACCCAAGTGGATCCTGTTGAATAATAAATTTTAAAGTCAACAGGGAAACAGGTGGCTGACGATCCAACATATCTTGGCAAAAGCCTTACATAATTTACATTATTAAACCCTGAGAAATGAAAATTGATTGATTCCGTATTTGAAGCCGTGGTATGCGCACTTGAACTCCAAAAAGTCGAAGTACTTGTATCAATCGCATTTGATACCGGAAAAGTTGCAGTTGTTGATGAAGCCGAAACACTTTGTATAGAAATATCGGTGGAAATTGAAATGTCATTCGTGGTTGAAAGTGTACCTATCCGGTTTAGATTGGAACTGGTATTATCCTTAGTGCAACCGACTAAATACATAAAGGAAAGTAATAAAACTGTTTGGTAATTTAAAATTGTCATATAGCAATCGATTTAATTGTTTGAACATATAAATCAAAAATAGAGATTAATAATTTCCAATCTATCCTGTCCTGCCCTTTCCTGGATTTCTTTTAGAATTATTTGTATGATGCTCCATCACATTCTGATTTAAAACGACTATAACATATCACTCTTACAAAACTTCTGTGGCATTTTTCTTTTTAGTTTAATCCTAGTGTACTTTGGTTTAAAGTACATTGCCGGTAAACAGGAGGATTTTTTACGCTAAACTATCTGATTGTTTTATAATGAAAATTAGACCTGCCAGCTGGAGCGACATCTCCATTCACCCAAAAATCCATCACATCATTTTCCCGCTGCATATTGTCTGACCATTTAAATTCGAAATCAAGATCATCTTTTACACCGAGCATGGATCTGGGAACTTTGATCTCAAGCTTATTATCCTTCAAGGCATAATCTAAATCGCCAACTTTTTGCCATTGCCATCCATATGCACTTTTTTCCAAAATTGCTTTTTGGTTTGGACTAATCCGATTGATTACAAAATCATAACCTTCCCAGCCTGTGTTTTTATTTCTGTCAATATCTACAAAAAGTCGCATCCAGCCAGCGTCCGTTTTTGGTGTTAGGTTTCCAGCTGTTTCTACATAGAAATAAACAAATTGGTCGTCCCTTGCTACTTTTGCCAGCACAATATCATTGCGGCCTGTATTATTGGCATAATGAAGACTCCCCCAACCATCACTGTTGCGATGTAAAGTATTTCCCTTATACGAATTATAGCTTGGCATAACGTGTTCCCATTCTTTAAAATTTCCATCAATTGAAATTGTAACCGGAGCTGATATAGCCTCTAGAACAGGCATACCTTTAAAGCGACGTATATTGCTTACCATCTGATAATAATAATCATCACCATGGCCATTTTTCATTGGTTCAATATCTCTGCTACCTTCTTCATTAAACTCATCCGGGAACGCATTTGTTTGCTGCTGCCACATTTCATATCTGCCTGCTATCCATTCATTCCAACCGGTAATAAAAACAAATTCAGGATTTATTTCCAATGCCCTATACCACTGCTCCTGAAAATTATAACCATTGTTTACTGCTCCAGGCTCTGTAATCTGTCCTCGCTTACTGGTATAACTTCTGCCAAAAGTACCTGGAGCATTCATTGCAGTTAAACCTCTTTCCTTTGACCAGTTTTGTGCTACACCTACAGTCACCTGCTCAAATCCTCCATTAGCATTTTTCCCAAAGCCATGTTGAGGGTAAATTTCTAACCATCCCCATTGATCCGGTCTTTCGGGTCCTTTATTATATACAGGTTGACCAGGCCGGAATGTGAAGAAATTACGTATTTCCCGATTCAACTTAGTACTATCAGCAGCCCCTTTCACATCTGCAACCAACTCAGGCATGGCCATAATTAGAGGTTTGCCTTTCCAAATAAACCAAAGGTCTTTATACAAACCTGGTTTGTAAAGCTCTCTGTATAATTTTCTAATAATTTCTTTACCTCCAGATGAGAACCCGAACGGGAGCATAAAAGCTGTTTGAGGTGTTTTTACACCATCTTTCCGTGCTTTTGAAAATACTTTACATAATTTTATATAAGATTCTTTCCAGGTCATATTTCCATTTGTACAATCGAAGATGATAACATCCACGCCGGCATCTGCCAGCATTTCTGCATGCTTGCGTAGTACCCATTCATCCGTGTCCCGATAATAGCCAAACAAAGGTTCACCCCAAAACCATGGACTTTTCGTTTTGGGCCAGATAGGGTTTTTATAATCTTCTTTGGCTTTTGGGTCGCGAGCAAGGTATTCAGTGACATTAAATGGTGGATTGTTTTTGCCTTGCCGGGTATGCCAGGTCCAATAAAATATGCCAACGAATTTATCTTTTTTGGGGCCGCCTACTTCTGCATAGTCCGGCAATTTTCTACCTAATGCATCTGTAGCTACAGTATTGATGCCGGGAGATTGCGTATACGATCTCAAACAATAAACAATAAGGATCAAAAACAAAATATATTTCATAATGTAAAATTTACATATTATTAGACCCATAACTTCAAATGCTTACAGCCAAAATCATTAAGATTGAATCATTCACGACATCTTTACTCCAAACCAATACAGTTAACTATTAAGCGTATTGGTAATTTAAACTCTCTATATTTGTTGGCATGAAACAATAAAAATGATTAAATATACCTACCTCTAAATTTTCATTTGTTACCAGCCTGGATTTTGTGTTACGTTAGGCATTTTGGT
>NZ_JAESDL010000011.1:0-106925 GCF_019249625.1 Hydrotalea lipotrueae | reverse complement strand
TTGCAACTTTTAAATTTTTATTGCAACAATATTTTTAATCGAACATTGAAAATTACTTTTTGAGGGTTGACTATTTAAATGGATGTTTGACACATATCAAAAAAAAAGACCGGCAGCAATGTTGCTACCGGCCTTGGTAAGGTTGTAAATAGATATACTTTTATACTATTCTTTTAACATTAACAGCGTTCAAACCTTTACGGCCTTCCTGTACATCAAATTCAACTTTGTCGTTTGCTTCAATCTGGTCAATTAAACCATTGGCATGTACAAAAGTTTCTTTGTTTGAATCGTCATGTTTGATAAATCCAAAACCTTTTTCTTCGTTAAAGAACTTTACAGTTCCTTGAATTTTTGTGTTCATTGTAAAATTTAAATAATAAAATAATGGTTGCAAGATACGGTTTATTCTAATATCTGCATAATTTAATTGTACTTATTCAGATATCTTCTCGTTAAATGGAATTAAATTATTGTTTGTAAATAAATGGCATCGGAAAAGTTATATTCCGATGCCAAGTTTTGAATTTTCATGCTTTGGTTATTGATGTAGTTGTATCACGCCAATATTTACATTGTTTGCCCCATTAATGGTAATATTGTTAATTGTAGTGTCTTTGTAACCATTAGATGCATTGATGAATACACTATATGAACCGTCTTTTAATCCCCGCACCTTAAATTCCCCATTTTTTTTGGGAATTGCATAAGCTGTATCTTCACCACGGTAAATACTTAAAACCGAGTACGCATTGAATGGCAATACAGTACCAGATATACTTCCTGTTTTATCTTCAGTAAAGAAATGAAAAACTGGTTTCAGGTAAAACTGGTTATTTATTTCAATTATAGAACGGGCAACATCAAAATCCAACCATAATCTAGAGGCTCCCGGTTGATATTCTTCCCATTCATCTCCCTTTAATTGTATTATTACATAACCCTTTGAACCGGGAAATAAATTTAAAGGATAGGATACACTATTTTTAACTAATGAATTCCTGGAACCCAAATTAATTCTAATTAATCGAATAGCACCCACTTTTATGTTTGCTGAAGCTAACAAAGTATCAACTCCGTTGCTAAGAGAAAGAATATCATATATACCCGGTTGTACATGTAAATTTTCCCAAACAAAACTTCCTTCCGGATGATGGTGTTCATCATCATCGCCTACCCGTTCCCAATTAGTAGTATCATTGTTTCGGGTATTTTCTGAAGTATCTACCAAAACCATTACTGAATCAATATCTAAATACACATGATCGAAATAACCAGGACCATCCGTCATATAAAGACTAACCTTCTGTGTTCCCGGTGGCAGCTGTACAGAATTACTTTTTGAACATGCAGTCCAAATAAAGATGGCTGATAAAAACAGCCCAAAAAGGAGGATTTTATTTTTCATTTTGTAAAAGTTTTAAGTAAAATTGATTACATGGATATAGTTTAACTTTAGTTGGCAAAAAACGAGCCAATGTTTAATGAAAAGATACCCGTTCAGTTATTTTGTTGCCCAAACGAGCTTAAAAAAAACTTAAAAATTCATCCAGTATAAATAAGCCCAACAATTGATATTCCTCAAATAATACAGAAATGCTTAACAAAACGCAGGAATAATTGAAATGCACTTGCATCGGAGCACTACAAAATGTAGCTTGCAGGCTGAATTTAAAAAATGGATAGTCCTGATTGTACTACTTACAAAACCAAACACAATCATCACCAATATCCAATCGCTACCATTTTGTAACTGATAAATCAAACCATATGAAACGACTGGCTCAAAAAAGCATGCTGGCTTTGTCTTTATTTTTTATTGCAGCAATTTCAAATTCATTGAAAGCACAAAAAGAAAAACAGAAAAAAGATTATTACCTTATTAAAGTTTACCATTGTAAAAGCACTGACCAGGTAAACATGGTAAATGATTATTTAGAAAAAGCATATTTACCTGCCTTACACCAACATGGTTTTGAAAAAATTGGCGTATTTACAAGATATGATAACGATACGGCTACCGACAAACGTGTATATGTTTTTATCCCAAATACAGTTGTACAAAAACTATTGTTGCTGGATGATGAATTATTAAAAGATGGTAACCTGCAAAAAAATGGTACAACTTATTTGCAGGCTACTTATAACGCTCCTCCTTATCAGAGAATTGAAACCATAGTGCTAAGAGCATTTAAAGACCATCCAATGTTTGCCTTACCTCAATTAACCGGCCCACTTACCGAACGTATTTATGAATTAAGAAGTTATGAGGGTTCTAACGAAACCTTCTATCACCAAAAGGTGAAAATGTTTAATGAAGGTGGTGAAATCAATATTTTTAAAAGCCTCAATTTTAATGCAGTTTTTTATGCAGAAGTTTTATCAGGCTGCCATATGCCCGACTTAATGTACATGACAACATTTAATAATATATCAGACAGAGATGCGCATTGGAAAGCATTTGGCGACAGTCCGGCCTGGAAAACATTATCTGCTTTACCGGAATATCAGCATACTGTTTCTACTGCTAATATTTATTTACTGCATCCTACATCTTTTTCAGATTTTTAAACAACAAACTTTAGCCTATTTGCATAAAAAAACCTGAGCAGAGTGCATCAGGTTTTTTTGTGATTATTTCAATAGTAAGCTATTGTAAGTATTGTTTAAACCATACCAAATACCGCTCTAACCGATCAACCTGATAAGAGGGTTTGATAATGCCATGATGTTGCCCCGGATAAATCACCAATTCAGTGGGTACACCAATTGATTTTAATGCCTGATACATTTGCTCTGCGCCAATGGTAGGTACGTTAAAATCTTTTTCACTGGCCATAAATAATGTTGGTGTTTTAATTTTGTTTACGTGAAAAAAAGGATAAGACAATGCCATCCATTTTTCAGGATGTTCCCATGGCTTCCCTAATTCTGTTTCGTATTGTGTAATGTATTGATCGAAGCCATACATACTTAATTGCAAGGAACTGCCTGCACCGCTGGCCGCTGCCTTAAACCTGTTATCGGTAGCAATGGTATAATTGGTTGAAATACCACCATAACTCCAACCGCTAATTCCCATTCTGTTTCCATCAATTTTTCCGGCTTTAATTAAATAATCTGCTGCGCCTGTTATATCCATCACTTCTTTATTACCCCAATCTGCATAAATGGCTTTAATATAAGCCAAGCCACTACCGTTACTACCTCTGTAATTAACACCTATCACAGCAAAATTCCCTGCTGCTAAAACTTGCCTTGTAAAATCAAAAGCATAGTCATCTTGCGCTACCGGGCCACCATGTATATAAAATATGGCAGATAACTTAGTAGCATTATCCATACCCGGAGGCGTAAATAACAGGCAGGGAACTTTTGTTCCATCTTTACTTACTGATGTAAAGCCTTCTACTTTAGCCAGGGTAAGTGATTGCATAAAATCATCATTCATGTGCGTTATCTGGTGCATGGCATTTCCTTCTATCACCACCACTTCATAAGGATGATAGGGATCGCTCCAAAGCGCTGCCATTTGCGATTTATTATCACTCATATTTAATCTTTCCAAACAAAATTCACCCTCCACAAGTGGTTGTATTTTTTGGGTAGCCAGTTCTACTTTTGCAAGATATTTTTTTCTGTTATCAGTTATCAAACAATAGATATACTTGCCATCGGCGGCCCATTGCTGATTTGAAACAGGTCTGTCAATAGCAGTGGTTAACAACACAGGTGTTCCACCATTGGCAGGCACAACCACTAAAATATTTTGGCCATACATGGTAAAAGCCTCATTGCTGCTGGATTGTAAATAAGCAATCGATTGCCCGTCGGGACTCCACATAGGACGCGTATCACTGCCCGGCCAAGTAGTTACTTGTTGTAAAGAAGCTCCTTTTTCGGCATTCATCAACCATATATCGGTATTATCATTCTTATCAGGATCAGCCGTTCTGTTGCTTACAAAAGCAATACGTTTACTATCGGGACTCCAAGCCGGAGCACTTTCATCAAACTGGCCCTTTGTTAATGTATCTAACTTTTCGGCCTGTACATCAAACAAATATAAATGGGTATGCCGGTTGTCTAAATAACCCGTAATATCTTCTTTAAAATGGTAGCGATCTATTACGTAAGGTTTTCTGGTTTTTGTAGAGGCTGTATCAGAAAAATCCTGGTCTTTCATGGTTAAAAGAATTTGTTTACCATCCGGACTCCAAACATATTCATCCAAATCTCCTTTTAAATGGGTAATTTGTTTTGCCTCACCTCCACGCCTGTCTAAAAGCCAAATTTGCGCCATTGCATTTCCCATTCGTGCTGACACAAACGAAAGATATTTCCCATCTGGGCTCCATCTGGGCATTGATTCCGATTCAGGTGTATGGGTAAGCTGTACAGTCTGATGCCCATCCCAACTCACCATCCAGATATCTGTATTGCGCTTATCTTTAGCACTATCGGCCATACTAACGGTGTAAGCTATCCATTTTCCATCGGGCGATACTTGTGGATCTGATACATTTTTTATCCGATAAATATCCGTTGGCAGTAAACTGCGTTTTGATGATGACTGTGCCATTACAACCGAACTGCCACTTATAAAAAGCACTACGGGCAATATCCATTTTTTCATGTGCATATATTTCTGTTTAAGTGATTGATTCAATTTTTGGTTCCCTGTAAACGAATGATATTACACCCACCTTTCGCGTATGATCATTTCACATGAACAGGGTATTTTTTTGTTGTAAATATATTACAAACATCCTTAAGCCATGTGCCACTCATATAATTCCGTTCCTGAAAAATGAATAGAATGAAATAACTTTCATCTTTAAAAAATTTCAGATGCAGAAAAAAACTTTCATTGTCATTTGCTCCATGCTGCTGGTCATACAAATTTTTGCACAGCCATTATATATGCCTCGAAATATAAAAAAGGCCTATACACAACAAACCCGATCGGCCAATGGCATGCCTGGTGTACATTACTGGCAAAATACCGGCAACTATGCTATAGCATTACAAGTATCACCGCCTTTCAGAACCGTTCGTGGATCAGAAGATATTACTTATTTTAACAACAGCCCAGACTCACTTGCCTATTTAATTATAAAATTAATTTTAAATATACACAAACCCGGCGCATTACGCTATAATGATGCATCGGCCAATTACTTAACATCCGGTGTACATATTGATAAAGTTAGCGTAAATGGTAAAACAATAGAATGGCAGGAACCCAATTATCATGCTACCTGGCAGGCATTACGCTTTCCCCAAAAATTAATGCCTAAAGATTCTGTTCAATTGCATATTGACTGGCATTATGATGCATCATTGGAAAGCGGCAGAGAAGGTATGATTGATTCCACCACTTTTTATCTGGCTTATTTTTATCCAAGAGTGGCTGTTTATGACGATTACAATGGATGGGATAAAGAAGATTTTACCGATCAGCAGGAATTTTACAATGATTTTAATAACTATCGTTTGCAAGTAACTGTACCCAAAAATTTTGTGGTATGGGCAACCGGTAATTTAAACAATCCAAAAGAAGTGCTGGCACCTAATATCATTGAACGGTTAGAACAGGCGCAGGAAACAGACTCTACCATTTCTATTGCCACTCTGAATGAAATGTTGCAGGGGAAAGTAACACAACAAAAAAACAATACCTGGAAATTTAGTGCAGACAACATCACGGATATGGCTTTATGCGTGAGTGATCATTATGTTTGGGATGCGGCCAGTATTGCAGTTGCCCCAAACCGGGAAAGAGTGAGTGTGCAATCGGCATACAACGATACTGCAAAAGATTTCCATCAAATGATAAACTTTGCTCATCATGCCATTGACTGGTTTTCAAAAAACTGGCCCGGAGTGCCTTATCCTTTTCCTAAAATAACGGTATGCCAGGGTTATGCAGATATGGAATACCCCATGATGGTAAATGACGGTACGAATGATGACCCGGTTTTTTCGCGTTTTGTAGCAGAACACGAAATTGCACACTCCTATTTTCCATTTTATATGGGCATTAATGAAAACCGTTTTGGCTTTATGGATGAAGGTTGGGCTACTACCTTTGAATACCTGATTGGACAGGCAGATTTGGGGCCAAAAGTTGCAGCAAATTTTTATCAAAGTTTTAGAGTGCGTAGTTGGATTAACGATCCATCGGCAGAAGAAGATATTCCCATTATTACACCTGCTAATATTTTGAGAGGTCTTGCCTATGGTAATAATGCCTATGGAAAGGCATCGCTAGGCTATTTAGCTGTTAAAGATATGTTGGGTGATGATTTGTTTAAAAAATGTTTACATACCTATATGAACCGCTGGCACGGTAAGCACCCCTTTCCATGGGATTTTTTCAACACGTTTAACGATGCCTCGGGGCAGAACTTAAATTGGTTTTGGCAAAATTGGTATTTCACGAACGGGTACATTGATTTAGCCATTCAAAATATTACTAAAAATAGCAAAGGGTACACCGTTAGTATTAACAATATCGGTGGATTTGATGCGCCGTTTGATGTAATGGTTACTTACACCGATGGAAGTACAGATGCTATACACCAAAATGCTTTTATCTGGAAAACCAATGAAAAGCAAGCCAGTATTGCTATTGAAACTAACAAAAGCATTCAATCGTTAAAAATTGACGGTGGTATATTTATGGATGCCAACACAAAAGACAATAGTTGACAGGCACAATAAAAAAAGCCTGTGTTTTATGAGCATGGAACACAGGCTTTCAAATATCCATTATTATTAGGCCCTTTTTTTAGTGGCCTTTTTTGTTTTAGAACCTCCCGAAGCCAAAATAGCATCAATCGCTTTTGAAAATCCGGCTAATGTAATGGAATCAGTATAACGTTCATCATTCAGGAAGAAAGTGGGTACCTCTTTTACCCCTTTTTGCTGGCCATAACTAATATCGCCACGAACCTGCCATCCAAAAGTTGAGTTCATCAAATCATCTAAAAATACTTTACTGGTAACACCCGCTTCCCTTGCATAAGATTTTAAAGTAATGGTACCCAAATTATGCCTGTTCTGAAACAGTAAATTATGCATAGGCCAAAATTTACCTTCCTGCCCTGCTGCAACAGCTGCCTCGCCAGCTTTTAAAGCCCGTTGATGAATATTGGTTAAAGGGAAATGTCTGAAATTTAATCTAACATCATCCGGATATTTTTCCAATACCTGTTTTACCACTTCATTAGCAGCCGCACAGGCATCACTTTCATAATCACCAAACATCATTAAAGTTACAGGCGCAGTATCTTTGCCTACATATATATCTTTTGGTTCAATAATTATGAGTGCCTCTTTGGGTTTCATTGCCATTATTACACTATTTAATCGATAAAAAAATGAATTAAAATCAGCTTATTTTACTGAATTTTGGGCGCAAAGTAGCATAATTAACGCAAAAACAATCAAATAGTGTTTTTCTTTATTACAACTACTCGTTTCTAAATACTACTACCCCATCAAATACATCTACTAATACCGGCTTTAATTTATCCACTTCACCAGCAAGTATTTTCTTGCTCAATTGGTTCACAATAGCCTTTTGAATTAAGCGTTTTAAAGGTCTTGCTCCAAATTGAGGGTCAAACCCATTTTCAGCCAGATAATCAATCAAATAATCACTAAAATCAATATGTATTCCATTGGCAGCAACCAAATCCTGTAAATTCTTTAACTGTATGTTTACAATTCCTTTAATATCATCTTTCATTAACGGCTGGAACATAATTACCTCGTCTACCCTGTTTAAAAATTCAGGACGAATGGTTTGCTTCAATAGATTTAATACTTCCACTTTTGCTTTTTCAACAACTTCCTCTTTATTTTTTTCGTTTACATTTTCAAAAGCATCCTGAATAATCTGGCTACCCATGTTACTGGTCATGATGATGATGGTATTTTTAAAATTAACGGTACGGCCTTTGTTATCGGTTAACCGGCCATCATCTAACACCTGTAACAATACATTAAACACATCGGGATGCGCCTTTTCAATTTCATCTAACAACACAACGGAATAGGGTTTACGCCGTACAGCTTCAGTTAGTTGCCCTCCTTCGTCGTATCCAACATAACCCGGAGGTGCACCCACTAAACGAGATACGGTATGCTTTTCCTGATATTCACTCATATCAATCCGGGTCATCATGTTTTCATCATCAAACAAATAATCGGCTAATGCTTTGGCTAATTCTGTTTTACCAACACCGGTTGTACCCAGAAAAATAAATGAACCAATGGGCTTTTTAGGATCCTGTAATCCGGCACGACTTCTTCTAATGGCATCGGCAACGGCAGTAATGGCTTCATCCTGACCAACAACTCGTTTATGCAACTCATCTTCTAAATTTAATAATTTTTCCCGTTCACTTTGCAGCATTTTAGTTAATGGAATTCCGGTTGCCTTGGCTACAGACTCTGCAATATCTTCTGCATCTACTTCTTCTTTTAATAAACGCTTTTCGGGTGATACCTCATCCAGTTCTTTGGTTAATTGCACAATTTGTGCTTCCATTTCTTTGATTTTTCCATACCTTATTTCGGCTACTTTACCATAATCGCCTTCCCGTTCAGCACGTTCAGCTTCTAATTTCAATGATTCAATAGCTGCTTTGGCATTTTGTATTTTTTCAACAATTTCCTTTTCCTGTTTCCACTTAGCTTTTAAGGTATCGCGTTCAACACTCAACACCGAAATTTCCTGATTCAATTCTTTTAGTTTCGCTTCATCATCTTCACGTTTAATGGCTTCTCTTTCAATTTCTAACTGGCGTATGTTTCTTTCTAATTTATCTAACTCTTCCGGCATAGAATTCATTTCCAGCCTAAGTTTGGCGGCACTCTCATCAATTAAATCAATGGCTTTATCGGGCAAAAAGCGATCGGTTATGTACCGGTTCGATAATTCGACTGCTGCAATAATAGCTTCATCTTTAATGCGAACATGGTGGTGCGTTTCATATCTGTCTTTGATGCCCCGTAAAATAGAAACAGCATCTTCAACAGAGGGTTCATCTACCACTACTTTTTGGAAACGACGTTCCAAAGCCTTATCTTTTTCAAAATATTTTTGATATTCATTTAAAGTGGTTGCACCAATGGCTCTTAATTCGCCACGAGCTAAAGCAGGTTTTAAAATATTGGCCGCATCCATGGCTCCTTCTCCTCCACCGGCGCCAATAAGAGTATGAATTTCATCAATAAACAAAATAATTTCGCCTTCACTTTCGGCCACTTCTTTCACAACACCTTTCAACCTTTCTTCAAACTCACCTTTATATTTTGCACCGGCAATTAACTGCCCCATATCTAATGCATAAATAATTTTACTTTTTAAATTTTCGGGCACATCGCCATTTACAATACGCATGGCCAATCCCTCTGCTATAGCTGTTTTACCTACGCCCGGTTCACCAACCAATATTGGATTGTTTTTAGAACGGCGCGATAAAATATGCAGGGTTCTTCTAATCTCTTCATCTCTTCCAATAACAGGATCTAATTTTCCATTGCTAGCTAATTCATTTAAATTTTTAGCATATTTTGGAAGTATATTGAATTGTTGCGATTGTGTTTGAGAGTTAACGGTAGCACCTTTCCGTAATTCTTTTACCGCCGCTACAAATCCCTTTTCCGTTAATCCGGCATCTTTTAAAATTTTAGCCGCATCATCATTCATCTGCATAATTCCCAGCAACAAATGTTCTACACTTACAAACTCATCGCCAAATTGTTTTAAGGATGCATTGGCTTTTAACAGGGCATTATTTAATTCCCTGCCCAAAGCCTGAGCAGGTTCCACGCCTTGTACTTTTGGAAGTTTGGCAATGCTCTCCTCAGTTTTATTAATAACAAAAGCAACATTTACATTATTTTTTTTCAGTAAATAGGCAATAGAACTGTCTTCATCAGTTAATAGTGCTTTTAATAAATGGTTGGTTTCAATGTTCGGATTACCCGCATTGTAAGCCAACTGCTGAGCGGCCTGAATGGTTTCCTGTGCTTTAATAGTATAGTTATTCAAATTCATATGTTTAAAATTGGTGTTAATGATTGAAAATAGATATAATCGTTTTTAAAAAGTTAAACCTTATAACAATTCATACGATTTTTACTGTTTTCTTTACATTCACAAATCATAATCCAACCATAAAATATGGAAAATATGTCGGTAAAAAACGTTAAAACCTGCTGTAAAGTCAGTCTTGTTATTGGCATGCTGCTATTCTTTCAGGTAAGTTACGGACAATATAATTTTGAACCCTTGCAAAAACAATTAACTGCCGCTAAAAAAGAGATTGGCAAAAACTATGTTTGCATGGTATACAAAGGGGGTAAAATAATTTTTAAGCAGGAAGAAGGCGATTTAAAAACCAACACACAATTGCCTATTGCGGGTTGCAGCAAATGGCTTACAGCAGCTTTGGTAATGACTTTTGTTGAACAGGGTAAACTGAGTTTAGATGATAAAGTAAGTACCTACTTATCCATTTTTGCCACTTATGGAAAAGCCTATATTACCATTAGGCAGTGCTTAAGCCATTTAACAGGCATTCAATCGCCACCCGGGATTGTAAGTGTATTACAAAAAAACAAATACGCCACTTTAGAAGAAGAGGTGAATGCATTTGCATCGAAACGGGAAATTCAGGATAACCCTGGTGTAGCATTTCGATACTCTAATATTGGGTTAAACATTGCTGCCCGTGTTGTAGAAGTGATTAGTAAAAAGCAGTTTGACCAATTAATGGCGGAAAGAATTTTTAGGCCGCTGAATATGCGCAATTCGTCTTTTTATAGTAATCGTGCTGTAAATCCATCGGATGGGGCTGTTACTACCGCTGCTGATTACATGAACTTTTTGGCCATGTTATTAAATAATGGGGTTTTCAATAATAAAAGAATTTTGAGTGAAAAAGCCATAGAAGAAATGGAGAAAGCGGAAACTAATTTGTCTATGATTCAATATGCACCGGCCATTGCAGCCGGATATAATTATGGTTTGGGAGCATGGATAATTGGCTGTAATGCGCAGGGTATTACTAGTGCCATGGCATCACCCGGCGCTATGGGTTGTTATCCATGGATTGATCGTTGCCACAATTATGCCGCATTAATTTTTGAAAAAAGCAAAAACGTTGATCAGAAGAAAGATGTATATCTTAATTTGAAAACCACAATTGATGAGCTATTACCGGGACATTGTGAATAAAAAACATTTAAATTTTCTTAAGCACCACTTGAGCATGATCATTTAAATACATGACATTATAAAAATCAACCAATTTTTCATAATCAGTAGCCGGAAACTGTTGTTTGATGCCTGTCTGATATCTGATCACTTCAATTTCGTTATTATTATAAATAAACTGTATGGCATAATCGCCAAAAATGGTATGAATACTTTGTGGTTTCGGCAGTGATTCTATTTCATAACCAGTGGGTATAGTGATAAAAACAGAATCGGTATGTAAAAAATTTTCTTTCAATACAATGGGATATTTCCTCGTTTCATCAGGCAATAATTTTAGTTCCCATTTATTAAAAATATCAGGTTTTATAAATAGTCGCTTCCCCATAACTGCCGCAAATCCATTTACAATAATTTCAAAACTTTCTTTCACAACCGGAATGATACTTTTTTGCTCCTCTAATTGAATATGTTGAACGTTATACGTAGGTAAGTTAAAATTCTGATTATAATATTGTTGTATCTTTTCCGGTATACCAACATTCAATAATTCATGTACATCATCAATAGCCTGACCAGTATAAAGGGTATGCACTTGAGCCTGCATGTTCCCTCTTTCATCAATGGTTGCATGTACCACCCGGTTTTGTTGATTGTCATGCATAGAATAAGTGGGCGTATGCACTACAATACCACCTGAATCAGTAATCAGTAATGCATCTCTATCGTCAGTAAAATGGCTTGCAAATCCCGGTGCTACGGATGAACTGGTACACTCTAACCATATGGAATCTTGCCCATCAGGCACACATACAGTAGCATGATTAAAATAACCACATGGAAAATCTTTCCATATAGGCAAATGCCTATCCGTTGCACTGATGAGCACATAATAAGCTTTTATACCTGCTTCTTTTAAGAGTGCCACCATGAAATTAGAAAGTGCTTTACAATCGCCATATTTGTTATCCGATACATATTTACAATCAAAAGGTTGCCAACCTCCTATTCCTAATGCAATATTGATATAACGTGTATTTTTTTGAAGATATTGGTACAAAGTAACAATTTTTTGCTGCTGATTTTGTAAGTGATCTGTAAGCAGATGCACCTGCTGTTTAATATTATCGGGTAACATATCATGCCCGGCATTTAACTGATTGATAAATTTTCCAAACGATTGCCAACTCTGCATACTGCCTGTATAATTTTGCAGCTGAAACACAGGCAGGGTGATGAAAACAAACGGATCTGTTTGGAATACATTGGGCTGAAATAGTTCTCGATGAATAGCTTTTTTAAAATTAAGCAGCCAGGTATATGTTTTGGTATTATTGACTATAACGGAATCAAAATGCAACATTTCTTTTTGCAAAACTTTGTAATTGACATACAATTCAGATGGAAAAGTTACGCTAAAACTACTTTGCTCTACGCTAATATTACTACCTGCCAAAGGTTGCCAGTTGGGTAATTGAAAGGTTTGAGTATGTATTTCCTCATCATTATACACAACAGTATAGGGATAAGAACGATAAAAAAAATCATAGGATTTTCTACGGTCATCGAGCACCAAACTCATGTTATCATTCACCGGAACATCATCAATATCTTTTTTTTTCATACTTTTTAATTTCTTTCCAGAAGCATCAAAAAGGGTACCTGAAATATCTCTTAACATATTCATTTGGTCATAGGTATTTAAGTATACGGCATAATCATTCCCTTTTTGATTCAATACCGTAATAGCATAGTTATGGTGAACTACTACCTTGCTTTCATTATCAATAGTAACGATAGTATTATCATATCGCACTACGGCATTTGCATTGGCCGTAATAGAATCGGGAATGAGATGAACATCTAATGATTGTGCATTATTTTGTATACAAAGAAAAAATAAAGAGAATAGCAGGAGCAATTTCATCGAATTGATTTTACATACTTTAAAAAAATATAACATCCATTTTATTGCCGTGTTTTACTTTTCAAACTACGGTTTAGTAGCTACTTTCTTTTTTAAAACTATTTGTTCACTTTCTTTTTGCACTATAAACGCATAAAAATCGCGAAGAGTGCTATATTCATCCGGATCAAAATTGGCTTTATTGAGTGCCAAACGGCAACGCATTTGTATATGGTTATTTTTGTTTACAATCAAATATTCAAAACTACCTTCCTTCCCACTTAATTGTACTCTGGCCGATTTAGGTAATTCATCCACCACATAACCTTCCGGTACATCCATATCCAACAAATAGGTACTGTTGAAACAATTAGGCATTTCTACAGGAAAGGTTCTACTTTCTGCTTTAAAAGGATTGTCAGTTATTTTATCTTGTAAAATCGGATTTAAATAAATTAAATCATCATCGGGATTAAAGCTAAAAACAGCAGTATATTGCAATTTTAATGGCTCATCCAAATCTTTTAAATTATCGGCATGCATATCTTTAATCTGAACCGGTTCATTGAATTGTTTTTGGAGTTTTTTGGTGTAGGCATCTATTGATGTAGCGGTAATTTCATTACGCACATCCTGCGATTCAAAATTGCCAAAGCTTTTATTGAAAACAACATTGAGTGCCTTATTAGCCACATCGGGTTGCATATGCACAATATCCATTTGATACTCTTTCACAGAATCAGCATCAAAACTTATCAGCAATGGCTCTTTATCATTAATAACTCTTGCAAAGCCATTGTAACAATCAGCCGGCAAATGATTAAAACCTAAATTTGGTCTGGTTGCATCCAAGTAATAGGCTTCATCATTTATAAAAACACGGGTAATTACATAATTAAACTTCCGCATCACCGGATAGTTTTGTAAAACTTTTCCATGATCGCGGGTACTGAGTATAACAGGATAGGCTTCCAGTCCGGCCTGCTTTAACATGGCGGTTAATAAAATATTAAGATCAGCAACATTCCCTTTTTTTGATTGAGCAATTTTTTTTAATGGTGCAGATAAAAATCTGGAACTATAATCATTACAGGAATAATGATCTCTTACAAAAGCAAATATACCTTGTGCTTTTTCAAGATCGTTGGTAGCATTTGCAGTTGCGGTTTTAATATCGTCTTTCAACCAGATATTATTGTAATTCAACTCTAAACCAAAATCTGAGTCTTTCAATAATTTTTCAGAAATTTGAAACCAGCTTTGTGCAACTTTTTCCACATTTTCTTCGGGCATGCGTATTTCTGATAATTGAAATTGAATAGCACTTACATAATTACCAGAACTAGTCATATACAATTGAGGATGGAATGCCGGCACATCTTTCATTGCCCAAATATGTTTAATTGCCTGTGTACTCACTGCTCCGGTATTTCCCGACTCCGCTGCACTTTTACCATTTTCATGAATGTAATACCGTTCTCGCACTTCTGTAGCTGTATCAATATAATAATTTTGCAACCCTTGTTTTATGATGGCATAATTAAAAAAGTAAGGCACATTCACTTCATATTCACTATATAAAACAGGATATTTTTTTTGAAAATCCCAGTCGGGCATAAAACTATACCCAGGCAAAATAACTTTAATATGAAACTCAACAATTGAACCTTCTTTTATATTGGGATAAGTAAATTTATATGTAGTTATATCTTTTCCTACTTCAGTAAACAAAGCAGATTTATCCAATTTGGTTTCAACCACTTGTCCATTTTCTAAATTAAAAGTAGAAGCTTCAAGCGATACCAATTTAGTTTGATAATCATTAGAAATATAAAGTGGTATTATTATAATAGCTGCATCAAAACCATTTTTATGCATTAAACGCATACGGGAATATTGCTCATAAATTACGGAGAAGAAACCATTACTGTTTCCTACATAACTTGAACTTCCTGCATTATACAATATTACCGCATCAGCAGCAGAATCAATTTTATATTGCGTAGGCATAAAATCATCGGTAGTTATATGCCCAAATTTTAATTGAATTCTCCGTTGCTGCGCAAAAGCCATGCTTAATAAACAACAAACAAAAACCGGCCAAATTTTAAAACTTTTCATAGAATAAAGTTTAGGAAGCGTAATTTTATTTTTGCATAATCAATAATACATAAAATTTTTATTTCATCAACAATTTAATAAGAAAAAAATTTTGAGCCATTTAACCGATAGAAATACAAGCATTGTTAAGCAAACTGCTCAAAAATTATGGTTTGATTATTGTGGTATTGCCAAGGCTGAACAATTAGAGGAAGATGCCAAAAAATTAGAAGCCTGGCTAAATAAAGGCATGCATGGCACGATGCAATACATGGAAAATTATTTTGACATGAGAACAGACCCACGCAAGTTGGTACCGGGAGCAAAATCAGTTATTACCTTGTTAAAGAATTACTTTCCTGCGCAACAACAAAAAAACAATACGCCTAAAATAGCACGTTATGCCTATGGCAAAGATTATCATCTGGTTATTAAACAGCAACTGAATGAATTTTTAGCAAGTATTTCAAATACTATCGGGGCAATAGCCGGAAGAGGATTTGTTGATTCAGCACCAGTTTTAGAAAGAGCATGGGCACAAAAAAGCGGTTTGGGCTGGATTGGGAAAAATGGCAACTTAATTCACCCCAAAGCAGGTTCATTTTATTTTATTGCAACATTAATTACCGACTTAGAGTTGAATTACGATAACCCATTGACGAAAGATTACTGCGGCACCTGCACCAAATGTTTAGATGCCTGCCCTACTGATGCAATTTTGCCTAATAAAACCATTAATGGTAGTCAATGTATTTCCTATTTCACCATTGAATTGAAAGAAATGATGATACCCGAAACACAAAAAGGGAAGTTTAATAACTGGATGTTTGGGTGTGATATTTGTCAGGAAGTATGCCCTTGGAACCGTTTCAGTCAACCACACAACGAGCCGGCATTTTCGCCTATTCCCGAAATTTTAGAATTAAGTACGCAGGAATGGATGCACCTAAGTGAAGCAGCATTCAACCAGATATTTAAACATTCCCCTTTAAAAAGAAGTAAATACAAGGGTATACAACGCAACTTGCGTTTCATTCAATCAGATACAGTTATTGATGACACAAACATACCTTAATGGGTATAGCCTACTTAAAGTATTTATATCCATATTTTGCATACCCTTAATTTTGTGTAATGAATTTAGTTGAACGCGATGCAGCAGTAATCTGGCATCCTTTTACGCCACAAAAAAACAGAATAGACCCTATTCCTATCACGAAAGGAAAAGGTACACTTTTGTTTGATGCAGCCGGTAATGCATACATTGATGCGATTAGTAGTTGGTGGGTTACCTTACACGGACATGCACATCCTTACATTGCAGAAAAATTATACCGGCAGGCTTTGCAGTTAGAACAGGTAATTTTTGCAGGCTTTACACATGAGCCAGCCGTTTGTTTAGCAGAAAGATTACTTGAAATTTTATCCGGCCCCTTTGCAAAAATATTTTACAGCGATAATGGCAGCACCTCAACCGAAGTGGCATTAAAAATGGCGATACAATTTTGGTGGAACCAACAACAGCAGCAAAGAAAGAAAATTATTGCTTTTAAAAACGCATATCATGGAGATACATTTGGGGCCATGAGTGTTAGCGATCGTAGTGTTTTTACACTTGCTTTTCATGATTTACTTTTTGAAGTAATTTTTTTGGATACACCTTCACAAGAAAACATAGTTTCATCTATTGCCACTATGCAACAATATGCCGCAGAAACGGCTGCATTTATTTATGAACCATTGGTTCAGGGAGCAGGCGGATTAAAAATGTATGATGCCGCTTTACTCAATCAACTACTTGTTGCAGCAAAAGAAAACAGCATTATTTGCATTGCAGATGAAGTAATGACCGGGTTTGGCAGAACAGGTAAAATGTTTGCTTCAGAATATTTAACTGTTAAACCCGATATTATTTGTTTGAGCAAAGGATTAACAGGAGGCACTATGGCACTGGGTGTTACTGCCTGCACTCAACAAATATATAACGCATACATGCAGGATGATGCACTCAAAACTTTTTTCCATGGCCATTCCTTCACTGCCAATCCCTTAGCCTGTACCGCAGCCTTAGCCAGTTTGGATTTACTACAGCAGCCCGATACCGTTACTGCAATTGAGAAAATTTGTAAATCAATAGCAGTTTTTGCAAATGAACTTACCCAATTAAAAGCGCCCATCAAAAACATTAGAACTTTAGGCACAATTATAGCCTTTGAAATAAAATTAGGAAAAGATGAGTACTTAAACAATGTGAGCCAATTTGTAACACAAGCAGCATTAAAACAAGGGGTTTATTTAAGACCATTGGGCAATACCGTTTATGTGATGCCGCCCTATTGCATTACAGATGAGGAGTTAAGAATAGTTTTCACAGTTATTAAAAACATACTGCAACATTATGAATAGCAATATTGAGCAACTCTATCATATAGCACAAAAGCAATCCAAAAAAATTATAGGATTGATGAGTGGCACTTCCTTAGATGGTTTGGATATTGCTATTTGCACATGTGAAGGCAATGGGTTGAATACATCTGTAACCATTCAAGAATTTACAACAGTACCATACACACAAAAGTTTAAAACGGAAGTAAAATCTGTTTTCAGCAATCGCCATGCCGATTTAGAAAAAGTATGTATACTGAATGAATGGATTGCAGAAGAACATGCCAAAATAATTCTGGCAACTCTTGCAGGCTGGAACATTCATCCCAAAAATATTGATTTGATTGCTAGCCATGGACAAACCATTTACCATGCCCCAAAACGATTACATGGATTAGAAGCATTTAATAATGCCACACTGCAAATTGGCGATGGAGATCATTTGGCTGTAAAAACAGGCATTATCACCATCAGCGATTTTCGGCAAAAACATATTGCCGCAGGTGGTGAAGGTGCCCCTTTAGCAGCTTATGGCGATTATTTTTTGTTTAGCAAAAAACATGAAAATAGGATTATGCTGAATATTGGCGGCATAGCCAATTTTACTTATTTGCCGGGAGATTTAGATGTACAAAAAGTTTTTTGTACCGATACCGGCCCGGGTAATACCCTGATGGATGCTTATATTCAACATCATTTTCCGGGAAATTATTTCGATAAAAATGCCGCTGTTGCGTTAAACGGAAAGATACTTCCTGCACTGTTAATAGCATTAAAAGATCATACTTTCTTCAATAACGAATTCCCCAAAACAATTGGACCGGAATTATTTAATCTGGCCTATTTGCAACAGGCTATTGAAAGCTCCGGCATTCAGCACTATACAAAAGAAGATATAATGGCCACCTTAAACAAATTTACGGCCGATACTATAGCAGAAGCCATTTTAAAAGCAAGTACACACAACAAAACGTCTGTTATTTATTGTAGTGGTGGTGGCATGCACAATCCTTTACTCATGCATCATTTAAAGGCTTTATTACCCAATATGGTTTTTAGAAATACACAGGAGTTGAACATTAATCCCGATGCAAAAGAAGCCGTATTATTTGCAGTATTAGGTAATGAATGTGTTAGCGGAAAGGGGTTGGCGTTAGGTGAAGGTCAGCCTGCTATTACAATGGGGAAAGTCAGTTTTCCTGCCTAAACAAAATTAATTTTTCTTTTCAACCAATGTTTGAAGCCGGTTCAGATTTTGTTCTAACATTCTGCCAATAATTTTATCACTCATTAAAGAACCAAATCGCTCCCAGGGATACCATTTAAAAAATTGTTCATATTGCCATTGCACAACAGCAGATGCTCCATTAGATGCAGGTATGATTTGCATGGTTGAAATTAAGAGATGATTTTTTGCACTTCGCCAAACAGAAACAACAGAATCGGGCACAACTTTTTCGATCTGCACTGTTCTATTTCCAATTTCTGCTTCAGTTTGTGAAAGCACATGTACCGATGTATCCTGCATACCCGAAATCCATTTTTGCCAACCTTGCATATTTTGCAAGTAAGGTCTTACACTATCTACTGGTGCATGAATGGTAATGGCTCTTGAAACAATAATACGTGCAGGAAACAATAGTGCTATTACCTGTACCAATATTGCTAAAAAAAGAATGCTGAAAAAAGCTTGTTTTACTAATCGCATAATGCAGTTATTCCCATTTAAAGGTTTTAATGGCTACATAGTAAATTAAAATACCCCAAATTGCTAAAATGCCAATCTCTTTCCACACACTGATTAATGATGCGCCCTCGAAAGAAATTGACCGCATGGCATTGTTGAATTGCGTTAAGGGTAATGCATTACAAAAAGGTTGCATCCATACCGGAAAATTATCAATCGAGAAAAAGGTGCCGGCTAATAAAAATTGAGGTAATGTAAAAATGTTGGCAAAAGGAGGAATGGTGCTTTCGTTTTTGGCTACACCACTTACAATAAAACCAAAACCCATGAATACGATTAAAGCCAAAAAACTCAGAAGCATGATGTTGATGAAGGTTACAATTCCATGCACTAACGTAAAATGAAAAAATACTTTTCCAATTACAATGATAACCACTGCAGTAATTAACTGAAATATAATTCTGCCCAAGGCTTCACCTAAAATAATATAAGATCGTTTAATGGGTGTAGCAAAAAAACGCTTCAATACCAACTGTTGCCTCAAGTTAAAAAACAAAAAAGCAACCCCAAATACGCCGGAACTTAATAAAGAAAAACCCAATTGGCCCGGTAGTATAAAATCGATGGTACGGTAAATTCTGCCCGGAATTTTTTCAATCGTATTATTAATGGTAGCAATACTAGGTGTATTGGGATACATTTTTTGATTGATGCCCGTTATAATCGATTGAATAATTTGCTTTAAGATGGATATATTCTGAGGATTTACCGATTCGGAGCTTTTTAACTGGATGATATAAGGAATGGCCGGATTATTAGAATGTTCAATTTTTATAATAGCCGTAATGCGCCCTTTTTCCAAGTCTTCTTTCAATTGTTCATCCGCTTTGTCTTTAAACTTTAAGTTGCTGATGTTTTTCAATGCAGGATAAATGAAATTGGCCGTATCAGAAGTTTTGTCCATAACCACATTCAGCGAAACACCACCGCCATTTCCTAAAAAACCAAAAACCAAAATAAAAACTAATGGAAATCCAATGCTGAACGCTACGGCTGAAGGGCTACGCAAGGTAGCTCTTAAACTGGCCTTAGTAATTGCCAACATGGCAGTTATTTGATTATATTTTTTCTGCATATCAATTTTAATTGTGTAGCAAAGCTATTTGTTTATTTATCTTCTGCAGGCAACTGAGCATTATTAAAAAATCATTAAAAAAAATTATAGCAAATATTTTAAATTCAATCCGTTTGTATTTCCTTTTCTGTTGTAAAATGGCTTTAAGCCTGCCCCTTCAACAATTAATGCAATCTATCCACACCATTCATGCAGACTATACATTCTATTTTCAACAATATATTGAATATTACGTCAAGGCAAAATAAATACTGACAGGAGCATTATTGACCAAATTGTTGTATTTTAAATGCCTATTCTAACAAATAATACAACTTATGTTTGAACAAATCTTGCAATTGGTTCAGCAACATGCACAGGATGCTGTTGTGAACAATCCGGCCGTTCCCAACGAAAACAATGAAGCAGTAATGCAGGAGGCCGGCCATTCCATTACCAATGGATTGCAAAATCTGTTATCTGGCTGTGGATTGAATACGCTTTTTCAAGGCGGCAATGTATCAACCAACAATCCTGCCATTCAGAACATTTCAAGCAATTTTATTAGCAGTATTACGCAAAAATTTGGCATATCAAGTGAAGCTGCATCCGGTATTGCCGCCAGTGTAATACCCAATGTATTGAATAGCATCCAAAATATGGGAAATGGTTCGGGCGATATTCAGAATATATTGAGTAGCCTTACATCGGGCAATACTAATTTTTGGGGTATAGCTAACTCTATTGGAAGCAAATTGGGGCTTGATAAAGATGTGGATGTAGATTTTGATGACTTAAAAAAATTGTTTTAAATATCAGCCCCTAATTTACAATCATATGATTCAGTTTTACGGTTAAGTTATTTTTATTATAAAACATTATAAAACAATTGCAATGAAATATTTATTGAACGCAGCAAAAATTTTTCTTTTTTTACTCCTTATCCTTGTACAAAAAAGCCATGCACAAGCTTTACCTACCCGTTGGGATGAATTAACTGCAAGTGATTGGAACAATGTACTTCAACAATCAAACTACACTTGTATTCTACCCATTGGCATCTTAGAAAAACATGGCCCGCATGTACCCATTGGGTCTGATTTAATACGGGTAAGGGAATATGCAGCCCGCGCCACAAAAAAAGAATATGCTGTTGTTTTTCCGGATTATTTCTATGGCCAAATTAATGAAGCCCGGCATCAGCCCGGTGTTTTTGCCCTCAAAGAACGCGTAGTATGGGATTTATTAGAAGCAACCTGTGATGAAATTGCGCGTAACGGATTTAAAAAAATCATTATTATTAATGGTCATGGCGGCAATCCGGAATTGATACGTTATTTCATCCAAACAAGATTAGAGCAACCGCATAACTATGCAGTTTATTTTTTTGAGCCCCATAGTGATAGTGCATATCTACAACAATTGAAAACATTGCACCAATCTCCGCTTAGTACAGATATGCATGCCGGAGAAAATGAAACTTCAGAATTGTTGTATCTAAGACCAGATTTAGTTAAAATGGATAGCGCTAAAAATGAATCGGGTAAAAATTTAAACAGATGGCATATTCCTAATGTGTATACGGCCATTTGGTGGTATGCCGATTTTCCGAATCATTATGCCGGCGAGGGTGATAAAGCCACAGCGGCATTGGGTGAGCTATTAGTAAATCATGTTGTGGATCAATTGGCAAATGCCATTAAAGCTATTAAAGCAGATACCACTACATTACCTTTGCAGGAGGAATTTTATAAACGGGTAAGAAAGTGAATCCGCCCATTCATTTTATCAATTAATTAATCATTATTTGTCTAACGCAGGTTTTTGAGTTGATTCTGCTACTATCCATCCTGTAGCATACATCCATTTGGTCATTTTATATAACTTATTATAATCTATTCTATTTGGCTCATCTTTCGGCGTATGATAATCTGGATGCAGTAAAGTAGTAAAAAATATTGCAGGTATACCTTCTTGTGCATAAGGCAAATGATCACTTCTAAAATACCAGTTTTCCGGATGTGTAGGTGCGTCCCAAGAAAAATCTACCTTAAAATGAGTATACTTATCATTTGCTTGCATGGCTATATCGACCAATGCAGTTGAATTTTTGTGTGGTTTTAACGTCCCTAATAAGGCTGCAGAATCAGGTGCATTTCTGCCAATCATATCACCATTTAATACTGCAACAATATCATTTTTGGGAACAGTGGAATGTTTGGCATACCAGCGTGAGCCCAATAAACCTCTCTCCTCGGCTCCATGCCAAACAAATAAAGCAGATCGCTTCCCGGGCTTTTCATGCCAGGCTCTGGCAATAGCCAACATGGCAACAGTTACAGAGGCATTATCATCTGCTCCGTTCCAAATAGAATCATTATCAACAGGATTGCCTACCCCATCATGATCATGATGGCTGCTGAACAAAACATATTGTTGATTTAAAACAGGATCTGTTCCCTTTATCTTCCCAATTACATTTACTGAAGGATAAGTAAAATGTTCGGCAATAAAATGAATGTTGACTTTTGCATTCGCTACCAATAATTCATGTGCTTTAGTTGGGGAAATCAAAATAATTTGAAATGGTTTACGATCGGTATTGGCTTGTTGCATTCCCTCAATCTGGTATTGCCCTGTTTGGTAAGCATGACTGATAAAAGGCAATAAAGACATTACGGTGCTATCAGCTACCACAAGTAACCCTGAAGCCCCATTTCTTTGCATAATTGATCCGGCATTACGCAAAGCCAATAACGTATATCTAAACGCCCACAAACTCATTCCCTTAGCAGGTAGCGGATTAGGTGCTACTATTTGCATAGCCACCATTTTATCTTTGATAGATTGTACCGTATCGGCATAAGTGTTAAGCCAAACAATATTGCCGGATAAATGTATATCTGCCACTACTGTTGGCCAATAATCTTTCCATAATGTTAGTGGTACTCCGTTTAAAACAAACCGGCTCTCATCGGCTATTCTTGCACGCAATAAATTAAAAAATTGAAAATAAGTGCCATTATCACCTCCGGGTGCCAAACCTGCTTCCTGTGCCTTTTGTGCTACCCACGCTGCAGCTTCCAATTCATCCAATGTTCCTGCCCTTCTACCCCTGAAAGCATCAGCTGCAAGTGAGTACAAATTATTTTGTAAATCTTCAATACGAATAGCATTAAAGGCAGGTGGAAGCAGCAGGTTATTTGTTTTTTGCTGAGAGAAAGCTATTAAACTAACCAATACAAAAGAACAAAAGATGGTAATTTTTTTCATAGCAGTATTACTATTTTAATAAAAAAGATTTACTGCATAATGATACTTGATAACAGCAAATTGATGAACCATTTTAAATATTGCGCAGTGTTGCTTTTGTAAATTCATTCACAACATTACCGGTATTCAATGTACCTGCAGGTTCAAACAACATTATATGCACCTCCGCCTCTGCAACAGGCCTGTGTTCAACACCACGAGGTACAATAATAAATTCCCCTTCTTTCACATCAATTTTTTTATCGGCAAACTCCATTACAAAAGCTCCTTTTATTACATAAAATAGTTCATCCTCATCATCATGGTGATGCCAGATAAATGCACCTTTAAATTTTACTAATTTTACGTCCTGGCCATTTAAGTGGCCCACAACAGCAGGATTCCAATAGGTATCTATACAAGATAGCTTTTCAGCAACATTCACAGATTGTGGCATCATATTGTTTGAAATTATGTTTCCATCAAAGATACAGAAACCAAGTTGTATGATTTTGAATTGTTGCTCAGTCAATCCATTCTATCTACAAAACGCAATTACCGAAAACACAGCAAAAGAATAAAAAAATAATTTTCCCATATACAATTGTTGTAGTATTGCTGCCAATTATTCGGATTTTCAAAAAATTCTGAATAACAAAGTCATCATGGCAACTACAACTGCATATATTTTATTGGGAAGTAATTTGGGTAACAGAACGGCATACCTGCAAGCTGCCATCAATGAAATTGAGAAGCAATGCGGACCAATTATTATAACTTCATCTATTTATGAAACAGAAGCCTGGGGAGTAGAACAACAGCCGCCCTATTTAAATCAGGTAATTGCCATTACAACCACTTTATTGCCTGAACAGTTAATGCAAACCTTGCTTGAAATTGAGTTGAAATTAGGCAGAAAAAGAACAAAACGTTTTGCAGAACGAACCATTGATTTAGATATTTTACTCATTAATAACCTCATCTTTCAAACACCGCTCTTAACTGTTCCGCACCCTGCCATGCAACAACGCAAATTTGTTTTATTGCCCTTGCAGGAAATAGCACCGCAAATTATTCATCCAATAACTCAACTTAGCATTACCCAAATGTTACAAGCTTGTACAGATAAATTGCGTGTAGAAAAATTTGAAAATCACGCTTAATTTTACCCATCAAACCATCGCTACTGCTCAATGAAATACCATTATATTACAGTTGAAGGAAATATAGGTGCAGGTAAAACCACGCTTACCCATTTACTGGCTAAGCACTACAATGCCAGAATTATTTTAGAAGCATTTGCAGACAATCCATTCCTTGAAAAATTTTATGCCGACCCTTCAAAATTTGCATTTCCGTTAGAATTGTTTTTCATGGCTGAAAGGTTTAAACAATTAAAAACCATGCTGCATACACATGATTTATTTAGCAGTATTACCATTTCAGATTATTTGTTTTCAAAATGTTTGTTATTTGCAAAAGTGAATTTACCGGATGAAGAATTCAGATTATATCAAAAGTTATTCGATATTATGCAGCAACAAATTGCTTTTCCTGATTTGTTGATATACTTACATGCCCCAGTAAACAAACTACAGCAAAACATCAAAAAAAGACAACGCAGTTACGAACAAAATATTCCCGATAGTTACTTATTCAATTTACAGGAAACCTATACGCAGTACATTAAACAACATAATATTAAAACCTTGTTTATTGACGTTTCAAACGCGGATTTCTTAGGTAATTCTGCACATTTACAAGTTATAATAGATGCCTTAGACCGGGAGTATGATGCCGGACAACACTTTTTTTCTCTGCCCTGATGTTTACATGTTATTGTATGTTATTTTCGTAGGAATGATCATTTAATTGTTGCAATGAATGGATGAGCCTAACCAACTACACGATGCATTTGCATCGATGCGTATCCCGGAATTTAGAAGTTTAATGATTGGGCGTTTTGCTTTTATCATGGGTTTACGCATGATGGCTACTTTGCTGGGCTGGTGGATATATGAATTAACGAATGCACCCATTGCCATTGGTTTAATTGGTTTGTCTGAAGTAATTCCTGCAGTATCATTGGCATTGTATGCCGGACATATAATTGACATAAGTGAAAAAAGAAAATTACTACTTACCTGTATTGGTTTATACATGCTTGCAGCAATATTATTAACCATACTTTCCACCCATTTCACAGCTATACACTTAAAAAATACCATCATTGCCGGCTGCATATACTGTATTGTATTTGGCACCGGCATTATCCGTTCATTTACCGGCCCTACTTTTAGTGCTTTGCTGGGGCATATTGTTCCTAAAAAAATTATTGCCAATGCCACTACCTGGAGTCAGGGAACATGGCTTTCGGCTTCTGTAACCGGACACGCTTCCGCAGGATTTTTAATTGCTAGTTTCGGCAATACGGGTACGTTAATAACCGTAATTGTTTTAGTGAGTATTGCGCTGGTGGTTTTGTTTTTTCTTAAACCAAAACCTCCTTTAAATGAACGCGGCGAAAAAAAAACCTGGGAAAGTGTAAAAGAAGGCCTGTATTTTGTTTACAGAACCAAAGAACTGCTGAGCGCTATTACCCTCGATTTATTTGCCGTTTTTTTTGGTGGCGCAGTTGCCATGATACCGGTTTATGCCAGAGATATTTTGAAAGTGGGACCTGAAGGATTTGGATTTTTAAACGGCGCATCCGACTTAGGTTCTATTTGCATCGTAATATGGCTCACTTTATTCCCGCTTAGAAAACAACAGGGTAAAAAATTATTGATTGCCGTAGGAATGTTTGGTCTATGCATTATTGTGTTCGCAATTTCTAAAGTATTCTGGATATCATTTGTAGTTCTATTAATTTCAGGAATTGTAGATGGGGTTAGTGTAGTGGTAAGAGGAACTATTATGCAATTAAAAACACCCGATCATATGCGTGGAAGGGTATTAAGTGTTAGTTCTATGTTTGTAAACTCCAGCAATGAATTGGGACAATTTGAAAGTGGAATGGCAGCTAAACTTATGGGCGTAGTGCCTTCAGTTGTTTTTGGTGGATGTATGACCTTATTGGTTGTAGGTGTTACCTGGATTAAATCGCCGGTATTAAGAAAAATGGAATATTAAATGGGTAACCAAAACGTTTACCAAAAATAGCATTGAATTTAAGTATTACAGTTTCTCATTCGTCAGTTTTTCAAGTACATAAAATACAGCCGGACAAAATTCTGAATTTTTCAAAGTAATGTTCACTCTTTTTAACAATACATCTTCATCCGTATAGGGAAACCGGGCACAATCTGATGGCCGGATTTCATAAATAGAACAGGCATTATTTTCAACTAAAAACGGACAAGGTGTTTGCTTTACAACATAATCCCCTTCCACATCCAACGTAAGATATGTGTCTATAAACAAACTTTCTTTCATTTTAAGATGCTTACTAATTCGTTTGATATCCGGAGTTTTAAAACGGGGGGAATAATTTTTACAACATTGTGCACACGACGAACAGTCAATATGCCGAAATGCCTCCTCATGCAAAGCAGGTAATTTTTTCAATACTTTATTGCGTTGTACACGTTGCAACCAATTTTTGTATTTTTTTTGATTGGCTGCGCTTTGTTTGTGCCAGTTATCTAAAAAAACTTCACCACTCATACTATAATATAAATTAATTTTTAATACAAAATATTTGTCGATTTCAACAATATATTAAGGCTTTGTTATTACTTATTATGCAAGTTATGACCTTACTTTGCAATAATATTCAATCTTTTCAATAGCATGGACAGTTTAAGGGAGCAATGGCTGATTTTAATTTCAACACCTGTCTATATCATCATCATTGGTATAGAATTGATGTTATCGCACCTGCAACATAAAAAAGTATATACATTTAAAGATACCGTAACCAATGTGTATTTAATGCTGTTGAATGGCGGAATTGATTTGGTACTCAGGCTTATTTATATCGGTATTTGGCAGTATTTTTTTCTGCATGCATTTTTTAAATGGCAAGAACATGGATTAACCTATTGGCTGATGTTACTGCTGGCAGAAGATTTTCTATATTATTGGCTGCATCGGTTCGACCATGAAATACGGTTTTTCTGGGCTACTCACGTAACACACCATAGTTCGCCGTTAATGAATTTTACGGTTGGCTTTCGTTCATCCGTTTTTCAACCACTGTATCGTTTTATTTACTTCATTCCTTTAGCCATGGCAGGCTTTCATCCGGTTGATATTCTGTTCATATATTCTGCTACACAGATATGGGGCATTTTTGTGCATACGGAACTTATTGGCAAAATGGGTTGGTTAGAATATTTTATGGTTACCCCATCCCACCACAGAGTACACCATGGATCGAATCCAAAATACTTAGATAAAAACATGGGAATGTTCCTGATTATATGGGATAAACTATTCAATACTTTTCAGGAAGAATTGCCTACCGATGAATACCAGCCCATACATTACGGATTAACCAAGAATCTCGAAAAACCCGATGCTTTCACCATTATTTTTCATGAATGGATTCAAATTGCCAAAGATGTTCTTCAAAAAAATATTTCCTTTAAACAAAGAATGGGCTATTTATTTGGCCCTCCGGGGTGGAGCCATGATGGCAGCCGACAAACCAGCAAAGATTTACAGATATTAGAATCACTGCAATCAGGTGATCCAGCCAATCCTATTCAATCTGGGGAATCCGACCAATTACAGATGCAAACCATTTAAAATAACCATTCTTATTTCTTTCCTTACACCTGTTCCAATATTAAACAATGCTGTTGCTTTGAATCATACAAAGTGCACAAAAAAATAATCTGTCCATCTACTTCATACACACACTATGCACAGTTTCAACAAACGCTTTCTTTTGCTCTGATTTCCGCTTAACTTTGCAAATCTTTTAACGTGGTCAACCTAATATATTATGAATTTATTTCAATTACAAGATGCTGAATTTTTGTATCGTCATATTGGCCCTAATCCTGCCAATACCGAAAAAATGTTAAACACTATTGGGGTAGACAGTATTGAAACGCTGATGAATCAGACCATTCCTGCCTCTATCCGTTTAAAAAAACCGCTTCAATTGCCGGATGCGATGAGTGAACAGGCTTTATTAAACCAGTTACAACAAATTGCACAGCAAAATAAGCTATACAAAACCTATATTGGTCAGGGATATTATAATACCATTACCCCTTCTGTTATACTCAGAAATATATTCGAAAATCCGGGTTGGTATACCCAGTATACGCCTTATCAGGCAGAAATATCGCAGGGACGATTGGAAAGCTTGCTGAATTTTCAAACCATGGTTACAGATTTAACTGGTTTAGAAATAGCCAATGCATCGTTATTAGATGAAGCTACAGCAGCAGCAGAAGCCATGACTATGCTATACCATCAGGCCAATAAAACAGAACAGGTAAGCAGAAATAAATTTTTTGTGGACGATGCCATTTTTGTGCAAACCAAAGATGTTTTAATGACAAGGGCCAATCCTTTGGAAATTGAATTGGTATTTGGAAATTTTGCAACCGCTTTATTAGACGATACTTTTTTTGGTGCTATTGTACAATATCCTGCTGCCAATGGTACTATTAACGATTATCGCGGATTTATTGCCAATGTGCATGCTGTAGGTGCTTATGCAGTAATAGCTACCGATTTGTTAGCTTTAACTTTATTAACACCTCCCGGTGAATTGGGAGCAGATGTGGCCGTTGGTTCTGCACAACGTTTTGGAGTACCATTGGGGTATGGCGGCCCACACGCAGCATTTTTTGCTACCAAGGATGAATTTAAACGCAATATGCCTGGCCGGTTAATTGGTGTAAGTGTTGATGCACAGGGAAACCGGGCACTTAGAATGGCCCTGCAAACCAGAGAGCAACATATTAAAAGAGAAAAAGCAACCAGTAATATTTGTACAGCGCAGGCACTTTTGGCCAACATGGCCGCCATGTATGCGGTATATCATGGTCCTAAAGGTTTAAAAAATATTGCCAAACGCATTCATTTATTAACAGTAGCCCTGAAAAATACACTGGAAGCCCTGAATTATACCATTGAAAAGCAGCACTTTTTTGATACCATTCAGCTAAAAGCAAATGCAAAGTTGATTCAGTCTATTGCTGAACAACACCATATTAATCTGTTTTATAGCAATGAAAATACAGTTAGCATTGCCTTAGATGAAACAACAACCCGTGAAGATGTGGTGAATATTGCTATGATTTTTGCTGCTGCTCAGGAAAAAGACAGTGCAGCTGTTGTTTTTGAAACCGCATTCAATGAACAGCACCAAATTCCGGAATTTGCACAGCGCCATTCTGCCTACTTAACACATCCTGTATTTAATACACATCATAGTGAAACACAAATGATGCGGTATATTAAACAATTGGAACAGAAAGATTTATCGCTCAATATCAGCATGATATCTTTAGGAAGTTGCACCATGAAATTAAATGCAGCTGCTGAAATGATGCCAGTTAGCTGGCCGGCATTTAGCCAGTTACACCCATTTGTTCCCACAAATCAGGCAGCAGGCTACCATCAGGTGATAAAAGAATTGAAAAAATATTTATGTGTTATTACTGGTTTTGCCGATTGCAGTTTGCAACCCAATAGCGGTGCACAAGGCGAGTATGCTGGCTTATTAACCATTCGAAAATTTCATGAAGCAAATAATAATAGTCATCGCAATGTAGTGCTGATACCCATTTCAGCACATGGCACCAACCCTGCCAGTGCAGTAATGGCCGGAATGAAAGTAGTTGTAGTGAAAGGAACAGCAGAAGGACATATTGATGTAAATGATTTGAAGGAAAAAGCAGAAATGCATCAACAAGAATTGGCAGGTTTAATGGTTACCTACCCTTCTACCCATGGTGTTTTTGAAGAAAGCATTAAAGAAATCTGTGCCATTATTCACGAAAATGGCGGTTTGGTTTATATGGATGGTGCCAACATGAACGCACAGGTGGGTTTAACTTCTCCTGCAGAAATTGGTGCCGATGTTTGTCATTTAAACCTACATAAAACCTTTGCAATTCCGCATGGTGGCGGCGGACCGGGTGTTGGACCTATTTGTGTAACAGCCCAACTGGCACCTTTTTTACCGGGTCATACCATTTACAGCAACAACAATAATCATGGCTCAGGCGCTGTTAGTGCTGCACCGGTTGGCTCTGCCTCTATTTTACTGATTAGCTATGCTTATATCAAAATGTTAGGTGCACATGGCGTTAAAATGGCTACCGAATATGCCATTTTAAATGCCAATTACATGAAGGCCCGATTAGAACCCTATTTTAAAATTTTATATACTGGTACCAATGGTTTTGCAGCACATGAATTTATTGTTGATTTAAGACCATATAAACAAACCGCAGGTATAGAAGCGGAAGATGTGGCCAAACGTTTAATGGATTATGGCTTTCATGCCCCCACCATGAGTTTTCCGGTACCGGGCACCATTATGATTGAACCCACTGAAAGTGAAGATAAGGCGGAATTAGATCGTTTCTGCGATGCATTAATTGCTATTCACGATGAAATTAAAGCCATTGAATCCGGCGAGTTAGATGCAGTGGATAATCCTTTAAAAAATGCACCTCATACACAATTAATGGTTGCTGCCGATACCTGGAACCATAGTTATAGCAGGCAACAGGCAGCATTTCCTTTGTTTTATGTTACGCAAAATAAATTCTGGCCATCGGTTGCCAGAATCAATAACACGTATGGCGACAGAAATTTAATTTGTACCTGCGAGCCCATTGAGAGTTACATGGAGAAATAATCTTAGAGGTACATTCCTAAAAAAATTGTTGAGGCATTAAATTATAAATTACCTCAACAGTTTTTTTGCGATGAACAGGATTAATGTCCGCCTCTCTCACCTCTGTTATTGTTCCATCCGCCGCCACCTCTGGATGGTGCCGGTGCTGAACGTTGTACTGGTGCCGGCCGGTTGATTTGGAAATTTTGAAACCTCGTTTGTCCTCTTTGCTGCATTGCCTGCTGCCGATCTAAATTTCTAATAATTTCCTGATAATTGTTATTAACGGGTGCCCATTGTCGTTGGGGGATTCTTTGTTCCCATTTGCCTTGCTGATTTCTATACACATTTCCCTGTCTGTCAGATAAAATATTATTTTCTCCTGCTACATTATTGGGCATATTGGGTTGAACATGTACCCCTCTTATATTTCTATCATTACCATAATTGTTATTTCGAATATTAGCTCTATCGTAATTGTAACGATCGTTTCTGACATTCACATTGCTGTTATTATATATCATTCTGTTGTTGGTAATTACATCATGCCGGTAATTGTAAATATTGTTGGTTACAAAACGATTGTTGTTAACAATTATAGGTCTTCTGGCAAAACCACCTCCACCTACATTTCTTCCATAAAAACCATAATTGCGTGGCGACCAGCAATAAGGTGGATGATAAATTCTTGGGCCCCACCAGCCGCCGGCCCATTCATTCCAGATACTGGTACCAAAGCCAATATTAAACCAGCCAAAACTATAATTAAAGCCCATACCCCATCCGTACCAGGGATTATACATCATATTAAAACCCCATGTATATGGCTTGGGGTAATAATAGTTACCCCACCAGGGCCTGTAATAATAACCGGTACCATACACAACTGTAGGCCCATACACAAATGTGTTTAAATAACCCGGGGTATAGCCCATATACACCCAATCGGGAGTAACATCATAGATATACACATATTTTAAATTGTATACCGGATAACTGGGCGGAATAATATCAATTTCAGCAGGACGTTCAGTTGCAACAGACCAGGGGCCGTTGGGTGAAGGTGCTACAAACCAAACGCCACTTTCCACAGTATAATACTGGTTACCATATCTCACAACAGAAGAGGCAGTATTAACAGCGTACTGCATATGGGTACCTTCAATAGGTTTAAATTGTGGATCACCATCATAAGTTACTTCAGCTGCAGCTTTATTTCTGTCTACTTTCGCTGTTTGGGGTATCTGTGCATCTATAATCGCCTCTTTGGCAGCATAGGTTCCGGGCACACTGGCTAAAACATTATCTTTCGGTGAACCTTCAGGAATTTTAGTAAAATCATTAGGAATATTATTTGCTTCAATGTTTTGCCAGTTTCCGTTTAAATTATTGGAAGTATACCATCTTCCAGAAATTAAAATATAATATTGCTGTGTATTAGTATCCAGAAAAATATCATTGCTGCTATTGGCTGCGTACAATAAAGCAGTATTATCAATCGGCACCATATTCGCCTGGCCATTGGTTTGAATTAATTCGGCAGGTTGGGTACTTACAATGATATCGGAATAGCCGGTATATACATTATCATCACTTTTTTCTGCTTTACTACTATAGCCTGCTTGTGCATCATTGGCTGCATCTACATCACTGGCAATTTTAGATAAGTTTGCCGGAGGATTATTTGCCGGAGAGAATGGCCCCGTTGCACTTGGGGCACGATACCAATGTTTGGCACCATATAAATAAAACTGTCCATCGGTATTTCTTACAATGGTATAAGGGGTATTAACAACGGCATCTAATCCCCAATTCGGATTTTTTTTCATTTTAGGCTCACCATCTACTAACACCAATATAGAAGGTCGGTTAGCATAAATAATATGAGGCGGATTATTATCAAAATTTTGCGCCAACTTATGCTTTTCTATATTATTATCTAACTGGGTTAATAACTGATCCATAGGCAATGTAATTCCTGCCTGTGGCAATTGTGTTTCTAAAGTTGTTTTTAAGTAGGCAATACGATTTACGTCACTATCGCTGCTTAATTTTAAATTGGGCACCCGTGTATATACAAAATGCACCAATCGAGTATCTCTATCGGTTGAAATGGTTGCTACAGACCAAAAAGTTCCAAACAAAGGATCTTGACTATCTGAATTTTGTACAGATACTACTGCACGAAATTTCAAAATATCACCGGATAAAGACTCAGGTTCTGGCTGATAAACTTTAATGATTGATCCATCATTGGCAGTAATCACTTTTGGCCATTCTGTATTATCCTGCGCCATTACTGCCGAATGTAATATCAAAAAAGCAACAAAAAGTAAAGGGCTAAAAAATAGGCGTAATTTTTTCATACACTCAAATTTTAAAAAAGTAAAATTAGTTACATAATGCTGCGACAATATTACATAGACTTTAAAAAAGGCAGAACTATTAAACTATCCGGCAAAAAAATAAGATAAAATACAATAGTTTAACGTTTCTTTCTAATTCAATTCTTCAAGCTATCTAAGCAAGATTCCTGCCAAATAAAAAAGCAGACCCAACAAGATCTGCTTTTTAAAATTTCTATATAAATATTATCGGTAAATCCAGTTAAATTCATATTCTAATGGCGCTTTTATAGCAGTGCGCTCTGCCACTTTTCTAAATCGGGCAGGTAAATTCATTAAATAATCACGGGCTTTTTCAGCCTTATCGGTTAAACCCGTCATGTATTCAATACCCCATTCTTTTACAAGGGTTTCAACAATATCAGTATAATCTTTAGAAGTGTAAACACCTAACCGTTGTGCGGCATCACTGAAATGAGAAAATGTTGCACCAATTTTTTCGCCCTGTTGTCGTAAAAAATGTGCAGGCATTACAATTTTTTTACGCATCATATCTTCAAATGCTAACATCATTTCACTGGTATCTATTTCAAATATTTTTTCAATAAAACTTTTATATGCTTTTGCATGCCGGGCTTCATCGCCTGCTATAACACCACAAATTTTAGACAAGCGGTTATTACCATATTTCTTGGCCATTGTTGCAGTTCTTCTGTGCGAAATTTGTGTAGCCGTTTCCTGAAATGAGGTATATACAAAATTCAAATAAGGATCATTAGCAACGCCAATATCCATTCCATCTGCAATAAGATATTGCGTACTGATTTGCATTTGACGCATATCTACCCTGCCAGATAAATAAATAAACATATTCAGCAAATCGCCGTGCCGGTTTTCTTCTGCCGACCACATTCTGACCCACCGGCTCCAGCCGTGCGGTTCCTGATTTGCAATACCATCTACCTGCATTAACCACCCTTCATAGGTGGGCAATGCTTCTTCTGTAATAATATCACCTACCAATACCGCTAAATAATCGTACGGTAATTCTTTACACTCCTTCTGTATTTCTTTGATTTCATCAATAAAATCGGGATGATTACTTTGGGGCAAAAAATCGCCGGGCTGCCAATTTTCGTCAATTGGTTTTAAATAAGTCTCAATAATGTCATCCATTTCTTTTGACAAATGCAACATTACTTCTTTCCGGGAAGCTTTTTTAATCTCTAACAAGGTTACAATTATAATTAAGTTAACAAATAAGCACAAAGTTAAGCTACATTTATGCTCTTCAATCACACAACTTGGTTAATTTTATTTTCTGTTCAACAAAATAATGATTAAATGCTTTTTACATCAACAGTAAATGGTAGGTGCAATGCATTATTTTACTTCAAAAAACCAACACTACTACACTTATGAAATATAATTGGATTAAAATCTTAATGGCATCTTTTTTAGTCTTGCTGATTACCCTTATTCTCCACACTGTTTTTCAAAAACCCTGGCCTGCACAAAAAGCAAAAGCATTATTGCCATTACCCGACTCGGCTATTGTACACATGAGCCGGGCAGTTCAAATACCTACTATATCGCCGGAAGATACCCTGCATATCGACACCTTGCATTTCACCCAATTCAATCAATTTCTAACCAATGCTTACCCGCTCATTCATCAGCAACTGAAAAGAACCGTAGTAAATGGCTATAGTTATGTGTACCAATGGGATGGAACCGACAAAACACTAGCACCCATTATATTAATGGGCCATTATGATGTGGTACCGGTTGAACAAGCCTCGGTTACCATGTGGCAGCATCCACCATTTAGTGGCGTAGTGGCAGACAGTGCTATTTGGGGTCGCGGATCGGTAGATGATAAATCGGGTGTCGTTTCTATTTTAGAAACCGTAGAACAGTTATTAAAAGAAGGCTATCAACCTAAACGAACAGTTTTACTCTGCTTTGGACACAATGAAGAATCTACCGGAACCGGTGCAATAGCTATTGTAGATACTTTGCAAAAAAGAGGTATACGTGCAGATCTGGTTATTGATGAGGGTGGCGAAATCAGTACTGAAAAAATAAAAGATATACCTCGTCCCATTGCGTTTATTGGTGTGGCAGAAAAAGGATATGCTACTTTTCAATTAAAAGTAAGTATTCCTGGCGGGCATTCTTCCAAACCCGCCAGAGAAACAGCAATCGATGTATTATCAAGGGCTTTATACAAATTGCGCAGCACACAAATGCCTGCAACCATTACCGAACCGGTTGCTACGTTTTTAGACAGGGCAGGCGCTTCTTCTACCAATTTTTTCAATAAAGTACTACTCACCAATCAATGGTTATTTGCATGGGCAGATAAAAGAGTACTATCTGCCAGCCCTGAAAGCAATGCCATGATCAGAACAACGATTGTACCCACTATTCTGGAAAGTGGTGTAAGAGAAAATGTAATACCGACCATTGCAACTGCTATTGTAAATTCCAGAATTCTTTCGGGAGAAACAACCCATGATGTAATTCAATTTATGAAAAATACCATTCAGGATGAAAGGGTACACATTACTGTTACAGGCGATTTTAATACAGAACCTTCTGCTGCTACTGATACACATGGCCCTGCATTTTTAGCTGTACAACAGGCTATTACAGATGTGGTAGATGATGTAATACCTGTTCCATTTATTATGATAGGTGCTACAGATAGCAGAAGTTATCGAAAAATAAGTAATGGTGTGGTTAATTTTTCTGCATTGATGGATAGTAAAGGTTTTCACGGATTGAATGAACGGTTGCCCATTGCCGATTACAGAAGATATTACAATTTCTACAGAACGGTTATTGAAACCAGTGCAGGATTGGTTCATTGATTATAATGGGAGTTTTATGAAAAAAAATTTAAATAAATAATAACTGCTTTCAGTTTTATATGTTATATTAAAAAAGCTTTGTTATTTTCACCGATTAATTCTACAGCAATGATGATAGAACTTGGAAAATACAATACCCTTACCGTTAGCAGAAAAGTGGACTTTGGTTTTTATATGGATGATGGTGGAGAAGGTATTTTATTACCGAAGCGCTTTGCACCACCGGAACTAAAAATTGGAGACAGTTTAAAAGTATTTGTTTACCACGATTCAGACAACAGACTCATTGCCACCACCCAGGATCCAAAAGGAATTGTTGGCGATATTGTTTTATTAAAATGTGTAAGTGCAACAGGCGCCGGAGCTTTTTTAGATTGGGGTTTAATGAAAGATTTATTTGTTGCAAAATCGCAACAAATAATGGGAATGCGAACTGGTGATACTTATTTGGTTAAAATTTATATTGACCAGCAGAGTAATAGAATTGCAGCATCTGAAAAAATAGACCATTTTTTAAGTAATGAGATATTAACTGTTTCAGAAAAAGAAATGGTGCAACTAATGGCTTATCGCAAAACAGATCTTGGATATAGCATGATCATCAATCAGCAACACGTTGGCTTGCTGCATGATAATGAAGTGTTTAAAGATTTGGTGATTGGTAAAATATATGAAGGCTATATCAAAAACATATTACCCGATAATAAAATTGATGTGGCATTAGGCAAACCCGGATTTCAAAAAGTTGCCGATGAAAGTGAACACATTCTGCATTTGCTTCAACAAAACAAAGGCTTCTTACCGTACCACGATAAATCAGCACCTGAAGAAATTTATAAGGTATTTGGAATGAGTAAAAAAACTTTTAAAATGGTAGTAGGCACATTATACAAAAAAAAGAAAATTACCTTAACCGAAAATGGCATTGAATTAATTGGTTAACCTTATCCAAATACCTACTTACAAAAAAGCCCCACATTGCAGTGAGGCTTTTTTAGTACCCAAAAAAATATCATTTATTTTTTAACATTCACCGTAATGGCAGCAGATAATTTACTTCCATAAGAACGATGAATACCATCTGCAAACTGTAAAGCCAAACGGTGTTTACCAGGTGCTAACTGAATGGTGGTTTCTTTTTGTGCATTCCCAAAATGCAAATGCAGACTATCTTTTGGAACCACTACACCTATTGGAATAGAATCTCCACTATCAATTAACAAATGATGGTGCCCTGAATTGGCAACCACATGGCCTGATGAATCTACACTAATACCTTCAGCACCCATTTCAATTTTAAGTGGTGAAGTTACCGATTGTCCATCTTTTAAATTTTTAAAAAACACTTTTGCTCCTGCAGGGATAGCAGGCACAGGAGGTATGGCTTCTTCCATTTTAGCAGCAGTATCTGTTGCTTTTGCAGCCATTGAATCTTTAGAAGCGGCCGATTCTGAGCCGGAATTACAGGCAGTAAAAACAATCATTGCTGCCGCCGAAACAAATAAAAACTTACGCATATGTATTATTTTTTAAGTTGGTAAATGCATAATTTAGCATGATATGCTTTGTTTGAAGTGAATAAAGTTAGCAAGTATCACGGATAAGTACTTATAATTTTCATTAAAAAACAATTAGACTTGTTTTCCACTTTAACAGTTCTGCACCTTTTTTAAACCATTATGCGTTACTTTTGTTTCTTTTCTGTAACAAATCAATTCATGAATATGACAGCAACAAAAGCTTATGCCGCACAGGCAGCAACAACCCCTTTAACACCTTTTCAGTTAGAAAGAAGAACACCCGGCCCACATGATGTACAAATTGAAATATTGTATTGTGGTGTTTGCCACTCCGATATTCATCAGGTACGAAATGAATGGGGTAACTCAATTTACCCCATGGTACCCGGACACGAAATTGTAGGTAGAATTACGCATGTAGGCAATCATGTTAAAAACTTTAAAGTTGGTGATTTAGCCGGTGTAGGATGTTTTGTAGACTCCTGCCGTACCTGCCAAAATTGCTTAGATGGATTAGAACAATATTGCGATACAGGTATGATTGGCACTTACAATTCACTGGACAAAGAAGGTAAACCTACTTATGGCGGCTATTCTACTCAAATTGTTGTAGATGAACAATACACTTTAAAAATACCTGCCAATTTACCATTAGTAGGTGTAGCACCACTATTATGCGCCGGTATTACCACCTATTCACCTTTACGCTATGTTGGCGTTAAAAAAGGCGACAAAGTAGCCGTTTTAGGCTTAGGTGGACTTGGACACATGGCTGTAAAATTTGCTGTTGCTTTCGGAGCTGAAGTAACCATGCTCAGTTCATCACCCTCAAAAAAAGCAGATGCTGAACGTTTGGGTGCACACCATTTTGCATTAACATCCGACAAAGCAACCATGCAGCAATTAGAAAACACCTTCGATTTTATTTTAAATACCGTTTCTGCTCCGCATGACTACAATACTTACCTGCCACTTTTAAGAACAAATGGAACTATGATTGTAGTGGGCGTTCCCCCTACTCCATCTCAAGTACCTGCTTTTAACTTAATTGCCAAAAGAAGAAGTATCATTGGTTCATTAATTGGTGGTATTAAAGAAACGCAGGAAATGCTAGACTTTTGTGGTGAACACAATATTGTATCAGATGTTGAAGTAATTAATATTGATTATGTAAATGAAGCATATGAAAGAGTGTTAAAGAGCGATGTACGCTATCGTTTTGTAATTGATATTGCTTCCTTAAAAAAATAAGTAAAGCTCAACCAAACAAAAGCCTGTTGCCAAAAGCAAACAGGCTTTTTTATTTTATAAAAATATTGCAATACAATGATTGCAGAAAGCAATGAATTGAACAAAAGCAATACGAAATTTTACCCGTTCAAAGTACCCATCATACTCTCCGGATACCTTGTACCAGCTGCTGCATTTTTAGGAAACACAGCATCAATTGCCGCCAAGTCATCTTTAGTAAGCTGCACCGCTAAAGCACCAATGTTTTCATCCAAATACTTTATTTTTTTGGTACCGGGAATGGGAAAAATATAATCGCCTTGTGCCATCACCCAAGCTAGTGCCAATTGAGCAGGTGTACAATTTTTCTGTTTTGCCAATTCTGCAATTTTTTCAACCAATTGCAAGTTTCTGGTAAAATTTTCTCCCTGAAAACGCGGTGAAAATCTACGATAATCATCCGACGCAAAATCTTCAAACTTTTTAAACTGCCCTGTTAAAAATCCTCTGCCTAAGGGGCTGTATGGTACAAATGCAATACCCATTGAGCTGCATGCAGCTAACATACCTTCCTCAGGTTCTCTTGACCATAATGAATATTCACTCTGAACGGCAGTAATAGGATGAACGGCATGGGCTTTATGTAAAGTTTCAACAGATACTTCACTTAAACCAATACCCCTAATTTTACCTTCTTTTACCAATTCGGCCATGGCACCAACCGTATCTTCAATAGGCGTTTTCGGATCGCGACGGTGTAAATAATACAAATCAATTACATCGGTATTTAATCTCTTTAAGCTGGCTTCACAGGCTTGTTTTACGTACGCAGGTGTACCGTTTAATGCTCGTGTTTGGTGATCGGCACCACTACGTACAATACCAAATTTTGTTGCCAGTGTTACCACAGAACGATGACCTTTTAGTGCTTTTCCAACCAAAATTTCATTGGTGTACGGACCGTACATATCGGCGGTATCCCAAAAATTGACACCAATTTCCAATGCATGATGCAACACTTTTATGTTTTCGTTGTCATCTGCCCGGCCATAAAATTCACTCATACCCATACATCCCAAACCCAATTCAGATGCCAGAATTCCCTGGCTGCCTAATTTTTTTTGTTTCATAAATGAATATTTAAAATGAATAATTCAATTTCATCCCTCAAAATCGGCTCAGCCTATTTAACCAAGATTCAATTTCATTTTATGAATTTGTTGCTTAGAGCCTAAAATAATTAATTTCATACCGTCTGAAATAACAGTATTTTCCGGCGGATTGATCAAAAACCTTCCATTTTTTTGTTTGATACCAATACAATTCACACCTGTTTTTTGCCAATCCATAATTTGTTGTAAAGTGCTATTACGAATGGCTGCAGGTAATTGCTCATACCCTACCGATTCTATATTCATACTTTCATCTTCATGGCCCGTTAAATAATCAATAAATGCAACTACATCGGGTTTTGATACAATGGTAGCCATGTGTTAACCACCAATTTTATTGGGCATAATTACATTTTTGGCACCAGCTTTTTTTAGTTAATAGTTAAGCTACTGCAGAATTAAAAGATGCCCTACTGATTATTTGTAAATGACTATTTAAAGAATAGGCTGATAAAACAATAAAAACATTATCCGCATCATCGAGTAAAGTAGTGATTAAACTAACTGCCTGTTCAATTCCTGCTTTTTTTAACAAAGCATCTTCCGTAACATCACCAATAATAAAAATGAAATTAGAATACTCAATGATAAACTCCCTGGTATTGCGTTCTTCCGGTTCAATTACTACAAATGGAATTTGTTGGTCCATTAACGTAATGGCTGCCTTCTGACCATTTCGGCCAAAACCACATACAATTACATGATTGCGAAGGTTATCTAAACTGCTCATAATTTTTTTGCTTTTAAAATACAATTGCATTTCACCACTAATAATATAGCGGGTTAAACTGGCCAACGCATAGGTAAAAGTTGAAAAAGAACCAATGATAAAAATAATATTAAATATTTTTACATTATCAGATAGTGGTTTAATTTCCTGATAGCCAACGGAAGTAATGGTAATGATGGTCATATACAACGCATCTAAAAACGACCAGTGCTCAACCAGCATAAATCCTAAAACGCCAATGGTAAGGATGATAATGATGATGCCCGCCCAAATAACTAAAGGATGTATACGTTTCAATATAATATGATTTTTTAGAACTCAGCAGCAATTGCAAGCCATTACCACAATACTTTTCAGACAATAAAATTAAGTTTATTTCTACACAAGTAAATGGTTTACATTGTTTACGGTTAAGTTTGTAACAAAAAAAAAGTGAGCCTTTCTGATAAATTATTTCAATGGAAATCGAAAAAAGCAACTGAAAATTTAGCAGCCGGTACTTCAATTTCTTGTAGAAAATGCCAAAAGAAATAATGTAGTTACACTTCCGGATGGGCTTCAGTATGAAATTCTAATTGCCGGGAATAGAGAAAAGCCATTAGCTACGGATACAGTAACCTGCCATTACCATGGAAAGCTGATTGATGGAACTGTTTTTGACAGCAGTGTGCAACGAGGTACGCCAGCCAGTTTTCCATTAAACAGGGTTATAAAAAGATGGACCGAAGCTTTGCAATTAATGCCCACAGGAAGTATATGGAGATTGTTTATACCGCCACATTTAGGCTATGGCGACAGGCCAGGTAAGTGCTGCCATTGATCCCAACAGCATCCTTATTTTTGAAGTGGAGTTAATTCATATCAATTAATTTTTACTGCTACATTTTTTCACTTAATTCAAGCCAGCGGTTTTCTTTCAATGAAAGCATGTTGGTTATTTCAATCATTTGCTGACTCAATTGTTGTAAAGCGTCAAAATCTAAATTACCGCTACTCATTTTGGTGGTGAGTTCATTTTTCTGTTCTTCCAGTGCAACAATTTCTTGTTCTAACAATTCAAACTCACGTTTCTCTTTGAAGCTAAATTTCTTTTTTTCTTCAGTTGTGCTTTCTGTTTTATTTTTTCCGCCTTTTTCTTCCTTTGTTTCAGACAATGGGCTCACCATATTCAGTGTTTTCTTTTCCTGATCTTTTAGCCAGATACGGTATTGGGTGTAATTTCCAGGAAAATCGCGTATAACGCCATCTCCTTCAAAAATAAATAAATGATCTACCAACCGATCCATAAAATAGCGATCGTGACTTACAATTAACACACAACCTTGGTATTCGCTTAAAAACTGCTCCAGAACGGCCAATGTTGGTAAATCTAAATCATTGGTAGGTTCATCTAAAATTAAAAAATTAGGATTTTGAAAAAGCACAATTAATAACTGCAGGCGTTTTTTTTCACCACCACTCAACGATTGCAAATAAGTATATTGTTTATCAGGAGTAAAAAGAAACAATTCTAAAAACTGCGCAGCGCTAATAGAGCCACCATTGGCCAAGGGGAAGCTTTCTGCAAAAGTTTTTACATATTCAATTACCCGCATATTTTCTTTAATCACTAATCCGGCTTGTGAAAAATTTCCAAATAACACCGTATCGCCTATATTGATTTTACCACTATCGGTTGGTTCAATTTGTTGCAACACATTTAAAAATGTACTTTTTCCTACCCCATTTTTTCCTACAATACCAATACGCTCCCCTTTTGAAAATGTATAATCAAACCCTTTTAATACATTAAGATTTCCATAGCTTTTGTATACTTTTTTCATTTCAACAATCTTACCTCCCAGCCTGCTCATTTTTACGTTTAATTGCAATTGGGCATCTTCTATTCTTTGTTTGGCTTTGGCTTCTACTTCATAAAAATTATCCTGCCTGCTTTTGCTTTTGGTGGTGCGTGCTTTTGGTTGCTTACGCATCCATTCCAATTCTTTCCGGTATTGATTTTTTGCTTTGTCAATACTGGCTAATTCACTTTCAATACGTGCCGCTTTTCGTTCCAGATAGTTTTCATAATTACCTTTATACACATACATATTTTCACGTTCCAATTCCCAAATTTCTTCGGTAACGGTATCTAAAAAATAGCGGTCGTGGGTAACCAATAATAAGGTAACATTCTGCTGACTTAAATAATTTTCGAGCCACTCAATCATTTCAACATCCAAATGGTTGGTAGGTTCATCCATCATTAACAAAGTATGTTGATGATTAAAACCTATGTTAATTAAAGTTTTTGCCAGGGCTACTCTTTTTCTTTGCCCGCCACTCAATGCACTAACCGGTTGTTCTAAATGATGAATGTTTAATTTGGTTAAAATCTGTTTTACCTTCACTTCAAAATCCCATGCCTGATAAGTATCCATTTTTTCGAACAATTCGGCCATTGTCTCTCCATCTTCTTTATCAGCCGCAGCTTCATAAGCCCTGATTACATTCATAACGGGATGATCAGATGAGAATATATTTTCCAATACCGTTAAATGTTCTTCAAATTTGGGTTCCTGCTCAAACAATGCTACGGTAACATCTTTGTGTATAAAAATGGTGCCGGAATCAGCTGTTTCATCCCCATTTAAAATACGCAGTAAGGTTGACTTGCCTACTCCATTTCTGGCAATCAATGCTATTTTATCTCCTTCATTAATGTGAAATGAAATATTTTTAAACAAGGGATTGATCCCATAACTCTTTGTAAGTCCTTCTACAGAAACATAATGCATGCTGCAAATATACTGCCTGATACAGGTTAAACCGCAAGGTTCAGCACAATACGCCAACATCTTTCAACAATATATTCCGCTTTAATGAAATGAGCGCATGTTCTCAGTGAAATGAACATAGATGAATGATTGCAAGTATCTGTTTATTTTTGCGAAATAATCATATACCATTATTTTACAGCGTTATAACCCCAAAAAACAAAGCATTGAAACTTATTGTTCAATTTTTGAAACAACATATTGACACTTGTATTGCTGCAGCACTGGCATTTTACTTTGTATTGTTACTAACGCAACATGGTGGCATTGGTATTTCGCCCGACTCAATTATGTATACCAGCGTAGCCAGAAATCTTACGTTGGGCAATGGCTTTCTGCAGTTTGATGGCAAACCGCTTACCATGTTTCCGGTTGCCTTTCCTTATTTTTTACATTTGATAATGTTGCTAACACAGCAGGATATTGTTGTGGTTGCTCCCTACCTCACCGCTATTTTATTTGCCGGTAATATTTATATAGCAGGGTATATTTTAGAAAATGCAAGGATGAAAAATCGTATATACAAAAATGTTATACTGCTGTTGCTGATAACCAACCCTGCACTTTTGGAGGTGTATACCATGCTTTGGTCTGAAACACTGTTTATTTTTCTGGTAATGTTGTTTATTGTAGTACAACAGCGTTATATGCATCACGCTGATTTTAAAAATTTATTATTTGCTGCTGTTATTGCCGGTTTTGCCGCCATTACGCGTTATGCAGGTATTACCTTAATTGCAACAGGTTGCTTTTTGTTGCTGTTTGCAACACATTCCAACTGGACAAAAAGATGGATGCATACCATTTTGTTTGGATGCATCAGCAGTAGTTTTTTGTGTATTAATTTGTTATCGAACATACTACAGTCGGGATATTTAACCGGTAAACGATTACCGGCAGATACAGGCTTTATTGAAAACATGCAGCTATATGGCAATGTACTGGCAGGATGGCTGGGCTCTAATCATCCATCCATGCTTTTTGCGTTGTTGCTGGGTATTTTATTAATCATCATCACAGGAATTTATTTGTATACAGCCATCTTTCATCAAAAAAAGGAAATAGGTTTTACTGTCATTGCTGAAGCTTTTCTTCTGATATATGTGTTGTTTATTATTCTTTCTTCTACATTTTCTAATTATGATGATATCAATAATCGCTTGTTGGCCCCAGTTGCCATTCCATTTTTTTTAATCATTGGTGCCGGAATTCCTCAAATGATCAATGCCCCCAAAAAATCATCCAGAACAACCATGATTCTGGCCGGATTACTGGCCTTATTTGCTTTCATAGGCAATTTAAAGAATGGCTATACTACTTTAAAAAACAATCATGAAGCGGGTATTGGAGGTTATGCGGAAGATTACTGGCAATCATCTGATATATTGCATTTTTTAAAAACTTCTCCATTTACAGATACTGCTACCATTCCTTTATACAGTAATGACTATGCTGCCATTTATTATTTTACCGGAAAAAAAGTAAAAACCTTACCCGAACTAACCCACGAAAATGAACTCAATGTGTTTTTACAAACTAATGCTTTGTATGTTATTTGGCTGAATAGTGGCGACAACCCTGATTTGATAGAACATAATGAAATGAATAAAGTAAAACAATGCATACCGATGCATACATTTTCAGATGGAATTATTTACAAATGCATTCCATTAAATAAACCATTCGTTCAAAAAGATTCAATACCATAATATGGCAGAAAATTTTATAAAAGCAACAGGAAGTAAAACAGAACAATACAATACTTTGCTACCACAAATAGCAGCCATTATTGAGGGAGAAACTGATTTAATTGCCAATTTAGCCAATATAGCTGCCATGTTAAAAGAACAATTTAACTGGTTATGGGTGGGGTTTTATCTGGTAAAAAATGATGAACTGGTTTTAGGGCCTTTTCAGGGGCCCATTGCCTGTACACGCATACGCAAAGGCCGTGGCGTTTGTGGCACCAGCTGGCAACAGGCAGCCACCATTGTTGTTTCGGATGTAAATGCTTTTCCGGGACATATTGCCTGCAGTAGTTTATCACAATCAGAAATTGTAGTTCCAATCTTGCATAAAGGTGCTGTTATGGGTGTGTTGGATGCAGATGCAAAAACTGTTTCACAATTCGATGAAACAGACAGGTTGTATCTGGAACAAATTGTGCAGTTAATACCGCTTACTTGAACCTATTCTGTTATTTGAATATTTTTACAACCATTGGTTTCAAAAACAGGTTGTTTACCGGTAATAATGTGTACATTTTCCAAAAACAGGTCTGTTGCATTTTCGCAGGCAAAGCCTGATTTGGCTGCTATGACCATATCTTTAAAATGTAATTGCCGAATCAATGCATCAGGCATTCCCTTAATACTGATTGCTGTGGCAGCACCATTACAATAAATGTTCTGAAAATAAAAGTTTGAAAAGTTGGGCACTTTATCCATGGGTTGTTCATGTAAGGTTGATTTTTCTTTTCCTGCAGGCATATCTTCATAATATGTATCAAACCCTATGGCCTCATTTACTATATTAGTCATATAAATATTCTGCACATATATATCTTTTACTGTTCCGCCCCGGCCGGCATTACTTTTTACTCTTACACCCATATCAGTGCCAATAAAGCTGCAATTGTTTACAAAAATGTTTTGCATACCACCATCGGTATTGCTGCCAATTACAAAACCACCATGTGCATGATATACAATACAATCTGCAATAATTACATTGGCTAACTCCGCCACACCGGGTGTTTTTTCGCCGCTCGATTTCATACAAATACCATCATCACCTGCCGTAACAGTGCATTTGTAAATCATAACATTTTTACAGGAACTAATATCAATACCATCCCCATTTTGTGCCCAGTATTCATTATTCACCTGTACATTTCTAATCACCAGATTGGTGCAATGTTGCGGATTCATTACAAAATTGGGTGCGTTTTTAAAAGTAGGCCCATCTATCAATACTTTATCACAATCCACTAATACCACCATTTTGGGTCTGAGAAAATCACGTGCCGGCAAAAAATCATCCGCCGTTAGCGCTTCTTTTTTCCGGATCGATTTTAAATATTTATCGCCATTCATTGCCGCTTCAGATGGCCACCAAATTTGCCCATCTTTACTCAATACACCACCTGCCGATAAAAAATATTTCCATTGAATCTCAGAAACTTTCGATTTTTTTACCGGCCTCCAGGCTTCTCCTGAACCATCTAATACACCCCCACCGGTAATGGCCACATTTTTTAGTTTATAACCATAAACAGGTGGCTGTACGATAAAATTTTTGATGGTATTTTTTGATGCTGGTATAATAGGATAACTGTTTCTATCAGGTGTAAATAAAACAACTGCACCGGTTGAAATATGCAATTGAATATTGCTTTTTAACGTAATAGGTCCGGTAAGCCATAAACCCGGTGGAAATACCACGGTTCCACCACCGGCATTGCTGCAGGCTTCAATGGCTTGCTGAATGGCACTGGTATTCAAAGCCTGACCATTGCCAATGGCACCAAAATCTGTAATACGGTAGCTGTTTTCAGAAAAAACCGGTAATTGTACTTCCGGCATGGCAAAGGGTGCCAGTTTATGATAATCATCCATGGTTTTATCCTGTGCAGCTACTTGGGTTACTACTGATAAACTGCAGATTACTACCATCAACAACAACCTGTATTGTATTGAGAAGGAATGAAAAGAAATTGTTTTTTTCATAAATAAGTTTGTATATCATTTTTGAGCAATCGGTTATTCCTATTTAGTCAAATCTATTATGCATTGAAGATGAACAGAAAAAATTTTACGGAAACGTTCCCGAAAACGAAATGCACAGGTGCTTATAAATTGCAGCCGAACATTGTACCTTTGCATGGATGATATTACTACTTTACAGCAGTTAAATGGTTATACCATTTTAATCAAGTTTGTAGCAGGAGTAGCAATTAGCAACTAAAGAATATTTTGAAACTTTTGAAAAAACATTACCTGCATTAACCCATAATGAATAAAGCATGAAGCAATTTAATGTTCCGGTATTTTATAGAAGTAATTTAATCAGCCATATTAAAAATTACAGGAAAAATGCAGATAAACTGAAAAAGGATTTTACACCCACCCTATTAGATTTTGGACCGATACAAATATTCCTGGCACGCCATTTCGGGTTTTGCTATGGCGTTGAAAATGCCATTGAAATTGCCTTTAAAACCATTGAAATACATAAAGGCAAGCGCATATTTTTATTGAGTGAAATGATTCATAACCCACAGGTAAATACCGATTTAAAGGCAGAAGGTGTTTTATTTCTGCAAGATAATTTGGGCAACCAACTGATTCCTTTTGATGAATTAAAACAGGATGATATTGTTTTAATTCCGGCCTTTGGTACCACGCTGGCCATTGAAAAAATATTACACGAAAAAGGAATTGAAACAGCACAATACAATACTACCTGCCCTTTTGTAGAAAAAGTATGGAACCGAAGTGAACAGATTGCACAAAAAGGTTATACCATTATTATTCACGGCAAACCAAAGCATGAAGAAACAAGGGCTACTTTTTCGCATGCAGCTGCCAATACAGCCACATTAATTATTAGTGATATGCGGGAAGCCATTATATTGGGAGAATTTATAACCGGCAGCAGACCCGCTGCAGAATTTTATGAAGTATTCAAAGGGCATTTCTCTGAAGGTTTTGATGTGGAAAAGGATTTGCAGAAAATTGGCGTAGTAAATCAAACCACACAATTAGCTACCGATACCCAGGCCATAGCCGATTATTTAAAAAATGTAATGATTGTAAAATATCAATTAACCGATGCTACCATGCAACAAAGATTTGCTGATACCAGAGATACATTGTGTTATGCTACCAACGATAACCAAACTGCAGTAACAGGTATGTTGCGGACTCCTGCCGATTTGGCTATTGTTATAGGAGGTTATAAAAGCAGTAATACTTCACACCTGGTTGAATTGTGCGAACAGCAATTACCTACTTATTTTATTGATAGTGCCAATAAATTATTAGATGCACAAAACTTAGTGCATTGCAACTGGCAAACCAAAGCAACCCAAACCATTTCAGGTTATTTACCTGGCAAAACACCTCTTAAAATCTTAATTACCAGCGGAGCAAGTTGTCCGGATAATATTGTAGAAGCAGTAATAGAAAGGCTGGTATCATTTTTCCCAGGAGCCAAAACAATGGAGGCAGTTCGCACTGCTTTTCAATAACAAGAAACCCTCCTGAAATGAATCCGGGGGGTTTCTTCAATATCTGCAAAAGATAAGAACTACATTTTTTTAGTAGTGTCCATTGCTTTTTTAGCAGTATCCATAGCTGGCATGCTGTCATGTTTCATGGTTGTGTCCATAGCAGGAGCAGTTGTTGCTGTAGAATCTGCTTTTGCTTCTTTGTTTTCACCGCTGTTGCAAGCTACAAAACCTGCGATTGCTAAAAGAGCTAATAATTTTTTCATTGTACTTGTTTTTTTAAAATTTTAAAATTTGCGCAAATATAGGCTTCACGCTTAAAATACACAAAATTTAACGATATTTTTTGTTATTTATTTTTTCCGAAAGAAAATTCTAATGGGTACTCCCTTAAAATTAAAGTGTGCACGGAGCTGATTTTCCAGATAATTTTTGTACGGCATTTTAATATCATCCGGAAAATTAGTAAAAAAAGCAAAAGAAGGCACATGAGTTGGCAACTGTGTTACATACTTTATTTTTACGGTATGCCCCCGCACTACCGGTGCATGGAAAGCTTCAACCGCTTTTAGCATTACTTCATTTAGTTTGGATGTAGCAATTTTTTGTTGCTTACTTTCAAATACCGCCATACCGGCTTCCAGCACTTTTAGTAACCTTGTTTTTTCTAATGCTGAAATAAACAAAACGGGCACATCGGTAAATGGCGCAATTTTTTCTTTTAGTTTTTTCTCATAATCACGGGCAGTATTAGTGTTTTTTTCCATCAAATCCCATTTATTAACCACTACTACTACACCTTTTCCTTTACGGGTAGCTAAACTAAATAACGATACATCCTGAGCAGTAATACCTTTTTGTGCATCAATTACAATCAAACAAACATCGGCTTCATCCATGGCTTTAATGGCACGGATTACAGAATAAAATTCTAAATCGTCTTTCTCGCTGTTTTTTTTCCGAATACCGGCGGTATCAATTAGTATACATTCTTTATTGAATAAGTTGTAATGAGTATGAATGGTATCACGGGTGGTTCCGGCAACATCACTTACAATGGTTCTTTCTTCACCCAGCAAAGCATTCAGTAATGAAGATTTACCCACATTCGGCTGCCCTATAATGGCTAATTTGGGAATTGTTTTTTCTGTTGTTTCCTTTTCATCAAGCACTTCAGGTATATTGGCCACAATGGCATCTAATAATTCGCCGGTACCCGTTCCACTGATACTGCTGATGGTATAAATGGTATCAAAACCCAGACGATAAAATTCGGCGGCTTCTAATTCGCGCTGCCCATTATCAACTTTATTCACAGTTAGAAACACTGGTTTTTTTGCCTGCCGCAGCAAATGCGCCATGGCATCATCTAAATCGGTAATGCCCACGGCAACATCTACCAGAAAAACAATAGTATCGGCTTCCTGAATGGCAATTTGCACCTGCTTACGAATTTCTTTTTCAAATACATCCTGCGAATCGGGCACAAAACCGCCGGTATCAATTACATTAAAGGTTTTGCCGGCCCATTCAGAAATACCATATTGCCGGTCGCGGGTTACGCCGCTAATATCATCTACAATAGCTTTGCGCTGTTCTAATAAACGGTTAAACAGTGTACTTTTCCCCACATTTGGTCTGCCTACAATTGCTACTGTATAGCCCATAATTCACATTTTTTACAGATGGTTAAATTTTTAATGATAGCCAAATTCTTTCAAAAACAAATCATTATCCCGCCATTTTGGCCGCACTTTTACAAATAATTCTAAAAATACCTTCCCGCCTAAGAAGGCCTCTATATCTTTTCTGGCCAAAGTTCCAATTTCTTTTATTTTATTACCCTGATGCCCAATGATGATCGATTTCTGGGTATCTCTGTTTACAATAATATCGGCCTGTATTTTAATTAAGTGTTCTTTTTCTTTAAACTCGTTTACCAGTACCGCCACATGATAAGGTATTTCCTCTTCAAACAAAGTATAAATTTTTTCCCGGATTAATTCACTCACAAAAAAACGGGTGGGTAAATCACTTAATTCATCTTCGGGATAAAAAGGTTCTCCTTCGGGCAAAAATTCAACGATTGAATTGACCAGTTCATCGGTTTTTTGCTGCTGCAATGCTGCAATGGCCAACACTTTTTTAGCATAAGGTTTTGATTCAAAGAAATGAATGGCATTTTGCAACACTTCTTTGCCCACCTTATCTTTTTTATTCAACACCACAATAACGGGCACTTTTAAATGCAGCGATTGAAACAGGGCATCGCAACTTTCCAAATCGTCGGTAACATCTGCTAATAAAATTGCCACATCCGTATCTTCCAATGCACTTTTCACTGCACCCATCATTTTTTCGTGCAATTTGTATTTGGCTTCAATGATGCCGGGTGTATCTGAAAATACAATTTGATATTCGCCGGGTTTGCTTAAAAACCCTTTGATACGATGGCGTGTGGTTTGCACTTTTGAAGAAACAATAGCCAACTTCTCGCCCAATAAGGCGTTGAGTAATGTGCTTTTACCTGCATTGGGTTTTCCAAAAATACCTACAAATCCCGCTTTCATGATGATAACTGTGTTTAAAAACTAAAAGCCTCACGAATTGAGGCTTTTAAAGTTTTAGTTGCGAGGGGGGGAATCGAACCTCCGACCTTCGGGTTATGAGCCCGACGAGCTACCGCTGCTCTACCTCGCGATTTAATAAGTTGCAAAATTAAGGTTAGTAAGGTGAACTGCCAAAACTAATTTAACATTAGTCTTCTTTTTTAATGGAAGATGCGCCGCTCGACTGAATATTTTGAATAACGGGGTTGCCTTTATATCGTATACTGCTGGCACCACTGGCTTCTAATCGGGTAAAAGTTTTTTCTACATTTACACGAACATTCGATGCGCCGGAAGCAGATACATCGCAGTTGGCTACGGTTAAATCATAACCTTTTATTACACTGGCGCCGCTAACATCTACATTTAAAGTTCCTACCTGTCCTTTCATTGTTGCATTAGATGCTCCGCTTAAGTTAATGGATAATTCAGCTACATTAAAACTGCCTTTTACATAACTGGCACCGGTTGCTTTTAATTTTAAAGCATTTCCTTTTAATTGATCAACAATATTCAACTGGCTGGCCCCTGAAAGCACAATTTTATTTAAATCAGTAACTGTTACATAAGCTTTAATTTTTTTATCGCTCCAATTCCATTTGTTCCAAAAACCACTTTCCGTATAAATGTGCAATACATCATTTTTTACTTCAGTGATAATTTTTGCTTTATCGCCCCCATCGGCACTAATGGCAACGGCATTGGTATTACCTTGTGAAAGGTACACCGTAACAGCACCGGAAACATCTAATCCGGAAAAATTGCCCACCTTCCGTACTTCGGCATTGGCATCATACACCAAATTTTTAACTTCCTGCCCTTTTACAAAAGAAAGCGACAGAAGGATTACCAGCATCAACATTATTTTTTTCATTGTTATTTGTTTAAAGAAATGAAACAAAAAAGTTAGTTTTTACATTGAAACGCAGCACTGCAAAAAAAGTTACACCCTTTTTAAATTTTTACGCATTAATTTTGCGGCAGATTTTCCCCGGGGTGCTGGATTGCCTTGATGGGTTAACACATCAACAACATCCGGCTGAGATAATACCCGTTGAACCTGAACAGGGTAATTCCTGCGAAGGGAAGGTGTACTGCTTATTTTAGTCAGCCTCTCCATTAGCACAGCTCCCTGTTCCCAAATTTTTTAACCATTTAATCAAAAAAAAATGAAATTCTTTTTGGGAACGCTGGCATTTTTGCTTTGTTACGTTAACAGCTTTAGCCAGATAAAAAAACATGCTTTTCTTTCGGGTGTAGTAGTAGATGCACAAACCAAAAAACCCGTTGCAGGCGCTGCTATTACAACGCAAAACAGAACCACCATTACCGGTGATGATGGCCATTTTATTTTCATGAACCTGATAACCGGCAATACTACCGTTGTTGTAAACAGCATTGGATTTGAAGTGTACAAGCGTACCATTCAAATACCTCAGGAAGGACAAAAGTTAGAAATTACTTTAACCAACATTCCATTATTCCTACAGCCTTTAGAAGTGAAGGCCATCCGCGCAGGCAGTAAAGCACCATTTGCAGTTACCAATATCAATGAACAGGAAATTGCCAAAACCAATCTGGGACAGGATATTCCATTCCTCCTCAACCAAACCCCTTCTGTGTTTGTAAACTCAGATGCCGGCAATGGCATTGGCTATACCGATATCCACATCAGAGGTACAGATGCTACGAGAATAAATGTTACCCTTAATGGTATTCCTTATAATGATGCAGAAAGCCAGGGTACTTATTGGGTGGATTTACCTGATTTTGCTTCATCGCTCAATAGCATTCAAATTCAGCGTGGCGTAGGTACTTCCTCCAACGGCACTGGTGCATTTGGCGCTACCATCAACCTTTCTACCAACGAATTTCATGAAAAGCCTTATGCTGAAGTCAATAATAGTTATGGCTCTTTCAACTCCTGGAAAAATACATTGAAAGTGGGTAGTGGTTTATTGAATGGACATTTTACCGTTGATGCCCGTTTGAGCAAAATCAGCAGCGATGGGTATATTGACCGTGCCAGCTCACTGCTGCAATCATTTGCGCTTTCTACCGCTTATATCAACAAAAAAACTTCCATTCGTTTTAATATTTTCTCCGGAAAAGAAAAAACTTATCAGGCCTGGTACGGCGTACCCGATACCCTGTTGGCAAAAGACAGAACCTACAATCCCGCCGGAACAGAAAAACCCGGAGCACCATACGCCAACGAAACCGACAATTACCAGCAAGACCACTATCAGCTATTTCTGAATCAGGAAATCAACAATCGTTGGAATTTTAATACAGCTTTATTCATGACTTATGGCCGGGGTTATTATGAAGAATACAAAGCCGCGCAAAATTTTAGTGATTATGGTTTATCGCCATTTATCGTGGGCAATACGGTACTTGATTCAACCGATTTAATTCGCCGCCGCTGGTTAAGCAACCATTTTTACGGGCAAATTGCCTCACTGCAATACAAAAACGCCAAAGATGAACTCACTATTGGTGGTGGATGGACGCGGTATGAAGGCAACCATTTCGGTAATGTAATATGGGCACAATATGGTGTAACAGAGCCCAACTATCAGTATTATTATTATCCTGCAGTAAAAACCGACATCAATGTGTATACCAAATGGCAACACAATTTTGCAAAGTACTGGTATAGTTTTGCCGATGTGCAATACCGTACCGTTACCCACAATATGCAGGGCTTTGAAGGCAATGGCAATTTAAATGTAAACCGTACTTTTCACTTTGTGAATCCGAAAGCAGGTATTACCTACAGCCACAATAGTTGGCAGGCCTATTTCAGTTATGCCTTGGGTAATAAAGAACCCAACAGAGATGATTTTCAGGCCAGTTTACAAAATCAGCCCGTAGCAGAAACCCTACACGATTTTGAGTTAGGCGTTGCCAGAAAAAATAGCCGTTTTAATTATAGCGCCAATCTGTATTATATGTTGTACAAAAACCAATTGGTGTTAACCGGTATTATTAACGATGTAGGTGCTTATACCCGCATTAATGTTCCGAACAGTTACAGAATGGGAATTGAATTACAAGGTGCATATGTATTTAATGAATGGCTAAATGCGCAAGCTAATTTTAGTTTTAGCAGAAATAAAATAAAAAGCTTTACCGAGTATATAGACAATTATGATACCGGCGGACAAAATGCCGTGCAACACAACAATACAGATATTTCTTTTTCGCCCGATATTATTGGTGGTGTTACCATCAATATTATTCCTGCAAAAAATGTTACCCTTAGTTTGTTAAGCAAATATGTAAGCAAACAGTATATGGATAATACCCAAACCGAAAACAGAAGTTTGCCCGGCTTTTTTACTGAAACCGTTCGCACCAGTTATAGTGTAAAGAATGTAGTATTTAAGGAATGGAATTTTATTCTGCAGGTGAATAATGTATTCAATAAATTATACCAGCCCAACGGTTATACCTATAGTTACATCAGCAACAATCAGTTGTACACCGATAATAATTATTTCCCCATGGCCGGCACCAATTTTATGATGGCTGTGAATATTTTTTTATAAAGATTGTACACAAATTCAACAAAGGAGGTTAGCCGGTTCATCAAGCTAACCTCTTTTTTATCGGCCAAATTTATCTTCCCATGCCAGCATACCACCGGCTAAATTGGTAACATCACTAAAACCTAATTGCTCTAATATCATGGCAGCCTGCATGCTTCTGTTGCCACTTCTGCAGTACACAATAATAGGTTCCTCTTTTAAATCTTCAATCGCTTCAATTTGCATGGTTTGCACTTTGCCTAAAGGCAGTAAAATTCCACCAATATTAAATTCTGCATTTTCATGCGGTTCCCGCACATCTATCAGGTTTACCGGTTCGCCATTTTCAATTTTCATTTTTAAGTCATCTACTGAAAGTACTTTCATATTTTTATAAATTAGTGAATGATAGTTTAGTAGCGCAAGGCAGAATCTCTTGCGGGTGGTGGTGTACTACTGATAAATACATCTACCACCTGTCCCTGATGAATTACATTATGCACTTTGGTACCCGGTGATACTTCGGTAAATACTTCCGGAATTTGTTTCACAATAAAAGCATTCAATGTATCAGACACGTTATCCATGGGTACAATTGAACCAATATTAATATTTAAAGCATTCAACTGGTTACGTGCCTGTGCCAAAGTGAGTCCAATTAAATCGGGCACCTGGTATTCACCACTGCCAATACCGCTGCCTAACACAAAACTAATAGCGCTGCCCACGGGCAATTTGGTGCCGGGCTTAATGCTGCTTCCATTATACCGTTGCTCTAACACAGCATTACGGGCAATATCCGGTTTATAAGTAGTATCACCCATTTTTAACCCAAGGGTTTGCAAATACATTTGTGCACTTTTAATGGAAAAACCGATTAAGTTGGGCATTGATACTTCGGGTGCTGATGCCCGATTCACGGTTAAATAAATAGTACGCCCCAGTTTAACCTGTGCATCGGCATCAGGACTTTGTTTGGCCACAGCCAATGCCCCAATGGTATTATCATATACTGAATCGATTACCTGCACATGAAAACCCTTTGCGGTTAAAGCTTCTCGTGCAGCATCTATATTTTGCCCAATTACAGAGGGTACTTTTTCGGTTTTATTATGTTGGGTTATAAACGACAACATTTCAATGAAAACAAACAGCGCAACCAATACAATGCCAATGGCTGCCATAATATTTACCCAAAGAGGCTTACGCGTAATGAATTTAAACACGATATTTTTAGTTGGTTCGGTGAAAATAATTGATTTGAAGGGTAAAAGCCATTTAGTATTTGTTAAAAGCCTCCTCAATTAATCGGGTATAAAATTCCTGCAGGCTCCACCCCATTGCTTTAACCTGCTGGGGTACAATACTCGCTTCGCTTTGTCCGGGTATTGTGTTCACTTCTAACAAATAAGGCGCTTGCCTGGTTTCATTAAAAATAAAATCCATTCGTACAATACCGCGGCAATTCAACACTTCATAAACCTTTCTTGCTGCTGCTTCTAATTTGTTTTGCCATTCGGCAGGTATAATGGCCGGCGTAATTTCCTTGCTTTTTCCATGGTATTTTGCTTCAAAATCAAAAAAATCTTTTTCGGTCATCACCTCTGTAATGGGCAATACAATAATGTTTCCTTCAGATTTAAATACCCCAATGGTAAATTCACGGCCGGCAATATATTCTTCTACCAACACCTGATTGTCTTCTTGGAATGCTTTTTCAATAGCGGGCATTAGTTCGGCCGCATCATTCACTTTACTCATACCAATGCTACTGCCACCATTATTGGGTTTAATAAACACAGGCAATTGTATGGTTTGCAAAATTTCAGTTGCAGTTACCGGTGTATGATGAAATACATGCATGCTTTTGGCAACCGAAATGCCACTGAATGCTACTACAGCAACGGTATACCGTTTATTAAAGGTAATGGCCGATGTAGCAGCATCACAACTAGTATAAGGCAGATGTAGCATATCAAAATAGCCCTGCATTTTACCATCCTCGCCGGGTGTGCCGTGTATACAAAATAAAACGGCATCAAAATGAATGGTAGTACCCGATTCCTGAATAGTAAAATCGGCTTTGTTCACTGGCTGTTGTTGACCATTGGATGGAATATACCACCATCCTTCCGGAGTAATATCAATCACAAATACATCGTATAATAAGCGATTGATATGCGTTTCTATTGTTTTAGCGCTTTTATAACTTATTTCCGCCTCGCGACTATATCCGCCCGTAACCAAAGCAATCTTTTTCTTCATATATTATGATTAATACTTTTTACCATTTGCAATTATCATGTGTATTAAAAGGCCAACCCAATTACCTTTTTTACATGTATATGCCAAATATAGCAACTATTCTATGTTTACAATGGATACGAGTTCGAGAATCAGCAGCTATGCTCAGCACCAATCGGCTACAAAAAAGGTGAAGAAACCTATAGCTTCTTCACCTCACGCTGGCGGGAAATATCACCCACCGTTACAGAATGTTACTTTTCAGTAGCATTTGATTGACCTTATAAAGTTAATATGCTTTTGTAGAAAATGACAAATTTTTTTCTACAAAAAAATATGCACAAATGTTAAATATGCAAACGGTCTTTTTTAGCAAGCAGCCCTTCTACTGTTTCCTGATACATTTCATCGGGTACGCAACAATCTACCGGACAAACAGAGGCGCATTGGGGCTCTTCATGAAAACCCTGACACTCCGTACATTTATTGGGAACAATATAATAGGTATCGGTTGATATGGGTGGAAAGCGTTGTTCTACATCCACAGCAGTACCGTCCATTAAAGTAAACGTGCCTTTTACAGTAGTTCCATCGGCAATTGCCCATTCAACACCGCCTTCGTAAATAGCATTATTGGGACATTCGGGCTCACAGGCACCGCAATTAATACATTCATCTGTAATTTTAATGGCCATAAGTGTAATTTTGAATTTTTGAAAGATGTAACAAATTTAAACGCAAAAGCAATTCAACAAATGGATTTAGCACAAAGAATTATCGCATTGAGCAAATTAGGCGCCTATATGCAGGCAAATGAGGCAGAATGGCAAGCTATAAAAAAAATAGCTGCCGAAAAAAATTTCTGGTTTTTACCCGAATTTATTGATACAGCCATTGAAAATATTTGTACCGCTTTTTTACAGGAAGATAAATTAGCCGCCTGGGTACAGCAATACGATATTGCCCAACACAATGCAAGCCCCAAAAATATTGGTATTGTAATGGCTGGTAATATTCCATTGGTTGGGTTTCATGATTTTTTATGTGTATGCATCAGCGGGCACAATGCCATTATTAAACCTTCTTCAAAAGATGAAGTACTGATCACCCACCTGATACAAAAATTATTTGTCTTTGAGCCTTCACTGAAAGATAGCATCACTATTGCGCCACAATTAAAAGGCTGTGATGCCTATATTGCCACAGGCAGCAATAACAGTAGCCGGTATTTTGACTATTATTTTGGAAAATATCCGCACATTATACGCCGCAACAGAACCTCTGTAGCACTGTTAACCGGTGAGGAAACAAAAGAGGAACTTGCTGCCCTGGCCTCAGACATTCAATTGTATTTTGGTTTGGGATGCAGAAATGTTACCAAAATTTATGTTCCGGAAAATTATGATTTCATCCCTCTGCTGCAAGCCTTGAAGCAATACGATTATTATATGGATTTTCATAAATACAAACACAATTATGATTACCAACTGGCTGTATTAATTATGAGCAATCAGTATTATATGACGAATGAATCGGTGCTGCTGGTAGAAAAAGAAACACTCTTCTCTCCCATTGCACAAATACACTACGGTTATTACAGCAATGCACAGGAATTGAAAAAAACATTGCAACGAAACAACGATGTACAATGCATTGTTAGCAAAAAAGATGTACCTTTCGGAAATGCGCAACAACCGGCACTGAACGATTATGCCGATGGAGAAGACACCTTATTATTTTTAAACAACATTGCTAATTACAACCATGTTAACCAAAGCGTGTTATAATTTTTTTGAGTTCACTAACAGCAAATACGACAAGCATCGTAAAACATTTGTTAAATGGATTTTTACTAACAAACAGTATTCAAACTGCTTCGTTACTTTGCAATAGAAGTTTAATTTTTCACATTTATTAATGTATATACTATGAAACTTAAAAACGTGTTAGCGATTGTTGCCATTAGTGCTGCAACCGCTTTATTAAGTGTATGGGGCTTTGGCCGTTATCAGGAATACAGGTATGCAGGAATGCAGGAACCCGGTAAATTACCCGTAAACTATGCCGGTTTTTTTAACAACCATTCCGGATCATCAGACAACAGTTTTGATTTTACAGAGGCTTGTGCTGCGGCCACACCTGCAGTTGTTCATATTAAAACCAGAACCAAAGCCAAACAGGTTAGCAATGACTTACCCAAACGCAATGACCCATTCAGCGATTTTTTTGGCGATAATATGTTTGGCGATTTATTTGGTGGCATGGGCCCCAGAATTATTCCTGAACAAAGAGCCAGTGGCAGTGGGGTTATTATTAGTGAAGATGGCTATATTGTTACCAATAACCACGTGATTGATGGTGCCGATGAAATTAATATTACCTTACCTAACCGCAAAACGTACAAAGCAACGGTAGTAGGTACCGACCCCAGTAGTGATTTGGCTGTTATTAAAATTGATGCCAAAAACCTTCCCTATCTGGTATACGGCAATAGTGATGAAGCCAAATTAGGACAATGGGTACTGGCTATTGGTTATCCATTGACATTAGACGTTACGGTTACCGCCGGTATTATTAGTGCCAAAGCCAGGCAGATTAATATTAACTCACGCCAAAGTGCAACACCTATTGAATCATTTATCCAAACCGATGCGGCAGTTAACCCGGGTAACAGTGGCGGTGCATTAATCAATACCCGTGGCGAATTAATTGGTATTAATTCGGCTATTGCCTCTCCTACCGGTTCTTATGCAGGATACTCGTATGCTATTCCGGTAAATATTGTAAAGAAAGTTGTGAACGATATTATTAAATACGGAACCGTACAACGTGCATTTTTGGGTATATCTTATCCTAAAGATGGTTTGAGTGATGAAGAGAAAAAACAAGCCGGTATTAAAGATGTAAACAATGGTATTTATGTATTAGATGTACCCGCCGGTGGTGCCGCTGCTGAGGCAGGCATTAAAAAAGGCGATATTATTACCAACATCAATGGGGTGACCGTTACCACAGGACCAGAAATGGTTGAACAAATTGCCCGTTACAAACCGGGTGATAAAATTACACTGGGTTATATCAGAAACGGCGAACAGAAAACCGTGAACGTTACCCTTAAAAACAAAGCAGGTAACACCAATGTAGTGAAGGTAGCCAATGTAATGGATCGTTTGGGAGCCGATCTGGCGAATGTAGATAAGAAGACCGCCGATGCCAATAACCTAAATGGTGGTGTAGTAGTAAAGAAAATACAGCCCGGTGGCGCTATTCAAAAATCACGCATACAGGAAGGATTTGTGATTACTGCCGTAAATGGTATTGAAGTAAAAACAGTAGACGATTTAAAAGCTGCCCTATCTAATTCCAGCAATAGTGGTACCGTTAGAATAGATGGTATTTATCCCGGTTATGGTGATACCTATAGCTATCCCGTTCGGATTGACGGTGGTGAATAACACAACACAGATTAACCCGTATATAAAAAAAGGCCATCTTGTAAAAGGTGGCTTTTTGATGACTGTAGGTTTTCACTACTTTTAAAAGAATCATTTTTTTGTGATAGCCATACATGAGTAGCCGCATGTCCAATTACTTATGTTCTCATGAAAGTTATTTTCATGCATCAATACAACAGAAAATGAAAACATCAACAACAAAGGCTACAACAAATACTTAAAATTAGAAGGCAATATATCTATAGCTATTGATTATCAAAAGTTTCATCAGGATAAAGTCTGGGATGGGTTAAAAGGATACACCACCAATACCAAAATATCCGATAAGCAGGTCATTGAAAATTATAAGAACCTATGGCACATTGAAAGAGCCTTTAGGGTGCCAAAAATGAGTGGCAGGGGTGGCCTGGAATAAATTCTGAATGCTATGATGGTGATTGATAAATTGGAAATACAAATACATCAACAGTTCAGTAGCATATACTAACCATTGTCTAATCCATTTCCCCCGGAATCTGGCTTGGTATTGTCGTCTTTTTTAAATTCTAACTTACCGAATTTCCAGGTAAAATTGAGTCCGATAGAGCGAAAAGGAATTTGTCTTAAATTATTGGTGGTAAAATTGGGTCCTGTTAAAACCGTTCTCTGATCAAGATATTGACTGAATACATTTACTGCTGTTAAAGCCAAACTTCCTTTTTTGTTCCAAAATTGTTTACGAACCGCAAAGCTGTAAGTAGTGAAAGAGGGATACCTGCCCTGTACTTCATTTCTGGCAGAACGAAAATTACCAAATACTTCTGCTGCTACATCATGTTTAAACTGGTAACTCGCATTTAAATTAATATGGTAATTGAAACTATTTGAATTATAGCCAGGATCTAATGCGTTGATGGTATTGCGTTCATAAAAAAACATATTGGTTCGCAGGTTCAGTGCATTGGATACATCAATACTGGAAAATAAATTTATACCTATATTTTTTTCCAAGCCAATGTTCTGTCGGGTACTCACTGATACATTTGTAAAAACTGAATCTCCTACGGTATAATCAGGATAAAAAACCACATAAGGCTGTATATCATGATTTGATGTGCGATAAAATGCTGCGATCATAAACGAACCTATATTATTAATTTGCTTGTTGTAACTCAACTCATAGCGGTTACCTATTTGGGGTTGCAAATAAGGATTACCTGTTGAAATATTTTTAGGATCGCTAGTATTAACGAAAGGGTTCAAATCCTGATAGCTGGGGCGTTCTATTCGTTTAGAGTAGCTAATTTTTAAAGTTGAATTGCCGGTTAATTTTCTGATGAAGTAAACACTGGGTACAAATGTATTGTAACCCGGGGTTTTTACCTGGGAGATTGCATTGGAATAATAATCGTTTATTTCAGTTCTTTCGTAACGTCCGCCAACTTTAGCATCAAACAAGGTCCCAACCGGAAAACTTAATTCGCTATATACAGCATATACCTGCTGATGGTAGTTGAGATGGTTGGATTGTGTAGAATCAAAATAATAATTGCCGGTATTGTTATTGAGTGAAAGAATGGAAGCTGTACTGTTAATATCGGTTAAAGTAACTCTGCCTCCGGTTCCAAATTTTATTTTTGAGGTAATGGGTTGTGTATAATCTACCGTCAATACATGTACGTTATTGGTACCCGGATTATCGTTCTGTGTTCCAAAAAACTTTGAATCTGATGGTACTAAAAACTGCTCGCTGTTTGAGTAACCATGATTATGTCCAAAACTGGAATTCAATGAAATATCTAATTCCTGATCGGGCTTTGCAAATGTTTTCTTGTAATTTAAATTGGCATCAATATTATGAAAATGAAATCCGCCATTTGAGTTACTGAAAGAAGCGATGTCAGATAACACATTGCCACCGTTCATTATATCGGTGGTGGTTTGTGTTTGATTCACAAAACCGCTGCCGGCATACCCAAACAAATTATAATTTACACCGCCTGAAATATTATTCATTGAGTCGAGTGTCCAGTCGAAGCCAATCCCCGATTGCATGCCATGACGGGTAAAACGTGATGTGCCTGATTGTAATAAAGCAACATTGGTTTTATTCAGCGTATCCATCGATACTCTGTCAACTGTATTGGGAGTGGTTGATCTTAAACGGGCACCGCCGCTTACAAATGCATTGATACCAAAATTTTTCTTTCTTGCTGTTAGGTTAAAAGAACCATTTTGCAATAAAGTACCTGCTGTTAATGACAAATTACCATTGATGCCTTTTGCATGGTTATCTTTTAAAATGATGTTAATGATACCACCTAATCCGGATGCATCATATTTGGCGCCGGGGTTGGTAATCACTTCAATACTTTTAATCTGGCTGGCAGGTATTGCCTGTAATACATCGGCAATATTATTGCCAAATGCGGTAGAAGGTCGCCCATTAATTAAAAACTGAATACTGGAACTACCTGCCAACTGTACATTACCATCTACATCTACTGAAACCATGGGCACTTTCTTCAATAAATCGGTAGCAACCCCACTTTGAGAGGTAAGATCCTTTTCTGCATTAAAAACCATCTTATCAATTTTGTTTTCAACCAAAGGTTTTTTAGCAGTAACGGTAACGCCTTGTAGTACATTCTCCTGTTTTACCAATGCAATAACCGGTAAGTTGATGGAAGCGTTTTTTTGTACACTAACTGTATTAATGGTATATTCCTGATAACCCAGCGATTGTATTTTAAAAATATAATTGCCCGGAGCCAATCCTTTTATTACAAAAGATCCCGTGCCATCGGTAATGGTTCCATTGACTACATTCTTTGTGCTTTTATTTAAAACGGTTATCGTTGCATATTCAATGGGTTGTTTGCTTACAGCATCCATTACCTTACCGGTTACTTTGCCCGCAGCAGCATCAAAAGCCTGAACCTGTGTTGAAACAATAAACAATAAAACAGTGAGGAAAAATTTATACATCAGTTAAAAGAATTTTCGGCAACTAATTAAATTGCAAAACTAACCTTGTATTCTGTAGGAAATCTGTATAAAAACTTTGCAGTATGTTAAAATGTATGAGCGGTATTACTGGTTTGATAAATATCAAAAAAACTAATGTACAATAAAAAAGGCGGCCTCAATTTTGAGACAGCCTCTTAATAATGATGTAACAATTTAAATTTATGCGGATTCTTTTTTCTTTTTTGCTGTTTTAGGCGTAAGCATCAGAAACATTCTTTTGCCTTCTAATTTGGGTAAACTTTCCGGCTGACTAATTTCTGCCAGTCTTTCAGCAAATTTTAATAATATCAGTTCTCCTCTTTCTTTAAACTGAATAGCCCTTCCTTTAAATTGAACATAAGCTTTCACTTTATTGCCATCCTGTAAAAACTTTTCTGCATGTTTGGATTTAAAGTCGAAATCATGATCGTCGGTGCCTGGCGTAAAGCGAATTTCTTTTACTTCGCTTTGTTTGGCATTGGCTTTCATTTCCTTTTCTTTCTTCTTTTTTTCGTACAGAAATTTTTTGTAATCAATTACTTTACAAACTGGTGGATCTGCGTTGGGCGATATTTCCACCAAATCCATCTCTTGTTCTGCCGCAATTTTCAATGCTTCCTGTAACGGATAAATTCCCACGGTTACATTATCACCTACCAACCTTACCTGCGCTGCTCTGATTCTTTCGTTAATTCGATGTTCAGGTTCCTGATGTCTTTGAAAGCGGGGATTCATTCTTCCTCCGTATCCACCGCTGTTACTTTTAAAAGGTAATGCCATTAAACTGGTTTAAATTATAAATTCGAATGTAAAAATAATGATTAAATATTGCTAATCAACAGATTTACGGTTAGATATTTCTGCAACGATATTTTTTATGAAAGCTTCAACAGGTAAAGTGCCTGCATCTCCTCTTCCCTGACGGCGAACTGAGAGCATATTTTCATTCATTTCTTTTTCGCCCACTACCAACATATAAGGTATTCGCATCATTTCAGCTTCCCGAATTTTCTTTCCTATTTTTTCATTGCGTTCATCTACCTGAGCACGTACCCGGTATTGCTTCAATTGCCGTACTACTTCCTGTGCATAAGCAGCAAACTTATCGCTAATGGGCAATACAGCCACTTGCTGCGGCGCAAGCCATACCGGAAATTTACCTGCATAATGTTCTAACAAAAAGCCAATAAATCGCTCATGTGTACCTAAAGGTGCCCTATGAATAATCAGCGGAATATCTGTATCATTATTGGCGGTGGTGTAGGCTAATGAAAATTTTCTTCCTGAATTAAAATCTACCTGGTTGGTGGCTAAAGTAAACTCACGCCCAATGGCACTCCATATCTGTACATCAATTTTAGGCCCGTAAAAGGCAGCTTCATCGGGCACTTCAATGAAAGGTGTATTGGTTTCTATTAAAACTTTACGTACCATTTCTTCGGTTTCTAACCACAATTGCGGTTCATTCACATATTTCTGCCCCAGTTTAGCCGGATCGTGCAATGATAAGCGCATCACATATTTATCTATTCCAAATAAATCAAAATATTTCAGATACATATTGTTTACTGCCTCAAATTCTTCAGCAAACTGTTCTTTGGTACAATAAATATGTGCATCATTCATATGCAAACAACGCACCCGCATTAAGCCAAATAATTCGCCACTCTGCTCATACCGATAACAGGTACCATATTCTGCAATGCGGTAAGGCAAATCACGATAACTTTTGGATTCCGCAGCAAAAATTTTGTGGTGATGCGGACAGTTCATGGCTTTTAAATAATATTTCTCTCCATCCATTTCCATGGGCGGAAACATACTGTCGGCATAATAAGGCAGGTGACCACTGGTTAAATACATGCTTTCTTTGGCAATATGCGGTGTTACTACCCTTTTATAACCGGCATCTTCTTCTGTTTCTTTGGCTAATTTTTCTAATTCTTCAATAATAATGGTGCCATTGGGCATCCATAAAGGCAAACCCGGACCAACATCATCATCCATTGTAAAAATACTTAATTCTTTGCCTAATTTACGATGGTCGCGTTTTTTAGCCTCTTCTAACATGGCTAAATATTCATCCAACTCATTCTGATTGGGGAATGTAATGCCATATACCCTGGTAAGTTGTTTATTGTGTTCATCTCCCTTCCAGTATGCACCGGCTATATTGGTAAGCTTAATGGCTTTAATAAATCCGGTATTGGGAATATGCGGGCCACGGCACAGGTCGGTAAAGTTACCCTGGGTATAAAAAGTAATTTCGCCATCGTTTAGGTTTTGTAAAAGGTCTAATTTATATTCATCGCCTTTTTCATTAAAATAAGCAATGGCTTCGGCTTTGGGTATGGCTTTACGCCGGTAGGCATTGGCTTGTTTAGCCAGTTCATTCATTTTTTTCTCTAATGCTAGCAAATCCTCTTCCGTCATTTTTCTGTCGCCCAGATCCATGTCATAATAAAATCCATGGTCAATGGCCGGGCCTACCCAAAATTTAACACCCGGAAACATACTTTCAACCGCTTCGGCCATTAAGTGAGCTGAAGAATGCCAAAAAGTTTGTTTGCCATCGGTATCATTCCAGGTAAGTAATTGCAATGTAGCATCGGTTTCAATAGGTCGTGTGGCATCCCAAACCACACCATTCACTTTAGCTGCCAGTACTTTTTTTGCTAATCCCTCACTAATAGATTTTGCTATTTCCAATGAAGTGGTGCCTTTGGGGTATGTCCTCACTGCACCATCGGGAAAACGAATTTCAATCATATTCAATTTTAAATATATTTTTTAAAGAAACACAAAGGTAACAAATTGGCAGCAGAGATTTTTTTTTGTACTAAATTGCTTCAAAAAACCTTAACGCTTTATTATACTGCCATCCTCATTAAGAAACTTAGCTTTGTAAGATATGTATCGTGTTGTTGCAATCTGCCTTTTTCTCTGCATGAATTTTCAATTGCTCCCCGCTCAAAAATTAACGGGAATATGGAGGGGCTATTTTATACAAAAAAATTATAACCCCTTTTCCGGACAGTTTGTGGAAGACAGATATAAGTATGAAGTGCAAATTAATGAGCTGCCCAATAAAGCATTGGAAGGTGTTACTTATTCCTATAAAACCACTGTATTTTATGGTAAGGCTGCATTCAGGGGCTTGTATACGCCTGCTACTAAAAATTTAGTAATCAAAGAAACCAAAATGCTGGAAATAAAAGCTGGCGATTACAGTGTGCCCTGTTTAATGACCTGTTATTTGGATTATAGTAAAGAAGGTAAACTGCAAACGCTTTCCGGTACTTATTCCAGTATGGGTGAAAAAGATAAAACGGATTGCGGCAGTGGGATGGTATATTTAGAAAAAGTGCCCGAATCTGATTTTGAACCTGCCCCCTTCTTAAAACAAAACCCGCTGGTTGAGAAAAATAAACCGGATTCACCACCGGCTATTGCCTCTTCTAAGCATGTTAATATCAAAAAATTACAACAGGCATTGGGAATTACTGTAGATGGCAACTGGGGGCCCAAAAGCAAAGCTGCTTTGCTAAAAAAAATACCCGATGTAAATCCAGCGCCTGATTTCAACAACAATCAACAAATTAATGCATTGATTCAGGAAATACAACAAAAAAATACAATAAGTGGGAATAATACAAAACCTGCAACACCCAATTTACAACAAAACAAGCAAAGGGAAACAACGCCGGTTTTACCGGATACGGCCCAAAAACCGGTTGTAAAAACAACTCCCCAGTCTTCGGTTATTCCACCTGAATTAACCGAACGAAAAAATAAAATGGTGAAGGAAATATTTGTTGCTGCACCAGATGTAAAAATAGATTTTTACGACAATGGTGTAATTGACAATGATACTATTACTGTATATGATGACCATCAATTAGTGGTGAACAGCGGCAGGCTCAGCGAAAAACCCATTACAGTATACTTGCATCTGAGCAAAGAAAATCCAACACATGAAATTATTACAGTGGCCAATAATTTAGGCGATGTACCGCCCAATACTGCATTAATGGTAGTCACAGCCGGTAATGAAAGGCATGAAATTTTTATTACTTCTGATGAAGGCACCAATGCCAAAGTACTAATTACTTACCGACCCAAAACCATCCGGGCAGAAAAATATTAAAATAATAATGATGCAAATGCAAGCTTGTTTTAAGGTTTAAATTGTAATGAATCCAATAAACTACCACAAACAGTTTTTGCTTTTGGCAAATATGGATTTTGAATTTCAGAACAATTACTTAACCAATCGGCTCCGGCATTATTAAAAACAGTAGAACAATGAAAATGATATACTGTTTCTTTACTGTATTGAACGGTTCTAATTAAATCATATAACGCCTGGCTTACTGCAGCAAAACCTTTTAATTTTTCCTGCATATTTTGTTCACCAACCATACCCGCTAAATCTGCCTTTATGTTCGCAACATTTTGTTGTGCTGTTTCAATAATCACTGTATCTGCTTTCAGTAACTGAAACGGTAAACTATCGGCAGCAGTCATCATATCGGTAGCAGCCTTGTTCATAGTATTCATTTGTTGATGATACAATCCGTCAGACAATTGATAATACTGGTGCAAAAACACCGAAAATGCAGCATCAAATTTTATTTGGTGTTTCGATACCATGAGCGGCTCATCTGTATTTTCCTGAATAGGAACTTTCTTATCGGTTTGATTACATGCTATTAATCCTATTACAACAAAACAACATACAAAACCCCAATGCCATAATTTCATACCATCAATTCTATATTGAATAATACATCAAATTTACTTAAACCTGCGCAAATCAGTTCTGAATTACCTTCAATATATTGATAATTAGATGCATGTCACTTATTGCATGCATGCATTCAAACCAGACAATTACCTTTGCAGCAAAACATACAAAAAAAAATGTTGATAGGTTTACAAAATGTTACGTTTGAATTTGGTGCAAGAGTAATTGTAGCAGATGCTACCTGGCACATACAGCCGGGTGACAGAATTGGATTAATTGGGTATAACGGAACCGGAAAATCGACCCTATTAAAGGTTTTGGTGGGCGAGTATACTCCATCAAAAGGCACAGTTGAAAAAGGGAAAGATACCACCATTGGGTATCTGCATCAGGATTTATTGAGTTTTGATACCAATGATTCCATTCTTGAAGTAGCGATGGGTGCCTTTGAAAAAGTAAAACAATTAGAAAGAGAAATTGCGGAATTGGGTAAAATTTTGGAAACAAAAGAAGACGAAGCACTTTTAATGGCATATACCGATAAGTTACACGAACTGGAAGTAGCCGGCGGTTATACCATTCATCACAGAACAGAGGAGGTATTACAGGGACTTGGCTTTCAAAATGCCGATCTGCACCGTCCTTACAAAGAATTCAGTGGTGGATGGCGGATGCGGGTACTTTTGGCCAAAATGATTTTACAACAACCCGATGTACTATTGTTAGATGAACCGACCAACCATCTTGACCTGCCTTCTATTGAATGGTTAGAAAAGTACCTAAAACACTATCAGGGTAGCGTGGTAATTGTCAGTCATGATAAGTTCTTTTTAAATAGAATGGTGAATAAAATCGTTGAATTGTACCAACAACAATTACATGTGTACGTGGGCGATTTTGATTTTTATGAAAAAGAAAAAGAGCTACGTATTGAACTGCAGCAAAAAGCATATGAAAATCAACAGGAATACATTCGCCAGCAGGAAAGATTCATTGAACGCTTTCGCTCTAAAGCCACAAAAGCAGCTGCTGCACAAAGTGCCATTAAACGATTAGACAAAATTGAACGCATTGAAAATGTTAGCCTTGAGCGGCCAAACATGAGAATAAATTTTCAAGTAGAAAAACAACCGGGTAAAATTATTTGCGAATTAAAAAATATTGATAAAAAATTTGGTATTTCCACCATTCTGCAAAATGCAAGTGCCGAAATAAACCGAGGCGATAAAATAGCACTAATTGGTGCCAATGGTAAAGGAAAATCTACTTTGTTAAGAATTGTTGCCGGTACTGAAACATTTGAGGGATTGCGCAATTGGGGCCATAATGTTGAGGAAAGTTTTTATGCGCAACACCAATTAGAGGCCTTAAACCTCAACAATTCAATTCTGGATGAAATGAAAGAATGTGGCAGCAACAAAAATGAATTGGAACTGCGCACCTTGTTAGGTTGTTTTTTATTCAGCGGGGACGACAGCGATAAAAAAATCAGATTACTCAGCGGAGGTGAAAAAGCTCGTGTTGCTTTGGCCAAAGTAATTGTAAGCCGAAGTAATTTTCTATTACTGGATGAACCTACCAACCACTTAGATATGCATTCTGTTGAACTATTGGCCGAGGCACTGAATAATTATGAAGGCAGTTATTTATTAGTTAGTCACGACCGGTTTTTTATCTCAAAAACAGCCAATAAAATTTGGGAAATTGTTGACCATCAGATTAAAGAATTTAAAGGAACTTATCAGGAATGGGTAGAATGGAATGAAAGAATGGCGAAGCAAAATTCTTCCAAAAAAGAAGGAAAAGCGGCAACACCTCAGCCGGTTAAGGAAGTAGCTTTTCAAAAAAATAACACCCCATTCAATCAACCCGAAAAACAACAAAAAAAGGAATTAGCACAGGTAAAAAGAAAATTTCAACAAACAGAGGCTTTATTAGAAACACTGAACGAGAAAAAATCAGCTTTGGAAATATCATTGGTACACCCCGATTTGTACAAGGATCCTGCAAAATTTTCTGAATTTGAAAAAGCCTATGCTGCGATTCAAAAAGAATGGGATGCCGCTCAGCAGCAATATGAAATTTTATTTGAAAAATTGATGGAATTAGAGGGTTAATAGCCCGGCATTACAACCTCAAGCACAATTTTATATTGTTGTTTTGAAAGCGTGGCAATGTTGATATTTTTTTGTAATTGCATGGTAACTACCGGATAAGTTGCTTTGGTAATATCAGAAAATTTTGCAAATACAACTTTTGCTTCTGCAGGGCTGTTTTTTCTGAAAATAATAAACATAGTCCTCTCCCATTGCAGCTTTTACATTATCAAAAGCGGCCTGATATTCACTAATGGCATTGGGTAACCCATCAAATCCGGATTGGAAATAGGTATAAAAAACGGTATCGTTATTGCTATGCCTCCTTTTTAAAACCATTGTTATTTTTTTTCTTTTTATTCACAGTTGCGCCAGCATGGCCTTAATAAAGTCGGACACCAGATAACTGATTAATTTTCCGGAAGCAATATTCTGACGGCCATCTTCCAGTCTGGTAGCAGCTTCGCAGATATGTAAATAGGCAGGCCGAGTATTCCATGCCATAAAATCAACATATTGCCGGGCATGGATAACACCAATACCTGTTGGGCTGCCGGCACTACTCAATACATTTTCAATAGCATCCACATCTAATTCAATGCCACATAAACCTCCTTCCGTAAAACCGGCAGCATGTGCCATTGCCTGTTGAAAACTACGTTTTTCGTGCAGAAAAATATCTTCGTACGTAATGCAATCAATAAAGGGATTGTTCACAATATCCATCCAGATGTTTTGTGCAATATAATTTTCATGAAGGCCCAGAATACAATATTTTTCCAAATAACCATCTTCTTCCGCATAGCGGAAAGCATTGCCACTATGCCTTCCTTCCATGGCACGGTAATCGGCATGCGCATCTAAATTAATTACATTTATCTGCGGCAAATCAATCATACCGGCTTTATACCAGCCTTTTGCAGCACCTTTAATACAGGGGTAGGCATTGTTATGGCCACCGCCTATAATAATGGGAATTTTTTTTTGCTGAGTTATTTCATGAATCATCTGTTCTACAGCATCATCAATGGTATTTACTGCATGTCGGTATGCTTCTATTTTTTCTTCATAATTATATGCATTCATTTCAATTATATCCTGTAAAGAACCAAAATCGAAATAGCCTGCCATTAGTATTTCCCGGCCATCTAAAAAATCGTTGCTTTGAATGTTGAGAAAAGTTTGCAAAAATGCTGACCAGGCGGTATGTGCGCCACCAATCCCTTCATTGGCCTTTATGCCAATATCTTCCGGAATACCCAGCACAACAAAATCCGCATCCGATTCCATCATACTTTCTCTAAATTGCTGCACCTGATGCATGGTCTGCACCCGCTCCCCTAATTTCGTTTCGTACCTGCGTATACGAACCAACGATAAAATGTCTTCTTTTTTAAATGGGTGCAGATAGGGCATAATAATGATGATTAATCCTCTTCCACAATGGCCGAGGGGGATTGTTTATAAAAAATCATACCAACCATTAAGATAAGACTACTTAACAGAATTACAAAAAACAAAATCCCTTCTCTAAAAGAAGGCAGTTGTAACCCAACCGGAATTTTATAAAACAATAAAATAGTAATTAAGCCGCGAGGAATAAAAAATACTTCAGGTACAATTCGTTCTTTTAAAAAGAAGCGTAAATAAAAAAACCGGGTAATGAGCAATATTACAATGATGATTGACCCAATAAGCAATACACTGTTGTGAGCGAGTGAATGTAAATCAATACTAAAGCCAAAAAAGAAAAAGAAAAATGTACGAAGTAAAAAAGAAGCTTCTGCAGTTAAAGCATGCAATAAATGATTGGTTTCATTTACTGCTTTAATCGGAAAATATTTTTCTGTAATGGAGGCAGGTATTAGCTCCCAATTATTCATCCATAAACCAAAAATTAAAATAATAATAAGCGATGGCAGATGCAAAATTTTACCCTCAACATATAAAAAAATCAACAACGCAAAAACAAGGAAGAATTTTACATTTAATTTATTTTTATTCAATATTAAGAACATAATAAAGGAAAAAACCAACGATAATAAAATGGAAATAAAAATATTCAGGAAAAATATTCCTATCGATGCTGCTGAGAACAATCCATCACCCAAAAAATAATTAAACACCAAAATCCCGATGATGTCTGAAAAAGAAGCTTCATAAACTAAAAATTCTTTTTTTTCAGGCGTTAACTGATGCAAACTGGGAATTACAATGGAGCTACTCATTATTGCTAACGGAATAGCATAAATAGTACATGATATAATTGGTTCATGTAATATATAATATAAAGTTGCAGCAATGAATATAGTTGTTAAAGTAAAAATGACTAACGCTGCAAAAAAAGATTGCCGGATTAATATGAGCTTATTACGACTTAATTTTAAATCTAAACCGGCTTCTAACACAATCATAATTAAACCAACTATACCTAAAAATTCTGTTAGCTTGGCCGGTACTGATATATTGAGTTGATAAGTCTCAGAAATATATCTTAAACCAATACCAACTGCCATTAATAACAATACAGAGGGGACTTTTATGAATTTAGAAACAATTAAAAACAAATAAGAAACAACCACCATGATACTTAAAGCCAATAGTAATTTTTCTGCCGAAATATTATCCATATTATTTGTTTAGTTAGATGAATTATATCCAATTCCCATTTATCATTACCTTATCAACTACCGGCGTTCCAAAATGATAAGGTAAATAAGCAACTGACGGTATGGGTTTGGTGAAGATAAGATTTGCCTTTTTACCAATGGTAATACTACCAACTTCTTTTTCTACCCCCATGGCATAAGCACCATTCAGCGTAGCTGCATTAATGGCTTCTTCGGGTAAAAATTCATTTTGTATGCAGGCTAATGAAACAACAAAATTCATATTACCACTTGGCGATGAACCGGGATTATAATCAGATGCCAATGCCAGCGCACAATTTTCCTGTAACATTTTACGTACCGGTGCATATTGCATCCGTAGAAAAAAAGCAGCAGTAGGCAATATGGTTCCGATAGTGTCAGATGCTGCAAGGGCATGAATGGCTTTTTCGTTCATCGCTTCTAAATGATCAACGGATACGGCTTTGTATTTTACTCCCACTTCTACCCCACCACTAACAGACAGTTGATTTGCGTGCAATTTGGCAGGTAATCCATATTTATCAGCAGCTTCCAGAATTTTTTCTGTATCGCTCACACAAAAAAAATTTTGTTCACAAAATACATCAATATAATCGGCGAGATTCTCCGCTGCAATTTCGGGCAGCATTTCCTGAATAATGAGTTGAACATAGCCCTGTTTATTTTCACGATAAGTGAGCGGTATAGCATGTGCTCCCAAAAAAGTAGCTTTCACAGGCATGGGTGCAACCTCTTTCAAACGCCGAATTACCCGTAACATTTTTAATTCATCGGCTACCGTTAATCCATAACCACTTTTTATTTCAATAGCACCCGTTCCTAAATGCATTAATCCCTGTAATCGCATAAAGGCAGCTTCAAATAAAACGGATTCAGATGTTACCTGTAATGCAGCGGTAGAATGTAAAATTCCCCCACCCTTTGCAGCTATATCGGCATAACTCAAGCCATTCAATTTATCCACAAATTCCTGCTCCCTGCTTTTTGCAAATACCAAATGGGTATGGCTATCGCACCAGGCAGGCAGTACCGTGGCGCCACCGGCATCATACACGGCATCATAAGCCTTTTCAGGCAATGCATCCATGCTGCCATACGCATCAATTCTGCCTTTATGTATTACCATAAAAGCATTTTCAATTATTGGTAAACCAGTCATCGCTTTTCCTCTAAGCAACACAGTATGCGCCCGAACATTTAGCAACTGATGTATGTTAGTAATTAATAAATGCATGCCTGTATACTTTTATGCAACTGCGGTTCTAAAACAAATTCTAATATAAACCTTGTTACACTTATATTGCAATGGAACCGGCTAAAAATATGATTTGTTATGTACATATTGTAAGATACCCAAAATATTTGGGATTTTTTGGAATGCTTTCTATGGCTATTTTCAGAATTCCACTGTTTTTTAACAAATCGGTTCATTTTTATAAACTGCTGGGCTGCGGTAAAAATGGCAGTTTCGATTTACAACCCGACTGGCGGCAATGGGCTGTTCTAACCATTTCAAGTGTACAAGAAGATAGAGTTCATCATATAACCCCATTCATTCAATGGTGGTGGCAATTTTTTAAATGTGAATTACTCTGGTTAAAACTGCAACCTATTGAAGGCCATGGCAAATGGGATAAACAATACTGTTTTGGAAAGTTACCCCAAAAGTCGGAATATGAGGGCCCGATTGCCATATTAACAAGAGCTACCATTCGTAGCAGAAAAGTAAAACGATTTTGGCAACATGTAGATGCTGTTTCAGCAGAAATGCAACAGGCACAGGGATTAATTACTTCTATTGGCATTGGAGAGATGCCTTGGTTCAGAGGTGGAACATTAAGTGTTTGGGAAACAAAAGCACACATGCACTCATTTGCCTATTCACAACCTTTTCATCAAGAGGTAATTGTGAAAACCAGAAAAGAAAACTGGTATGCAGAAGATATGTTTGTACGTTTTATACCTTTAGCTGCTGAAGGAACTTTGCAGGGCATTGATCCTTTCATCGGAAAATTGTAACTTGCGCCTCAATGAATAGAACTTTTAGAAACATATTACCCTACATTATTCATTTTGCCTGGCTTTACGCCGGTCTAAATGCAATGCCTGATCATTAGCTTGGCAGCTATATACTTCCCATATTTTTTTGATTATAACAACGGATTACCACTTGTGTTTTTCCGTATTCCTCATTACTTATAACATAAAATTTTTTGTATATGCAAAATGCGCAAAGTTTATTTGTAAACTCTGAAATTGGTACCCTAAAACGATTATTGGTTCATAGTCCGGATAGCGGTTTGGGGAAAGTAGTTCCTTCAAAAGCGCAGGACTGGTTATTTGAAGATATTGTGCACTTAAATACCATTCGGAAAGAAGAATATGATTATTACACCAAAATATTGCTGCTTTTTTTAGATCCCGAAAAAATAAAGGATAAACTTCCTGAAATTGATGCAGAAAAAGCCAACCGAAATTTTTATAAACCGGATAATCCTGCCTTCTTCAAATCGGATAAAGTAATTGAATTAGAATGGTTACTGGCTGAAATTTTACTGAACGATGCAATTAAACACAGCTTAGTTGCTTCGGTTTGTGCCATAGAGGGTTGCACTTTTAAAACACAGAATGCATTAATGGATTATGATGCAGTTGCATTAGCCAAAACATTTATCAGCGGTTCAGCAAAAAACAAAGAAATGCTGTTTGCACCTATACCCAATTTTATTTTTACACGAGATATTGGCATTACTATTAAAGATCATGTTTTATTGAACAAACCTGCTAAAAAAGCAAGAACCAGAGAAGCTTTGCTGGCGAAATATATTTTCTTTAACCACCCATTTTTTAAGGCATACCAGCAGAATATCATTGAATTAACCGATACCTATCAAAATCTTTTATTACCAAAAGAGGAAGATGAGAGAAAAATTACTTTAGAGGGAGGCGATATTATGGTGATCAGTAATGATCATTTACTGGTGGGGGTTAGTGAAAGAACATCGCCGGAAGCAGCAGCTAAAATTGCACATATCGTATTTAAGAAAAACCTGATGGAAAAAGTAACCATCATTAAAATACCCAAAAAACGCGATTACATGCATATTGATACCGTTTTTACACAGGTAAAAAAAAATGTATGGGTAATGTTGGGTAATTTTTCAAAAAAGGCAGTTTTACATGAAGATGAAGATGCCATTGAACGCACACTGGAACTGAAAAAAGATGAAAAAATAAAGATTAAACAATTCCATAAAAACGATCCGGAAAATAGTGTACATTTCGATAGTCTTGAAGAACTGCTGATAGATATCAGTAAAAACGATTTTCATTGCAGGGAAGCAGATATTAAAATTATTTTTTCGGGCAATAATGAATTTCCTTATAGCGCCAGAGAGCAATGGACAGACTCCTGTAATTTATTGGCTATTAAAGAAGGGGTAGTTTTGGGCTACGACCGAAACGACAAAACCGCCGAAGCATTTAAAGCAGCAGGTTTTCAGGTAATACATGCCAAAGAATTAATTCCACAAATTGTTTTAGGAAAAATTAATACACAACAAATTACGGATACCCTTATTTTAATGCCATCTGCAGAATTATCGAGGGCCAGAGGCGGTTTTCATTGTATGAGTATGCCCTTATTAAGAGAAACAGTTAATGAATAAGTTATGCAAAACACTTCCCATTTATTAATGATACGTCCGGTTAAGTTTTCATTTAATGAACAAACTGCCGTGAATAATGCTTTTCAGCAAAATGATACCAACAATAATGTAGCAGAAATGGCAGCCCGTGAATTTGATGCTTTTGCACAAAAATTACAGGCCAATGGTGTAGATGTTACCATTGTGGAAGATACCCCCGAACCGTATACACCAGATTCAATTTTCCCGAACAACTGGATATCTTTTCATGAAGATGGAAACATTATTTTATATCCCATGTTTGCAGTTAACCGGCGTGCCGAGCGGAAACCACATGTATTGAAAGCCATTGAAAAAAAATTCAGGATTCAAAATAAAATTGATTTAACTGCATTAGAAGCCAACCATCAATTTTTGGAAGGTACAGGCAGTATGGTTTTAGATCGTGATCATAAAATTGCTTATGCCTGTTTATCGCCCAGAACCCACATGAGTGCATTAAACAATTTTGCTGAAAAAACCGGTTTTACAACAGTTGCTTTTCACGCAAACGATCGAAATGGTTTGCCCATTTACCATACCAATGTAATGATGTGTGTGGCAGATCAATTTGTTGTGGTTTGCATGGAAAGTATTACGGATGAAAATGAAAAAAAATTAGTGCGTGATGCCATTCATAAAACGGATAAAAGCATTATCCCCATTAGCTTCCATCAAATGGAACATTTTGCCGGCAATATGTTACAGGTGCAAAACAATAGGGGCGAAAAACTGCTGATTATGTCAACACAGGCCTATGAAAGTTTAACTGCTGACCAAATAAAAATTTTAGAAAATTATAATCGCATCATTCATTCCAGCTTAAATACTATTGAAACAAATGGCGGTGGCAGCGCCAGATGTATGCTGGCAGAAGTGTTTTTACCAGTTCAACAGGCACAATAAATAACAACTATTTTAGCTGAGCAGGTTGCACCGGCATTTGCAGCAGGTGCTTAACCTGCTTTTCGCGGTATTGCAAACCCGATAATAATGTGAGTTGTGCGGCACTTAATTGTTGCTGCAATTGTTTGTCAATTGATTTCTGTGCCTGTAATGCAACAAAGTAATCTTGTATAATAATAAGGTCGTGCCAATTACCGATTGCTTCTTGCAAATTATTAAAATAAGGAAAATGCGCTTCTTCAAAATCATCCCCTTCAATAGCCACCCATCGAATAGCATTCATCCAACGTTTAATTTTTTTTCTGAAGTCGTGCCACTCTTCTATCGTTAAATTTTTTTTCAACTGTTCTTGAATTTCAATTTTCAATTTTTGCATGTATTGTTCGGGTAAAAGCGCATTGGTTTCCTCAACCAAAGGGCCACAAATATCAATCACCTTTTGCAGGGCTTGTTTGTGTTTTGGTATATGTTGTAAAAAAATATGTTGCGAATACAATAAAGAACCTTGTAACCCCAACATGGTTTCTAATTCGTTCATTTTATGCTGCTGCAGCCATTGTTGCAACAATTGTGTTTCACGTAATACCCCGGCTTCATCAAAAACAGAAGCCACTAATTTCGCTGCTTTTTTGATGCGATGCCTGGGATAAACTGTTTTTAAAAAATGTAAAATGGTTTTGAATTTCTTCAATTCAATCCGCATATCATGCAGTGCAGTGCTGCTGGCAGTTAATTCTACCTCATAAAGATTGTTGAAAACATTCTTTACCCTGAGTGCATAATATTTTTGAAATGGCGATGCCATAAAAATTGAATACCTCTTTTATGTAATAAAATAGTTATTACATTGGCACATAAATTTACAACAACGGTTTCATTCCTGCATATTTTATGGCTTGAACTTATCAAACAGCATCATTTTACTGGTATGAAACCTGTTTTTCAAAACTCAACCGGATGGCTGTTTCAAAATCAGTAGTAGTATAACCCAATATTTTTTCTGCTTTTTGAATGTTTAATCCACCTTGTTTTGCTCGCTTTACCGGTTCAGGAAAATCATTTGCTGTTACGGCTTTCAGGGTATGTTTAGGCAATTGCAGTATGTCTGCCATTGTAACTGCCATTTGGTAAGGCGTAATGTAGGTACTGCCGGACAAATGAAATGTACCTGTTGAACCAGTGTCTATAATTTGATGCAAGCCTTTACAAAAATCTACAATGAATGTTGGAGTGCGGTACTGGTCGTTTACAATTGGAAACACTTCCTGCTGTTGAATTTTATCATACACCTGATGCAAAAAATCTTTTCTCACACCTTTTATTTCCGGGCCAAAAACAAAACTCGGCCGCACTACTGTAACCGGTTGGGATGTTTGCAATAAACATAATTCCGCCATCAATTTTGAAGCACCATAAAAATTAAGTGGTTGCTTTACATCTTCTTCCGCATTAGGCCCATTACCCCCGAACACAAAATCGGTTGATATAAATATGAAATGTACAGCCTGATTCAGGTTTGCTGCCTCCATTAAAAGGTGATGTGTTCCCAACAAATTTACCTGCAGACAGGCTTCCTGATTCAATTGGCATTCATCCGGCTTACTCATGGCTGCAGCATGCAATATCACATTGGGCTGATATTGCTCCAATACTTTCCGAATATTTTTTCTATTGGTAATATCCATCGTGGCATAACCATTCGGTATATCAATACTACAAACAGGCTTGGTTCCTGTAGCCACAAAATTTAATTTGTGTTGTAAACAATATTGAATGAAATGTGCACCAATAAAACCGTTGGCACCGGTAATTAAAATTTTCATCACCAATACTACAAAATTAATACATGGATGAAACTATTTTCTGCTATTGCATCATTTTGAAAGAAATATTTTTAACGACAGTATATCCCCCAACATATTCATATTCTACACATAGAAACACTTCTTAACCCATAATTGGATATGTATATCAATTAATTTGACAAAAATCAAATGATACAGCAAATATGCCCTACAAACCAATTTGCCATTATGTTTTGATAAAGAAAAATTTAATACCCCGGGGCTAAATGGTGGTATACCGGTAATTGCTTACTTTTGCACCTTCAAAATAAAAAGCCTTGTGCTTTAAAAATTATTAACAAAACCATTGATAGCCGATAATTTTTTAATTAAAAATGACAGACAAGAAAAAAGTTACGAAAATAGGTGTATTAACATCGGGTGGTGATGCCCCCGGTATGAACGCAGCCATTAGAGCTGTTGTTAGAACGGGCTTATATTATGGCCTGGAAGTATTTGGTATTATGCGGGGGTATAATGGTATGTTGGAAGATGATATTATACCCATGAACAGCAGAAGTGTTGCCAATATCATTCAACGTGGCGGCACCATTTTAAAAACAGCCAGAAGCAAAGATTTTTTTGAAACCGAAGGCAGAAAGAGGGCTTATACCAATTTAAAAAAATATGGCATTGATGGACTGGTGATTATTGGAGGAGATGGAAGTTTTAGAGGCGCACAACGTTTTGCCAACGAATTCGATATTCCCTGCATAGGTATACCCGGCACTATTGATAAAGATATGGCAGGTACTGATTATACCATTGGTTTCGATACTGCCGTAAATACTGCTGTGGATGCCATTGATAAAATAAGAGATACAATGGATGCACACGACCGTTTATTTATTGTAGAAGTAATGGGCCGTGATGCGGGTTACATTGCTTTACACAGCGGAATTGCAACCGGTGCAGAAAATATTTTAATTCCCGAAACTAAAACTGATATTGAAGAACTCATACATTCATTAACAGAAAAAGAAAAACGGAAAAAATTAGTAAATTTAATTGTTGTGGCTGAAGGTGAAGAATTTGGCGGTGCAGAAGAAATTGCCAAAGTAATTAAAGAAAGAGTGCCCAACGCCGATACCAGGGTATGTATTCTGGGGCATATTCAGCGCGGGGGCGCTCCAAGCTGTCACGACAGACTGGTAGCCAGCCACATGGGCTATTATGCTGTAGAAAGTTTGTTAATTGGCAGGCATAATGTAATGGTGGGTGTTATCAATAATAAAATTCATTATACCCCATTGGATATGGCCGTAAAAGAAAGGCAGGCTATTGGGCAGGAATGGATGAAAATTGTAAAAATTCTTGCATCTTAATTATTTAGCAAAGCAAACAAACCAACTATATGTCTAAAAACATTGACAAGTACCTATACTCAGAAATGAACAAAGAAGCAGGTATTGAACACGCTTATCACAGAACCAAAATTGTTGCAACAGTTGGCCCCGCCTGTAATACTTATGATAAATTGTTGGGCCTCGTTAAATCAGGTGTTAACATTTTTCGGCTTAACTTTTCTCATGGCACACATGAAGATAAACTCGAAATTATTCAATATATCAGAAAAATTAATGCAACACAACCTTATAACATTTCCATTTTAGGCGATTTGCAAGGCCCTAAATTACGCGTAGGCGAAATTGAAAATGGTTCGCTGCAAATTAATCCGGGCGATATACTCACTTTTACTTCAAAAGAAAAAGTAGTAGGTACAAAAGAAAAAATTTATGTATCGTATCCCAATCTGCACAATGATGTGGAGATTGGCAATAAAATTTTAATTGATGATGGCAAGTTGGAAGTGGTAGTAGATTCCATCACTGCTTCCGGCGATGTAAAAGTAAAAGTAACTTATGGCGGAATATTATTACCCAAAAAAGGCGTCAATCTTCCCGATACGAAAATATCCCTTCCTTCCATGACGGAAAAAGATATTACCGATTTTGAATTTATTGTTGACAATGAATTAGACTGGATAGCCCTTTCATTTGTAAGAAAAGCAGAAGATATTATTGACCTGAAAAGAAGAGTGCAGGAAAAGAAAAGCAAAATTAAAGTGATGGCAAAAATTGAAATGCCCTCCGCTTTGGTTGATTTAAGAAATATTATTATTGAATCGGATGGTATTATGGTGGCCAGGGGCGATTTAGGTGTTGAATTACCGGTTGAAAAAGTACCGATGGCACAACGCGATATTATTCGCAAATGCATACACAGAGCCAAGCCCGTTATTGTTGCAACACAAATGATGGAAAGTATGATGGACAGGGTAAAACCCAACCGCAGTGAAATTACAGATGTTGCCAACGCTGTTTTAGAAGGTGCCGATGCAGTAATGTTAAGCGGTGAAACCGCAACAGGTAATCACCCGCAATTGGTGGTGGAAACCATGCGTAAAATTATTACAGAAGTAGAAAATACGGAATACAGATATAACCGCGAAGAAGATTTAAAACCACAGCCCCACTCGCCTTCCTTTTTAAGTGATGCCGTTTGTTACAATGCCTGTAAAATGGCAGAAGATGTAAATGCACAGGCATTGATTGGTATGACGCAAAGTGGTTACACTGCCTTCATGTTGAGCAGTTACAGACCCAGAGCACCATTGTATATTTTTACAAAAGAAAAAACTTTGGTGAACCAATTAAGTTTAAGCTGGGGTGTCAGGGCTTTTCACTATGATGAAGAAGAAAGTTTGGATGATATTATCTTCGATCAAATTAATATTTTAAAACAACGTGGTTTCATAAAACCAAATGATGTGGTAGTAAATACAGGAAGTACACCTGTTGATAAACATTTGCCTACCAACGTATTAAAAGTTACAAAAATTGATTAATAGCAAATCATTCGTTTTTCATAAAAAAAGATTCTTCAAATGAAGAATCTTTTTTATTTTCATAACGCTCAACAAAATAAACTGCCATGCGAAATTTTTTTTGCTTACTCTTCCTGATCCCCATCATTTCTATTGCACAAAACACTGATTCTGCCTGGATTGTACAAAACTACATCAAAAAAGAAGTGTACATTCCTATGCGGGATGGTGTTAAATTATTTACATCTGTTTATATTCCAAAAGATGTTTCAGAAAAACATCCCATTTTAATGACACGCACCCCCTACTCTTGTGCCCCTTATGGCGAAAATGAATTTAGAAAATTTTGGCGTAACCATTATAAAACCTATTTAAAAGAAAATTTTATTATGGTGATACAGGATGTTAGAGGACGCTGGATGAGCGAAGGAGAATTTGTAAATATTCGTCCCTATCTACCCAATAAAAAAAATAAAACAGATATTGACGAAGCATCAGACACCTATGATACCATTGACTGGTTAATACACAACATAAACAATAACAATGGTAACATAGGCGTATTTGGCATTTCTTATCCCGGCTTTTATACCGCTATGGCTGCATTAAGTAATCACCCTGCATTGAAGGCAGTAAGTCCGCAGGCACCGGTTACCGATTGGTTTATGGGGGATGATTTTCACCATAATGGTGCATTCTTTGCCATGGATGCATTTGCTTTTTACTCATCGTTTGGAAAACCGCGACCTAAACCCACTACCGTTGGTCCAACTGCTTTTAATTACCCAATCAAAGATAATTACAGGTTTTATCTTACCACCGGCGCATTACCCAATTTAACCCGTTTATTGGGCGATAGCATTGCATTTTGGAATAATTTGATGAATCACCCCAACTACAATGCCTGGTGGCAGGAACGTAATGATCGGAATTTTATGCAACATATTTTACCCGGAACAGCATCATTGGTGGTGGGTGGATTATTTGATGCAGAAGATTGTTTTGGTGCATGGAATTTATACAAAGCCATTGAAAGCAATGCAAAAAACAATAACAAATTAGTGATAGGCCCATGGTATCATGGCCAATGGGCAAGCGGTAATGGCACACATTTAGGAAATATTTATTTTAATAGCAATACGTCAGACTGGTATGCACAGCATATTGAAATTCCGTATTTTAATTATTACTTAAAAGGAATTGGAACAGTTGATAGTATTGCAGAAGCCAATATATTTTTTAGTGGCGCAAATGAGTGGCACCGTTTCAATGCTTGGCCACCCGATAACACACAACCACAACCTGTTTATTTAGAAAAAAATGGAGTGCTCTCTTTTTTATCTAAAAAAGAAAAAGCCATTAGTTATGATGAATACATCAGTGATCCCGCAAGGCCGGTACCGTATACTGCCGGTATACATGAATACAGAACCAGGGAATATATGGATGATGATCAGCGTTTTGCCGCCACAAGGCCGGATGTTTTGGTATATGAAACACCACCGTTAGAAGAAGACATAACACTTGCAGGGCCGCTTATGGCACATTTAAAAGTAAGTATTTCAACTACCGATGCCGATTTTGTGGTAAAATTAATTGATGCTTTTCCGGAAGATTTTAGTTATACCATACACCAAACCTACCCAATGGGCGGATATGAAATGCTGGTTCGTGGTGAAATTATGCGTGGCAGATACAGAAACAGTTTCGAAAAACCGGAGGCTTTTATACCTAACGTACCCACTATTGTGCAATACACAATGCCCGATGTTGCACACACTTTTAAAAAAGGTCATAAAATAATGATACAGGTACAAAGCAGTTGGTTTCCTTTGGCAGATAGAAACCCACAACAATTTATTGACATATACCACGCAAAAAACAGCGACTTTAAAAAAGCAACCATTCGAGTCTTTCATCACGATTCGTATGTACAGCTTCCTATTTTACCCAATTTTAAATAACAATTGAAGACGATAATATGCTATTCATCCATACTATCCAATTGAATACATCATTACAATTTTTATAAACAACCCATCATGAAAAAAACATTATATCTGTTTCTGCTTTTCGCCACAAAAATGCTTGTAGCCCAAAATGCAAACATTCGCATTATACCGGAACCAGTAAAACTCACCGTTCAAAAAGGTATTTTTACCATTACCCCAAAAACGGCTTTGGTAGTTTCTGATAAAGGCGATTTACATGCTGCAAATTTTTTCAATCAATACCTGAAAAAATATTATCATTTTCAATTACAGATAAAAGAACATCCCACACCCGGCAGTATTACCATCCATACAAAAAAATTCATCGAAGCACCCAATAATCCTGAGTTTTATTCATTCCAATCAAAGCCATCGGGTATTGATATTTCAGGTAATAGCTACGCAGGCAGTTTTTATGGCATTCAAACTTTAATTCAATTATTACCGGTAAATGCTACCGCAAACCAACTCAATATTGCTGCAGTGAATATTGAAGACCAACCACGTTTTACATACAGAGGAATGCATTTAGATGTAGGACGACACTTTTTTTCGGTTGACTTTATTAAAGAATACATTGATTTAATTGCGTTGTACAAAATGAACACCTTCCACTGGCATTTAACCGAAGACCAGGGGTGGAGAATAGAAATTAAACAATATCCTAAACTAACTTCTGTTGGCGCATATCGCAACGGTACCATTATTGGCCATGCGCCGGGTACAGCAAATGATGGTTTAAAATATGGTGATTATTATACCCAGGAACAAATTAAAGAAGTAGTACAATATGCTGCCGATCGTTTTATTACAGTAATACCCGAAATTGAAATGCCCGGGCATGCATCTGCTGCCATAGCTGCTTATCCTGAGTTAAGTTGCTTTCCCGACAAAAATACGCCTACACCCAAAAACAAAAATTTATGGAGTGGCGATACCACCGGCAAACAAGTACAACAAAGCTGGGGTGTGTTTGATGATGTATTTTGTCCGAGTGATTACACCTTTCATTTTCTGGAAAATGTATTAGATGAAGTAATGGAATTATTTCCTTCAAAATATATTCATATTGGCGGTGATGAATGTCCCAAAAACTATTGGAAAGCATCGCCATTTTGCCAGCAACTGATGAAGGAAAAAGGAATAAAAGATGAACATGAATTACAGAGCTATTTTATTCAGCGCATTGAAAAATATATTAACATCAAAGGCCGGCAAATTATTGGTTGGGATGAAATTTTAGAAGGCGGCCTTGCCCCCAATGCCACGGTAATGAGTTGGCGTGGCGAAAAAGGAGGTATTGAAGCTGCCCAACAAAAACACAATGTAATTATGACACCCGGTGCATGGTGTTATTTTGACCACAGCCCCAATAAGCAGGAAGATTCACTTACCATTGGAGGCTATACCCCTGTTCAAAAAGTGTACAGTTATGAACCCGTTCCCAAAGAATTAAGTGCGGATGAAGCAAAATATGTTTTGGGTGCACAAGGCAATGTTTGGACAGAATACATGCAATATCCCACAAAAGTTGAATACATGATATTACCGCGGATGAGTGCTTTGAGTGAAGTGCTTTGGAGTCCTGCCAATAAAAAGAATTGGAACAATTTTGAAAATAAATTAATAAAAGATACCAAACGCTATCAGCTATGGCAAGTTCATTTCAACGAAAAATGGAATCAAAATGCAAATTCAAGTAATTAAAAACGCAAACGCTTGCCATTATTATCCATTTTTAAATAAAGAGTTGTACTTTTAGCCTGCAAAAAAACGCAAACTATTTTGTTATGTCCGCACCAGTCAAACCACACAAATTAGACATTGATTTAATTGACAGTTTTGAAAAAATTCCTGTAAAAATTTTCGATAGTTCTAATGATGGCTCTTTATTTGTTGCCCGTGAAATTGCCGCTTTGATTAAAGCAAAACAAGCCAAAAATGAAACCTGTGTGCTGGGATTGGCCACCGGATCAACGCCATTACGGTTATATACACACTTGGTGAATATGCATCGGAATGAAGGGCTTAGTTTTAAAAATGTAATTACATTCAATTTAGATGAATATTATCCCATTGAGCGAGATGCCCTGCAAAGCTATTGGAGCTATATGCATCGACACTTATTTAACCACATTGATATTTTACCGGAAAATATTCATTTACCCAATGGCGAACTATCGAAAGAAGCAACAAAAAAAGCCTGCGAAATATACGAACAAATGATAGAAGATGCCGGTGGTATTGATTTGCAAATTTTAGGAATTGGTACCAATGGACATATTGGTTTTAATGAACCCGGCTCCAGTATTTTTTCTAAAACCAGGTTGGTATCATTAGATAATTCAACCCGTATTAATAATGCATACGAATTTCAAAATATATCAGAAGTACCTCGGATGGCCATTACCATGGGTATCGGCACAATTTTAAAAGCAAAAAAAATATTATTAATGGCATGGGGCTTAAAAGCGCCCATTATTGCTAAAAGCGTGGAAGGTGCCGTAACAGAACAAATCCCTGCCAGTATTTTACAACAGCACAACGATTGCACCTTTGTGATTGACCAAAGTGCAGCAGCCGAACTTACCAGGATAAAATCACCATGGTTAACGGGTGAGATTGAATGGACTCCGAATATGATTAAACGGGCAGTTGTAAACATGGCTTTAAAATTGAACAAACCTGTTTTAAGTTTAACAACACATGATTATAATGAAAATGGCCTGAGTGATTTATTGGTTGAAAAAGGAGATGCTTACGATATTAATTTGCAAGTCTATTATATGCTACGCGATAGCATTACAGGATGGCCTGGTGGAAAACCCAATGCCGCTATTCCGGGGCATCCAGAAAGAAGTAAGCCATATCCTAAAACATGTTTAATTTTTTCTCCTCATCCCGATGATGATATTATTAGCATGGGTGGCACTTTTATGCGCCTGCACGATCAGGGACACGATGTGCATGTGGGTTACCAAACCAGCGGAAATATTGCCGTAACCGATGAATTTGTAACACGGTTTTTAGATTTTGCCGTAGGCTTCGAAGAACAATTTGGTATTGACAATAAAAAAAGCGAACAAATACTCTCAGAAGCTAAAAGATTTTTAGCCTCCAAGAAAAAAAATGAAATTGATACACCTGAAATTAGGGCCATTAAAGGATTGATAAGAAGATGCGAAGCCCGTGCTACCTGCCGATATGTAGGTATTGGCGATTCAAATGCTCATTTTATGAACCTGCCATTTTATGAAACAGGTACCATAGAAAAAAATCCCTATACAGAAAAAGATATTGAAATTACTATTGAACTTTTACAAAAATTAAAGCCCCATCAGGTGTATTGTGCCGGCGATTTAGCCGATCCACACGGCACTCATAAAGTTTGTTTAGATATTGTATTAGAAAGTTTGAAACGAATTAAAGCTTCAGGCGAAAAATGGATTGAATACTGCTGGTTATGGTTGTACAAAGGTGCCTGGCAGGAATGGGATATTTCTGAAATAGAAATGGCCATACCTATGAGTCCCGATCAGGTCATGAAAAAACGTTTTGGTATTTTTATTCATCAATCACAAAAAGACATGGTGCCTTTTCAGGGAAGTGATAGCAGAGAATTTTGGCAAAGGGCTGAAGACAGAAATGCTACCACTGCGCAACTGTATGCCAGCCTTGGGCTTACACAATATGCAGCAATGGAAGCATTCGTAAGATGGCACTATTAAAAAAATATCTGCTATCTTGCACCGGTGATGCATGAGAAAAAAATACTGCACCAGCAATGGAAAAGTGCATGGCAACAACACTATTTCAAATCGAAATTAATTAGCGGTGTGCTTTTACTGATTATTTTACTGGTTATCCTGCCTTTTTATTTTCAAAATATTGAAAACAGAGATGGGTTTCAGTTAAATGATTGGCTGGTGAATCATTTTGCCCCCATGAATGTATCCACTCCCATTTTTATTATCATCTGGATTATGGCAGGAATGCTTATTCGGAATGCCCTCATAGATCCGAATATTTTCATTTTGTTTTTATGGTCATTTATTTTTTTAACCATTTCCAGGTTATTGACCATTTATTTTGTGCCGCTAAACCCGCCTAATGATTTAATTCCGTTGGTAGACCCTATAAGTAATAGATTTTATGGTGGAGGCTTCGTGACTAAAGATTTATTTTATTCAGGGCATACATCTACACAATTTCTAATGTTTCTTTGCTTTAAAAATAAAAATTTAAAACTGGCGGCATTACTTTCAACAATTGCAATTGGCATATTGGTTTTAATACAACATATACATTACACCATAGATGTAATTTCTGCACCACTATTTGCATATGCTGTATTTGTAATTGCCAAAGCATGGGTTGCGCCTGCTGTATCCTATCCTCATGCCGCTTAATTTAAAAGGCTTCTCCTAACTGTAAATAAAATCCCTGATTATTACCCTGCCCTATGCCATAATCTAAACGAAGATTTAGTTTTTCTTTTTTGGTTAATCGTATTCGCAAACCTGCACCATAAGCATACTTCAATCCGTTTAAAGCAAAATCATCTATTGCATGCCCCACTTCACCACTGCTACCAAATAAAGCAATACCTACACTTTTATAAATAGGTACTCTGTATTCAGCCTGCAAAACAAAAGCCTGTTTGTCTCTGTACCTGCCGCCATAATAACCACGCATGCTATTGGCACCACCTAACGAGGCCAAACTTCTTAATGGCACTTCAGCGCCAATATTAGAAAAACTAAATCCCTGTAATGCCAATACCTGTTTTCGGTAAATCCTTAAAAATTTGCGTAGATCAACTACTAAGTTGGTATAATTAAAAGAGGAACCGATTAAAGGATCAAAATGATTAAAATAGATCTGTGCAAAATTGCCTTTATCCGGCGCAAATGCATCATTTCTGTCATCATACGTTAAACTTAATCCCAGGCCAGAAACAAAATACCCTGATCGGCCTGCAATATTTTCCTGATCAAATAAACCACCAGTTATATAATTAATTTTATAAACATGTTGCATTTCATACAACACCCCACCAAAAAAATGGTGCCCTAAATTCCGCAATAAATGCAAGTATAAATAATACTGTTGAAAACTATAATGCTCCACTATAGAATCTGGTGTTGTATTACCAATACCCCAAAATTTATCAGGAAAAGAACTATACGAAATTTGTTCATTCAAAATATATTTTTCATTCTTAAAATATTCAGCACCATTGATTGCTGTAATAAATTGTTTTTTTAGTGAATACAACACAACCGACTGTATATTAGATGTTCGGGAAGTGGTATCAGATTTAGATAAACGGAAAGTTGCCGAACCGGCCAGTCCAAATGACCAATTAGTTTCAATTGATTTTGCAATAACCGGGAAATACAATATTTTTTTTGAAGGAAGGGTATCTTTTTTAAACGTTTGCGCAAATGAGTAGCCATTCATCAGCACAAAAAATAAAAAAAACAGTAAGTAAGCTATCTTCAACATATGGGTTAGTACTCAAAAATATAGGTAAAAACGATGTAAAACACGAAAGGGATGCTAAATTGAAAGATTTAATTTACTTTTAGTTCACGTAATGTTTACAATTTTATAATAATTAATTAACATTGCAGTTACTTTGATAAACATAACCCTCGAATGAACAAATGGAATAGTAATTTTAAATTAGGTGATATTATAACTGTGGAACAAAAAGAATTTTTCGATAAAAACGGTGTCATTGTTTTTAGAGATTTTCTAACTCCCCAAGAAATATCCCTTTATTTAAATGAATTACACCGGCTTGAGCATGTTTGGCTTGCTGAAGGACGCGATAAAATAAATGGCGTTCCATTAAAATTTGGCAAGGATGAACAAGATAACAAAACCATACAAAGGCTTTGCTTTACATCATTGTACAGCGATGCACTTCATAATTTACTAGGGGATGAGCGCTTAAAAGCTTTGATAGCTCTGCTGGGTCCTTATGAAGGTCGTATAGCAGAAAATGAAAAAGATGGTTTGGTGATCAATAATTATATCAATATACCCAACAGTACTTTTACCCAAATGGGTTGGCATACCGACAGTCCCAGAGATTTATTTTTAGGACAAAAAATTATGCCCATGCTGAATGTGGGTATACATTTAGATACTTGTTTATTTGAAAATGGCGGTCTGCGTGTTTTACCCGGAACACATAAGCAAAACATTTTACAATTACTGTTTGGTAAAAAGTATTTTGTTGATTACAGCGATGACCCCAGAGAAGTTGGGTTTGATATTTTTGCCGGCGATTTAACTGTACATGATGGTCGTACCTGGCATCGGGTAAAGCAATCTCCTTTAGTGGGTGAAGCCAGCAGAAGAAGAGTAATGTATGTACCCATTATTACCGGTAAATTTAAACCCAAACACGAAAAAAGTAAAACGCCTTTTTACCACCGTTTTACAAGTGCCGTACACCATTAAAAGAAAAGCTATTTAATTAACCTGGCTTTGTTATATTGCAGTAAATCTTTATTGCATTTTGATATGAAACCTTATATACTTATTACAGGTTCCAGTAAAGGCATTGGCAAAGCCATGGCCGAATTATTAGCTAAACAAAAAAACAACCTGTTACTGATTGCAAGAAGCGAACAAATTTTAGCAAGTTTTTCAAAAGAATTGGCCGATAAATGTGGCATTGATGTGCAATATCTGGTAATAGATTTAGCGAAAGAAAATGCAGCTGAAAAAGTATATAATTGGATACAACACAACAACTATCCTATACAGGCCCTGATTAATAATGCCGGTTATGGATTAAGCGGTTCTTTTGAAAAGTATCCGCTGATGCAACATGAAGATATGATGCGCTTAAACATGCTGGCACCCGTGCAGCTTACTTATTTGTTACTTCCACTTTTAAAACAACAAGCCAGAAGTTATATTCTGAATGTTGCCAGTGCTGCAGCCTATCAGGCTGTACCGGGTTTAACTTTATATGCTGCCACCAAATCTTTTTTACTCAGTTTTAGCAGGGGTTTACAATATGAATTAAAAAATACCAATGTAACAGTAACCGTTGTTTGCCCCGGTGCAACAGATACTGATTTTCCGAACAGAGCACAAGTTGGTTTAAAAGCACAAAAAGCGGCAGCGCGTTTAAACATGTCTGCTAAAGATGTGGCTACTATGGCAATTCATGCCATGTATGCCGGCAAAACAGAAAAAATTACAGGCTGGATGAACCAATTAGGTGTATTTTTTGCCTGGTTACTCCCTAAAAAATGGATTGAAAAAGCTGCTGCAGGAATTTATAAGGAATAAAATTTTTCATTACCTTTTTGCTTTTAAAGATTAACCCTTTATATTTGCAGCCCTAATTAGGGCTAAGGCCCCGTAGCTCAACTGAATAGAGCATTTGACTACGGATCAAAAGGTTTCAGGTTTGAATCCTGACGGGGTCACAAAAAATTTAAAGAGGCTGTATCAAAAGTGCTATGCAGCCTCTTTTTACTCGGTAAGAGAGGGCATTGGGGCATTGGAGAAAATTTTCGTTTATGCAAATCTCAGCCCCTTCATTTTGCTTTTGATACATCCTCTTTTTTTGTATCAATTATTTATATTTAGGTTTCAGGCTACTTCGACCCAGGTATGATCAGTTAATAACTGAACAGATGCCAAAAATTGTTTAAAGGGCCCACTGCCCGCCCACTCCTTGGGTGCAACCAATGACAATAAATAATTACCATCTTTTTTCTCATATAAATAATACACCTGTCCAATTTGTGGTTTGAAGTTGATTTGGGCATCATAAATCATTAAACTTAATTCCCGGCGTTTTCTGATTTCCTGAGCCTGTCTGGCTAGTAATTCAATTTGTTGTTTAATTTGCTCTAACTGCATATTGGTTTGTTCTTCCATTGCAGTTAATGCTTTATGCTTAATCATTCCTTGTTTGGTTGGTTGAATGACTACACTGCCCACTGATGAAGCATAAGGCAATACACTCATTTGTTTGTGATATACCTCTTTATTCACAAATGCAGCGCCATTAGTAGTAATGCCCTCATAAACCAATTCAAGAAACCAATTTGATAAAATGCGATGTTGCACAGATAACACCTGAGCTTCATTTTTATAAAAAGTATGAATTAGCGTGGAGGTATCGGGTATAACTGCTGTTACGGTATCTGCTAATTCCTGGTATTCACAGGGTTGCTGGCTACCATCAGGAACTACCGAAAACTGTGCATAATAGGCTTCATTTTCAACTGTAATCCAGTTTATGCTAATTTGAAGCGATTTTCCATTTAAAATAGATTCTATTTTGTAATTGCCGCTTTTGGGTACAATTCCGGATTCGTACACACATTTTTCAGGAAATAATTGCCAACTGGCTAAAAAATTATACGCTTGTACCATTGCTTACTCTATTCATTTTAAAATTGTAATGATTACAATTGCAACTCCAATTTGTTGCGAATTATAATTTCACTTTGATAACAATTTTTTTTATAAAAGATTTTTCATGTAAGTAAATGCCCGGCATATGTATATCAGCAGGAAAAAAATAGCAAACATACCCTGCTCTAATATAGAATAAAAAGAAGGAGGTGTTTGATAGGTTATGCAATTATTGGCAACATCCAATAATTGCTGCTCGGGCTGTTGGTTTAAAAAGCCATGACCAATCTGCTCTTTCCCATCAATGATGTAATGAATATCGGTATAAACAAGATGAGATTCCATCCATTCCTCTTCAGGCAACACTGTTTCATATGTACTTACCAGCGCAAAAATATCATTGCCTTTAATTGCATATTTTCCATTGGGCAAATTTTCTAAATTCGGTTGTTTTAAAAATGAAATAGCATCTAATAAATGCTGTTGAAAATTATAATTAGGCATATTGTTTAAATAATCAATAATCATCCACATTAATTTACAGTTACAAAATCGGGTTTTTTAATATACTGACTGTTATACTTGAATTGTAAATTAGATTGAATGCCAATATTCCAGGGCGACATGCCGACTGTAGTTCTGGGAAAATACTGAATACGCAATTCAATGGTACCAAAAACTAAGTTTTCATTTCTGGTTCGTACACCTCCACCCCAGGCGGTATATACATCACCATAACTAAACCCCTGCCCTATTGGTTTTAAATAAGAAACATTTCCAAATGCAAAGGGTGCAAAACTAAATCCAAAAAATTTCCAGGTATTATAAAAAACAGATTCACAACTACCGGTTGCGCGGCTGGAACCATTGTATCCAATAATATTATTGAAAGAAGGAATACCAAAAGTACTGTTTACCCGTAATGGTTCATTTAAAAAAGTATTAATTTGTTGAGTAAAACTACCATTAATAAAATGGCGCACTAACCATCTGCTATTACCCAATCTTCTTAACCTTGAAAAGGATTCTAAACTGGCCAGAAAACTGATATCCTGAAAATTTCCATCATTAAAATAACCACCAAATTTTAGTTCATAATTGAAAAAGGCCTGTTTGGGTGTAACTACATATTTCTGCAAATCGAAGCCGGCATAAGGACGGGTGTAACCTTGTTTGTTAGTCCATCCGGCCAATGCTGATACATTATATCCGGATGGAATATCTTCATTTCGGCCAAAGCCATAAATAAAGTTGGTTCTGTAATAATCTTGTTTAAACCGGGTAAATGCCCCCAATACACTTACCAAATTGGCATATTGAAAATTGTATTGGGTTTCATAAATATTGGGTATTTCTAAAAAATCATTTTTCACCAACCGAAGTGCTACAAAATCTTTGGGTTTTCTGGAAGTAGTTTCATGCAATAATCTTCTTGCAGAAATATTATAGCCGGCCCATAAATCGTATGAGGCATAACGATACCTAAAGTTTGCATTATACAATGAATCGCTGATGTATTGATTGGTGGTATAATGCAATGCTGCGTTAAAAGACCCCGTCCATAAAGCGTACGGACTCACCAATGGCAAATCTAAAGAAGAATAAACAGTAGTTTCTTCTCTTCTACCACTGTTAAAGGCAGGTGCATTGCCCTGATAGCCCACTGTAATATTTGCAAATGTGTGCGCAATATTTCTGCGCACGTATTCCATACCAAAGGCGTATCTGTTGCGCCTGTTTAAATCGTACAGGTTTTCTATTTTCACTCGTTGCCCATCACCCATAAAATTTTCATCCTGCACTTCTGCATAAATACTGTTGCCACTACCGGCATCACCGGAGCCACTAATAGAGAATACATCTTTATAAAATACGGTAAGATCAACTGAATCATTGTTGGGAGAAATTCCGGTGATCTGAATTCTGGCATCCTGCAAATAAGGCTGTTCGCGCAAAAAACGTTCATTATCTGCAACCAGATAAGGGGAAAGCTCCTCTCCCGCTTTAAAAAATAAATTATTGTTGATGAAAGTTTTTCTTGTTTTACGGTGAATGGAATTTCCAATTTCATCAAACAAATTCTTTTTTTTAATGGCAGTATCATTCACCGATTCGCCAAAACGCACATTTACAATATTAACACTACGAATGATAGCACCCCGGTACAAAGCAAATGGTGTAATGTTATTGATGGTAACAATTGCAGTATCTTCCGGAACAGGATTATTGTTGGTAATGCTTTTCACCAATTTTTCCAACAACCCTTTTTTGGGTGTTAAAAACTGCAAAGTAGTATCCTCTACCGATTTTTTTTCCTGCGCAGAAGATGCTGTACCTATGAAAAGCAGCATACATATACTTAGAATATAGGGACTTATATGATGCTTGTTAAGCCGCATTGACGGGTTTGGTGAATTTGTTTATAGCCGGGCAATATAATCAATAGAAAGTTAAGATAAATAATAAAGATCATCAAAATTATAAGATGGTGTTGCCTAAAACAGCTTATAAAAAACTCCGGATTAATCACCAGAGTTTTAAAAATATGGATATCACAATTATTTAACTATAAAATCTACATGTATATTACCCCATAGCAAAGCAACCCCGCCTGATTGATTGATGGTAAAAGTCATTCTTTCTGTAAATGCATGCTGCATGGGCTTTACCTGAATGCGCATTACATCATCCTTTTGATTATAAATGGTTCCCCACTGATTCCAGGATTTATTCAATATAATAGTCTATTCATTTGCTCCTGGAATACTATATAAACTATCATTGTTGTCCGACTAAAATTGTAAAATAATGGTTAAAACCCTTTACAGAACCATATTTCAGTCGATTTCAAAAGATGGGGCACTCCCTCCAATTTTGAAACAATCATTTTTTAGCCTGTAATTCTTTACAGCAAAGTATTACAGCAATTTTTAAGTTAAGTTTTGCCGGACAATAATGATAAACTATATTTTCCTGCTTTCAGTGCTTTACCATCAATCATAACATCTTTATTTACCTGAAATACAGTGGCTTCGTTTGCGCCGGTGCGCCATATTGCACCAAAAGGTGCAATATTTTTACCAATGGTTCTGCCTTTTACCGCGGGTTGGCTATAATCAATTTGAATGGTTACTCCAGAATATTGGTTGTAGTAGTAACGGTAGCAGGCGGACTTGGTCGCTTGCTTTTATCCTGAGCACATGCTTGTAAACTAATAAAAACATTGCTGAATAGTGCTGAAAATAAAATTAATTTTTAATATATGTTATTTTTGTTGAACAATTGGATAATGATCAATGGTTTCAAAAACGTTGCGTGGATCTTGCTTAAGTAGTTGAATAAATGTTTTCAAAGAATCAACGTATTGTTGTTTGGCAAACATCCTGTCATGTGCCAATATCACCATGGTATTGGGCTGATTGGTGTAACCAATATCAAATTTATCATTAACTTCTTTGGCCAAAGCAGTTGCACTTTGTTTAGGAATATTACCTTTAATGAATTGCCATTCTATATCCCATCCAATAATTTTATATCCCAGCGAATCTAACCTGCGTGCTACCTTTTCGCTGGTTTTAGGTACTCTGAATTCTCCGTTTCCTGCCCATGTATTTCTTCCGGGCAGCCTGACTATTTTCAATGGAATTTGCATATCCTGCTGCGCTTTTAAAATATCGTTCACGGCACTATCAACATGGGTATAATAAAAACTATAATTATCTCTGAATGCATGGGTATAGCTATGATTGGCTACCAAAAATTCCGGATACGCCTTTTTCAAACTGTCTAAAATTCTTTTACGCAACGGATCAATATTATAATGAGCCGCCACTGAAAAAAAAGTAGCTTTTACACCTTGTTCTCTAAAAGTACGTGCACAGTTTTGGGTACCGGGCGGTTGCGGAGAATCGTCCCAGGTTAAAAATATATATCGTTTTGAACTATCATAATGAATGGGTGTTCCCGGAACCATGGTATTGACTACTGCTTTTTTTTGTGTTGAATCGGCAGATTTGGATTGCTGAGAACCGTTATTGCATGAAAATAGGAACAGGCTGCCCAGGCATAGAGTGATACTAAATAAAAATTTTCCTGACACCATAAAAAGATTTGAGTAATGAAGTGAAATTGTATAATGAAAATGATTGCGTAAAAATATTCAATTCAAAAGATTTATACCTGTTAAAGATAGCATGTGGATAGTTAAAAAAAAATCCATAATTTTAGAACATTACAAATCATTCTAAAAAATTGCTTATGCCAACCTCAAGAAGAAAGTTTTTATATACCAGTTCAATGGCGGCCATTAGCGCAGCTGTATTACCCAAATACGTAACCGGATTATTGACAGGAAATCCATTTATTACCGGACTACAGCTTTATTCGGTTCGTGATGACATGAAACTAAATCCACTTCAAACATTACAACAATTGGCTGCAATGGGCTATACACAAGTGGAGCATGCGAATTATATAGAAAGAAAATTTTATGGCTATTCGCCAAAAGCATTTAAAAAAATATTGAGTAATCTGGGAATGAATATGCCCAGTGGACATACTGTTTTACAGCCCAAACATTGGAATGGAGAGAAAAAAGATTTTACCAAAGAATGGAAACATACCATTGAAGATGCAGCCATTGCAGGCCAGCAATATGTAATCAGTCCTTGGTTGGATAATTCTATGCGTACCAATATAGATAGCTTAAAAAGCTTTATGGATGTTTTTAATAAATGTGGTATGCTGTGCAACAGATGGGGATTGAAGTTTGGCTATCACAACCATGATTTTGAATTCAAAGAAATTATACCGGGCACCACCATCTATGATGTAATTCTTCAAAATACAGACCCCAACCTCGTAATTCAGCAATTAGATATGGGTAACCTGTACAATGGCAATGCCACTGTAATGCCCATTGTTGAAAAGTATCCTGGCAGGTTTGCCTCCATGCATGTAAAGAATGAAATAAAAGCAACGGATGGTAAAGAAATGTATGAAAGCAGTTTACTCAATAATGGTATTGTACCGGTGAAGGAGGTGATTGATTTTGGTAGAGAAAGAGGGGGCACCCATTTATTTATTATTGAGCAGGAATCATATCAGGGAAAAGCTCCATTGGATTGTGCCAAAGAAAATTTAGGTATTATGAAAGGATGGGGCTATTAACCAATATGTTTACCAATATCAAAAGCTATGCGCAATAAAAACATCAAAAATTTAATCAAATAAATCGGAAGACAGATATCTGTCACCACGGTCGCAGATAATACAAACAATTACCCCCTTATCTAATTCTGCAGATAGCCGGTATGCAGCATGAACCGCACCACCACTGCTCATACCGGCAAAAACTGCTTCCTCTCTTGCCAATCGCTTCGCCATAATACGGGCATCTTTCTCATCAATATCCATTATTCTATCTACCCGGCTCCTGTCGAATATTTTTGGCAAATAAGCTTCCGGCCATTTACGAATGCCTGGAATTTTAGACCCATCAGTAGGCTGACAACCTACAATTTGTATGCTAGGATTTTTTTCTTTCAAAAACCGGGAAACACCCATAATCGTTCCGGTAGTACCCATTGATGATACAAAATGAGTAACTGCTCCTTTTGTATCGCGCCATATTTCCGGGCCTGTGGTAGCGTAATGCATTTTATAATTATCCGGATTGGCAAATTGATTCAACATTAAATAACCACCTTTGGCCACCTGGGCATTGGCATAATCAATGGCAGCTTCCATTGAACCTGATTTTGGGGTTAGCACTACTTTGGCTCCATAAGCCTGCATGGTTAATACGCGTTCACGTGTAGCATCTTCGGGCATCACTAATTCAATTTCCACATTAAATAATCGTGCAATCATAGCCAATGCAATTCCGGTATTGCCACTTGTAGCTTCAATCAATTTTATACCCGGCTTTAATTCGCCTCTGTCAACTGCACCTTTTATCATACCATAGGCAGCCCTGTCTTTCACACTTCCACCGGGATTATTACCTTCTAATTTTCCGAAAATATGTACATTTTTATTTTGGGTAATTGATGTTAGTTCCACCAAAGGAGTATTACCAATACAATCTAAAATACCTGCCATAGTATAATCATTAAAGGTTGCAAGTTCTGATAAAGCGGCGAAAATGCAACCACTTCCATTTACTAATTAAGAAAATTTAATATTGAAGTGTGCAACAAAAAAGCCTGCAGGTATATCCCACAGGCTTTTTTCTTTATCAATAAAGTAATTTTAATAACGATACATTTCTGCTTTAAATGGTCCGTTTTTAGGAATACCCAGATAACTGGCCTGCGTATCGGTTAAAGCATCTAAACGAACACCAATTTTGCTTAAGTGCAAGCGTGCCACTTTTTCATCCAATACTTTGGGCAACACATATACTTTGTTTTCGTATTGATCAGCATGGTTCCAAAGTTCAATTTGTGCCAATGTTTGGTTGGTGAAAGAGGCACTCATTACAAATGAGGGGTGCCCTGTTGCACAACCCAGATTTACTAAACGGCCTTCGGCCAAAACAATTACGTCTTTGTTTTCAATGGTATATAAATCAACCTGTGGTTTAATGGTGTTTTTGGTATGCCCGTAATTGGCATTTAACCAGGCCATATCAATTTCAATATCAAAGTGACCAATATTGCAAACAATGGCTTTATCTTTCATTTTACGGAAATGCTGCTCCGTAATTAAATCACGGCAACCCGATGCTGTTACCACAATATCAGCTTCTTCCACTGCTTCAATCATGGGTTTCACTTCATATCCATCCATTGCAGCCTGTAAAGCGCAAATAGGATCAATTTCAGTTACAATTACCCGGCAACCGGCACCTCTTAATGAGGCGGCTGAACCTTTACCCACATCACCATAACCACCTACAACGGCTACTTTACCGGCCATCATTACATCCGTAGCACGGCGAATGGCATCCACTAAACTTTCTTTACAACCATATTTGTTATCAAATTTAGATTTGGTAACGGAATCATTTACATTGATTGCGGGAATAGGTAAAGTGCCTTTTTCCATTCTTTCATATAAACGATGTACACCGGTTGTTGTTTCTTCAGATAAGCCACGAATATTTTTTACCAATTCTGGATATTTATCTAAAACCATATTGGTTAAATCCCCACCATCATCCAAAATCATGTTCAATGGTTTGTCTGCACTACCAAAGAATAATGTTTGTTCTATACACCAGTCAGATTCTTCAACGGTTTGTCCCTTCCAGGCAAATACACCAATACCTGCAGCAGCAATGGCAGCAGCAGCATGATCTTGTGTTGAGAAAATATTGCAGGAACTCCATTTTACTTCAGCGCCCAAAGCAACGAGGGTTTCTATGAGTACTGCTGTTTGAATAGTCATGTGTAAACAACCGGCAATCCTGGCACCTTTTAATGGTTGTGAGGCTCCATATTCGGCCCTTAAAGCCATTAAACCGGGCATTTCGGCTTCAGCCAGTTTAATTTCTTTACGACCCCATTCGGCCAAACTTAAATCGGCAACTTTATAAGGCAATTTAAAATCAATTGCATAAGTGGTATTTGACATATTAGCGTATTTTTTCCGTACAAAGATAGTTGAGAAGAATAAAAAGCTTCGTTAATGCTATAAAATCAGGAAATTATTATACTTTTATTCATTATAACAGTATAAAAAACTGAAATGGTATGCAGGAAGCACAGAAAAAAGAACAAAAGAACATTTTACCAGATGATTTAGACAAAATTGACTGGCAAATTTTACAATTGTTGGAATCCAATGCAAGAATGACGATTAAAGAAATAGCCGACAAAGTGCATTTAAGTACATCACCGGTTCATGACAGAATAAAAAAATTAGAACAATCCGGCATTATTCAGCAATATGTTACTTTATTAAATGCCGCCAAGGTCAATAAAGGTTTATGGGTAATTTGTTATGTATCATTAAAACAACACAATAAAAGTGCAGGATCAAAATTCATAAAAGCCATACAGGCCATGCCTGAAGTGAAAGAATGTTATAATATATCAGGTGAATTTGATTTTATGTTGAAGGTGGCAGTAAAAAACATGGAATCATATTATGATTTTCATGTAAATCAATTAAGCGAAGCTGAAAACATAGGTCATGTACAAAGTGTGTTTGTTATGGGTATTGTGAAACAAACCCATACTTTATTATCATAACTGATAAAAGTGATGCAATGAATGTATCAGGATAAAATAATTTAATTGAGCTCAATTGCCATTACATAATCATTCATAAAATACCCATTTCCTATATCATTGTCTTCTTCTTTCAAAATCTGAAAACCCATTTTGGTATAAAACCCAATGGCTTTATTTTGTCGGTTTACATTTAAAATTAATTGTTGGGCACCTGCTGATTTTACCTGATCTATAACAGTTTGCAGTAATAATTTACCAATACCTGAGCCTTGGGTTGTAGGTAAAATATATAATTTTTGCAACTTATACTGTACTGCTGTTATAGCATTGTAAGCTGCAAAACCTATCAATTTTTCATCTTCAACTGCCATTAAATAGGTGTACCCATCATGCAACTGATTCATTAATACATCCTTGCTGTACATTAAATTCAGCATATATTCAATTTGCGCCTTGCTTAAAATAGTACCATATGCAATCGGCCAGGTTGCGTAAGCAATATGTTGAATAACCGGAATATCAGAAAGTTTTGCTTTTTGAATAACAGTGCTCATAAATTATTCTTGTTTTGCACGATTATTTTTTCTTTTTTGAAAATATTTTTCAGTGAGCCAGTGGCTCAAAAATGCACTACCGGAGCCAACTGCAGCACCAATCAAAACATCACTTGGATAATGTTCACCCAAATATAAACGGGAATAACCAACCGCAGTAGCCCATGCAAAAGCCGGTACCGTTACGTACCATTTTTTAAATGACAAAGCCAGTCCTGTTGCATTGGCAAAAGCCAATGAAACATGACCAGAGGGAAAAGAATAACCAGCTTCAGAGGCATCAAAAGGATGTATCAATTGCGGATAAGTAGTATAAGGCCGCGCCCTGTTTACCGAAAGCTTGAGCAGTTCAGCCACTCCGGCCGAAAGAATAACACCACTGCCAACCGCATAAGCCTTTTGCTGCAAAGATTGGTTGCCCTGTATGGTTGCAACCAGCCAAATACCTGCCGGTACACCAATACTAACAGGATATGCAGAACTGGTAGCACCCCGCCAAATAATATTATTGGGTTGTTGTGGGTTGATGTTTTTCAAAATATTGATATCAATATTTTGGGCATTCACCTGGTATATACCGAACAACAAAACAAATAAAGGAAAATACTTTTTCATATTTTTTGATTGAGTGCCTGGCAAATTGTTTAGCTTAATGCCTGAAGTGATTCCTCAATGGTTTTAATTCTGGCCAAAGCATCTGTTTTTTTCTTTTGTTCAATAGCAACAACAGCCGGGGCCGCATTTTGAACAAATTTTTCATTTCTGAGTTTTTTCTCTACACTTTGCAAAAAATTCTTTTGGTATGCCAAATCTTTTAATAATGTGTCTTTTAATGTGTCATTATCTAATGCGGCTGTAGAAAGTATATAAAATTTATCTGTTTCAATGGCTACAACAATGGTATTGGGCACAGCACTTTCAACAATTGTAAATGAGGAAGCATTGATTTGCCTGCAAATAATTTGCTGTATACTTCTAAAAACTTTGGGCTGATGTGTTTGTACAAAAACTTCAATCGCATCTTTGGGCTTTATATTGTTTTTTGCCCGTGTTTCACGAATGGCTGTAATCACTTTTTTTAAAAACTCAGCTTCCTGTAAAATAATTGCATCATAATTTTTAGCAGGTGTAATTTGCTTTACACACAAATCATCTGTCCGATCTGCCAATAAGTGATAAATTTCTTCTGTGATAAAGGGCATAAAAGGATGCAGCAACTGCAATAATTCATCAAAAAATGCAATGGTTTTTTGATATACTTTGCTATCTATCGGCTTTTCAAAACCTGGTTTTACCCATTCCAGATACCAACTGCAAAAATCATCCCAAATGAGTGAGTAGATCACTTTCAATGCTTCACTTAATTTAAATTGAACCATTAATTGTTCTACTTCCAATTGAGCCTGTATCAATCTATTTTCAAACCAATGTAACGCAAAGGCATTGTCGTTAGATGTGTCTGTATGATCTGCAATTCTGCTTTCCCATAGTTTAATTAATTTGAGAGCATTCCAAATTTTATTATTGAAATTTCTTCCTTGTTCCAGGCTGCTTTCATCAAATAAAATATCATTGCCTGCAGGGGAAGCAATCATGATACCGAAACGCACTGCATCGGCACCATACATATCAATTAAACCCAGCAAATCGGGCGAGTTACCAAGACTCTTACTCATTTTTCTTCCCAGCTTATCTCTTACAATGCCGGTAAAATAAACATTGTTAAAGGGTTTTTTACCCATGAACTCGAATCCAGCCATTACCATTCTGGCTACCCAAAAGAAAATAATTTCAGGTGCAGTTACCAAAGTGTTGGTGGGATAATAATATTGAACCTCTTCATTTCCTGGTTTACTGAGCCCTTTAAACACTTCAAAAGGCCATAGCCAAGATGAGAACCAGGTATCTAAACAGTCTTCATCCTGAACAATATCTTCCGGCGTAAGTTGTGGATTTTTTTGTTGTAATTGTATGAAAGCATCCTGCGCATTTTCTGCAACTGCAAAATTGCCTTGCTGATCATACCAGGCCGGTATGCGATGCCCCCACCATAACTGCCGACTGATGCACCAGTCTTTGATATTGGCCATCCAATGATGGTATAAATTTTTAAATTTTACAGGATGAAAACAAATATCATCTTCCATTACAGCTTGCAATGCCGGTTCGGCCAGCTCTTTCATTTTTACCCACCACTGCAAACTTAACCTTGGTTCTACTACCACATCTGTTCTTTCTGAATACCCTACTTCACTGGTATAATCCTCCGTTGAAACAATATGGCCGGCATCAGTTAATTTTTCTACAATCATTTTTCTGGCTTCAAACCTGTCTAAGCCCACTCCTATTTGCGCAGCTTCGTTTAAAGTACCATCTTCATTCAAAATATCAATAACAGGTAAGTGATGTTTTTGTCCCAACATATAATCGTTGGCATCATGCGCCGGTGTAATTTTTAATGCACCTGTACCAAAATCCATTGCTACATATTCATCTGTAATAATAGGTATTTCACGATGTATTAATGGCACAATGACTTTTTTACCATGCAAATGCCGATAACGTTCATCATCTGGGTGTACACAAATTGCTACGTCGCCCATAATTGTTTCGGGCCTTACAGTAGCAATGGTAATATATTCCTGCGTAAGCCCATCAGCGTTAGCAAGTGCATACCTGATATAATATAATTTTTGACGGGTTTCTATTCTGATTACTTCTTCATCACTTAATGCAGTTTTTGCTTTCACATCCCAGTGTATCATTCTCTGTCCGCGATAGATGAACCCTTTTTGATATAAATCGATAAATACGCGGATAACAGATTTATAATAATCATCATCCATTGTAAATGTGGTTCGGTTCCAATCAACACTACAGCCTAATTTTTTAAGTTGCTCCAATATAATACCGCCATATTTTTCCTTCCATTCCCAGGCATATTCTAAAAATTTATCGCGAGATAAGGTAGATTTTGCAATACCCCTTTCCCGCAACATAGCCACTACTTTTGCCTCAGTTGCAATTGATGCATGATCAGTACCCGGCACCCAGCATGCATTTTTACCCTGCATTCTTGCCCTTCGTACCAATATATCTTGAATAGAATTATTTAAACAATGCCCCATGTGCAAAACACCGGTAACATTTGGTGGAGGCATCACTATAGTATATGGTTCCCGGTCATCGGGTTTACTATTAAAATAACCTTGCTCCATCCAATGGGTATACCATTTGGTTTCTATCGCTCCCGGAATAAAATTTTTACTTAATTCAAACATACATTTACAACATTGAAATGCTGCAAATGTAAGGAAATGCCTCGGGCATGATAGATTTAAAAGCACTGAATTTAACCAATAAAAGAAAAAAATATTAATTTCACACCAACATGTTTGCAATTGTAGATATTGAAACAACGGGAGGGCATGCACAGTATAGTGGTATTACCGAAATTGCGGTGGTATTATTTGACGGTAAAAAAACCGAAGGCATTTATGAAACATTGGTAAATCCGCAAATGCCCATTCAGCCCTATGTGCAATCCTTAACTGGCATTACCCAAAAAATGGTAGCCAAAGCGCCGGTATTCTCGGCCATTGCACCACATATCTACCATTTACTAAAAGATAGAATTTTTGTTGCACATAATGTAAATTTTGATTACGCGTTTGTAAAACAACAACTGGCACTTTGCGGATTTGAATTGAATACAAATAAAATATGCACCATTCGTTTAACAAGAAAAATTTTCCCGGGTTTGCCGAAATACGGTTTAGGTAGTATTTGTAATACCTTGCAAATACAGCACACACAGCAACACAGGGCTGCAGGCGATGCATTAGCTACTACCGAACTTTTAAAATTTCTGATACAAAATGATACCAGCGGGCATTTGCAAAAAATGATGAAGGGGAAGAATGCCACAGCATATTTGCCGCCGCATATAAAGGAAGAACAGTTTAAGGCATTGCCGGAACAACCGGGCATTTATTATTTTTACAACCAGACAAAAAAAATTATATATATAGGCAAGGCAAAAAATATCAAAAAAAGAGTAACGCAGCATTTTGCCAATAATAAAACCACTGCACAAAAACAGGCTTTTTTAAGAGAAATACATGAAATTAATTATAAAACATGCAGCAGTGAGTTTACTGCATCAATTTTAGAAAGTATTGAAATAAAAAAATGGTGGCCTAAATACAATAAAAGCCAAAAATTTAAGGAACAGAAATATGGCTTATACCATTTTGTTGACAGCAAGGGCTATGAAAGACTGGCCATTGATAAATGGAAGAAACAATTACATCCTTTGGCATCGTTTAGGCATTTGCCGGAAGCTTACAATCTTTTATGGAATCTGATTCGCCGGTTTGAATTATTACCCGGATTGTGTTTTATCGATAAAACAGCAATTACCCAACCCATCCCCGATGCTGAATCATACAATATACGGGTACAAGCAGCAATACAATCATTAGAAGCAGATTCCATTATCTGTTCAATTAAAGATGGCGCACACTATATTCTGATTGAAAAAGGTGTTTTCTTTGGAATGGGGTTGATAGAAGCGGAACAAACTACTTTATCAATAGAAACCCTTAAAAATGCTTTAACACCCTATCCGGAAAATGATGTTATTAAACATTTAATTCAGCAATATATCCGCAATCATCCGGAGGATGTGATTCATTTTGATATTGCTTCCCGCTAAACATTCTCTATTTAGTCGTTCCTCAAAAACGAATAGAACACAATGGGATCAATAGTTTATGAACAAATGCGGATAAAAAAGGTTGCAG
>NZ_JAESDL010000010.1:0-111497 GCF_019249625.1 Hydrotalea lipotrueae | reverse complement strand
CCTGCAACCTTTTTTATCCGCATTTGTTCATAAACTATTGATCCCATTGTGTTCTATTCGTTTTTGAGGAACGACTATTTATACAAATTTTACAATAGTGTGCACAATTTCTTTCAAACAGGAAATACAAGTACCACCTCAATTAATGTTTCAGGCACTTCCGGTAAATTAAACTATAATATGAACTATGGTTATACTGGTGATGCCGGATATATTCCAATGAATAGTATGTTTAAAAATACGTTTGGTGTGGGGGGTAGTGCAAAATTGACAAATAATTTAACCATTAGTGGTACTTTGAATTATGTGTCTGATGATGTGAAATCACCGCCCACCAGTAATAGTTATGGTAACAACCCTGCCAATACATCTATTTTCGGTAACGTAATGTATACCCCTACGGCTGTAGATTTAATGGGATTACCTTACGAAAATCCTTTTGACCACTCTTCTGTATATTATAGGGGAAGTAATGATATTCAAAACCCCAGATGGACTTTATACAATTCATTTACAGATGACAAAGTGAGCCGTGTATTTGGCCAAATGCGTATTGGGTTGGATTTGGCGAAGGGTATTAATTTATCTTATCATGTTGGTATAGATAATTATACCGAATCTCAAATGTATGCGCAAAACAAAGGGGGTATTTTTACCCCAACCGGTATACTACGCACCTCTACTGCATTGAATACAATTATGGATCATACTGTATTGTTGAATTTTAACAGAAACCTCAACAGCAACTTCAACTTAAACTTAGATGCGGGTTTCAATGCCAGAAAGTATAATTTTTCGCAGACCGGGATGACGAGCACACAGCAACTGGTTTATGGATTAATGAACCACGGCAACTTTATTACTCATGATATCAATAGTGAAGCAGGTGCTCCTTTAAACTATAATACAGAAAAACTATTGATGGGTGCTTTTGCACAAGGGCAGTTAGGATATAAAGATTATGCATTTTTAAACTTTGGAGGCAGGAACGACTGGGCCTCTACTGTTGAAAAAAGCAATCGTAGTTTATTTTATCCAAATGTGGGTGTATCTTTTATCCCTACCAGCGTAATCAATTGGCTGCAAGGCAATAAGCAAATTAATTATTTAAAGTTTAGGTTAGGTTATTCAACCAGTGCTAATTTCCCTGATCCGTATAGCACCAGACCTTCTTTAAATATTGGTACACGTTCATTTATTACAGGGGGTGGAACTGCAATTAATGTGAATTCATTACAAACGCAATTGCCCAATCCGGATTTAAAACCTGAGTTATTAAAAGAAGCAGAGGCCGGTATTGAGGGAAGATTTATTGATAACCGACTAACATTAGACCTCTCATTTTATAGAAGAGTAGCTAATAATCAAATCTTAAATAGATTTTTAGACCCTTCAACCGGTTATACGTTCCAACAAATTAATGCAGGTACTGTAACCAATAAGGGAATAGAAATGGCTTTGGGTTATGATGTTATTAGAGGTAAAAAATGGAAATGGCACTTAGATGGTTTGTGGTCATTGAACAGAAGCAATGTGAGTGATTTGCCCAGCTATATCACCAGAATCAATACTTCCGGTTATTCAAACCAGGGAACATTTGCCATAAACGGGCAACCTTTAGGGGTTATTATGGGATCATACATACAAAGGGATCCCAAAACAAAACAGCGTTTAGTTGGTGTTGATGGAAACTATGTTGCTGCAAATGATATTGGTATTATAGGCGATCCGAACCCTAAATACAAATTAACCGGTATCAGTGAATTAAGTTATAAAGCGTTTTCATTTAGAATGCAATGGGATTATACTGCAGGAGGTGATTTATACTCTGGTACTTCAGGTGCCTTGTTAGGACGCGGTGTAACAAAAGATACACAGTTTGATAGAGCAGCCCCATATATTCTACCGGGTGTTTTAGCAAATGGTCAGCCAAATAATATACAGATATCAGCTACACAGGCATTTTTTAGTAATAGCATTACCGGTGGCGCTCCTGATGAAACTGCTATTTATGATGCAACCTGTATCAGGTTAAGAGAAGCTTCTCTATCCTACCAACTTCCTGCAAAATTGTTAACGAACTTACCTTTTGGTAGCATTTCAGTTTCACTTTCCGGAAGTAATCTTTGGTATTATGCACCTAATTTCCCTAAGTATATTCATTTTGATCCGGATGTGAATGGTTTGGGAGTAGGTAATGGAAGAGGAATGGAATTTTTAACTGGTCCTTCCGCACGTCGTTACGGAGCCAGTATTAGGGTAACATTCTAATTTTTAAATTAAAACTGCGTAAAATGACTTATAAAAAATTATTTATTGGATTGGGGATTTTTCTTACCCTTGTATCCTGTAACAAACAGCTGGATTATAATTTAAATAATCCAAACTATCCGGGCCTATCTACGGCCGATGTAGACTTGTACTTAAATCAGGTAGAAATAAGTTTTAATAACTTTTGGACTACTGCTTCTGATTATGGTGCACAATTAAGCAGACAACAAAACTGGGGTGGGCCTTTGTATAAAAACGCCTATCAACCTGCCAGTTTTGATGGTATGTGGACAACCGCCTATTCCAGTATGCTGGTGAATGCTACCGCCATGCTGCCTTTGGCCATTCAACAAAAAAAATACATCCATTCCGGTATTGCCAGAACACTAATGGCATTTACTTATGGCACTTTGGTAGATGATTTTGGAGATGTGCCTTATTCACAAGCAGTATTAGGTGCTGCCAATACCAATCCTAAAGTAGATGGCGGTGCAGCTATTTATACTGCCGTACAATCGCTTTTGGATAGTGCAATCGCTGATTTTCAAAAAACAGCAACAGCAAAACCTGCCAGCGATTTATTTTATAATGGCAGTGCTGCAAAATGGTTAACATTAGCCAAAACATTGAAGCTAAAGTTCTATATGCAGGCTCGCTTGGTAGATAATACTGTTGGGCCTAAAATTCAGGCTTTGTTAACTGAAAATAATTTAATTAATACCCCGGCACAGGATTTTGTTTTTAAATACGGAACAAATTTAACCGCTCCGGATAGTAGGCATGAACATTATGGTATAGATTATGTAAATAGTGGAGGTGTAGGTGAGTATTTAAGTAATTACTTTATTTGGGCAGTAACTGCTGAAAAATATAATGGTATTGTTAATATTGCCAATAATGCAAGCAGTAATGCAGATCCCAGAGCCAGGTATTATTTTTATCGTCAGGTAACCAATTATAGCTGGGCCAATCAACAAACCGCCCCATGTTTTGGCAATTCTTTGTATGGTAATTCTAATTTTCCTGCATGGTATCCAAGTGTGCCTGATCAAACACCCTATTGCGTAGTTGGTAAAGGTTATTTAGGACGTGACCATGGTGATAACAGCGGAGCCCCTCCAGATGGAAGTTTTAGAACTGCCTGGGGTATTTATCCTGCGGGTGGACAGTTTGATTATGATCAATCTCAATCAGTTTCATTAGGTATGGGTGCCGGGGGTGCTGGAATCAATCCAATATGGCTTTCTTCTTACACTGCTTTTTTAGAAGCTGAGGCTGCTTTATCACTCGGTATTACCACACAGGGCTCTGCCAGATCTTTATTACAAAGTGGTGTAACTGCCTCTATTAATAAAGTGATTAATTTTCCTGCATCTATTGGTTTTACAGGTGTTCCTGCAGCTCAAGTTCCAACTACTTCACAAATTAATAATTACATTAATTTAGTGTTGAATAACTATGATGCTGCACCAAATGCAGATGCACAAATGAATATAGTGATGAATGAATACTATATTGCTTTGTGGGGTAATGGTGTTGAGGCTTATAACAACTTAAGAAGAACAGGTAAACCCTCTAATGTGCAATTGGCTGTAACTACACCTTCTCCAGGTTTCTTTATGCGTTCGTTCTTTTATCCTTCTGTTTTTGTAAACAGAAACTCAAATGCGCCGGCACAAAAAACACCTGGCGATGCAGCAAACAAAGTATTTTGGGATAATAACCCCGATAACTTTATTAAATAAATGATTAAATTTATGAACATGAAGAAGCTAATATATATTTTATCGGTTGTCTGTTTAATAACAGTAACCAACTCCTGTAAAAAAACGGGGGGAGATATTAATCCTTTAAGCAGTTATAAAAATTTTGGGGTAGGGTCTTATTTAGTGTTAGATAGTACCATTAACCAAAATCTGAACTATGCATCTTTATCTAATTCTACAGTTGGAGTTATTGTTCACCAATACCCCAATGGCGAAGCAATTACCAGTATTACTGTTTTTGCTGTTGCAGGAACATCTTATGATACTACCCAATGGAAGAAGGTAAAGACCCTTAGTTATACAAGTCCTCAAACTACCATTACAGTAACAGGTGCAGAACTGGCAGCTGCTATGGGTGGTGCATCCGCCATTCAGCCCGGTGCCAATTACACTTTCTATAATCGAATTACTACCAAAAGTGGTAAAACCTATGATGTAAATAATACGGGCAATAACAGTGGTAGTGGATTGGTAACTGGTTTCTATTATCATAGTGCTTTCTCTTTCAGTGCTTATGTGGTTTGTCCGTTTGTGGCACCTATTGCCGGTACTTATAAAGTAATAAGAGATGATTGGGCAGATTGGAATCCGGGTGCCTTGGTGCAGGTAACAGATGGCCCAGGGCCTAACCAAGTAAATATAAGTAAGGTATATCCTAACCCAGCTTATGGAACAGTAGTAAGCCCATTAATTGTATATGTAGACCCCGCTTCAGGAACTGCCTCGGTTCCAAAAACAAATTTTGGAAATTATGGCGGCGGTTATAATATGACTGCTGTTGGTACCGGTGCAAAAACTTCTACTGGAAATATAGCCGGATATGTATTTTCCTGTACAGGTTATATTACTTTAACCATGGAATTAAAAGCAGACGGTCCCGGTGGAAACGGATATGATAATGGCCCTACCAAACTTATTCTCCAAAAACAGTAAAAAATATTTAAATATTTGTTTTTTTCTCTCGTGTTTTAATTTTCTATTCAATTCCGGGCGGTATTCTTACCGCCTGTTTTTTGTGGGCACATCAACATAAACACTTTTTATTAAACCATTCTTACTTTTTATCAGCCGTTCTTAATTTTTAAGCTTCACAATTTTATTTTTTTAAAGATTTTTCTGTAATTTGCTTCACTGGCAAGTATTTACGTTTAACTAAAACAACATTTATGAGAAAAAAGCTGTTGCTCATTATGAGTGCTGTATTGTTGCTTATGCTGCACGTACAGGCCCAAACCACCGTAACCGTAATCGGTACTATTACCGACCAACAAGATGGGAAACCACTTTCGGGTGTTACTATTAAAGCAAAAGGTACCAATGAGGCTACCACCACCAATGCAGAAGGAAATTTCAAAATTGTAGTACCCCAATCGGTTACTACCTTAGAAATTAGTTATGTAGGCTATCGCGATATGGCTGTTCGTTTAACCGGTCAACCACTTACCATTAAAATGGCGGAGGCAGATAAAAGCCTCAACGAAATAGTGGTGGTTGGATATGGTACCAAAATTAAAAAAGATGTATTAGGGGCTGTTTCAACAGTAACAGCTAAAGAAATAGCCAATACTCCCGCTACCAGTTTTGAAAGTGCCATGCAGGGCAGGGCTGCCGGCGTATTGGTATCACAACAAAACGGCAAATTAGGACAGGCCATTAATATTAAAATCAGAGGTGCATCTTCTGTGTCAGCAGGTAATGAGCCGCTGTATGTGGTAGATGGCATTCCGATTACTACCGATAACCTTTCCAGTACTACCGCTGCTACCAATGCATTGGCAGATTTAAATATGAATGATATTGAATCCATTCAAATTTTAAAAGATGCTTCTTCTACAGCTATTTATGGTGCCAGTGCTTCTAATGGTGTTGTGCTAATTACCACTAAAAAAGGGAAAGCCGGTACCTCCCGAATTGATTTTAATTATTATACCGGAACCCAAAAGCCAACAGGTAAACGCGAATTTCTTAATTCAAAACAATATGTAGATTATTTTACCCAGGCAGCATTAGGTGCCGCTAATCAGGATTATCTGGCCGGTTATTATTCTACACTTCAGGCGGCTCAACAGGATTATTTAAATTTTGTCAATAGCCGGTTTACCCGCTACTCTGCCGGTAATAATGACTGGCAAACTGCTAAAGTAAATACCAACTGGCAGGATCAGGCTTTTCAAAATGCGCCCATTTCTGAATATGACCTGAATATTTCCGGTGGCGATGCAAAAACAAAATTTTATGTATCAGGTCAGTATTTGGACCAAACCGGTATATTGGTGCGCAACAGTTATAAAAGATATTCCGGCAGGGCCAATTTGGAACATAAAGTAAAAGACTGGTTAACTGCAGGTGTAAATTTGGCTTTTGCCCGTTCTATGAACAGCAGGGTATCGAATGATAATGCTTTTTCTACCCCTTTACAGATTGTAGCTTTATCACCCATTACACCATTAATTGACCCCCGTACCGGTTTAATTAGTGGTGCTTTAGACCCCAATAGCGGAGCCCCCAATACCAATTATCCGGTATATTACAACCCATTGTTAAGTGTTATTGATGGTTTTTATAATACTTTGGTAAACCGAACTGTTGGTACTTTTTATGCTACTGCCAATTTAACAAAGAACTTAAGTTTTCATACCGACTTTGGTATTGACCAATTGAATCAGTTTGAAGAAAGTTATTATGGAAGATTAACTGCCCGAAATAATGGCGTACCCAATGGCAGTGGTTTTTATGGTACTACACAGGTGTTGAATTTAACCACCAACAACTATTTTAATTATAAAGCTAATTTTAAACAGAAGCATGATGTTGATGTAATTTTGGGTACCAGCTACACCGACCGCTCCTTCGATTTCAGCAGCGCTAATGGTGAACAGTTTCCCAGTGATGCCTACAAAAAATTAATCAATGCCGCATCTAAAACCGACGCCAGTTCTTCCTCCACTTCTAGTACCCTGGTTTCTTATTTCTCAAGGATAAACTATAAATTCAATAATAAATATCTGTTATCTGTTACAGGCCGTTATGATGGTTCGTCTCGTTTTGGTGCCAATAACCGGTATGGTTTATTCTTAGGCGCATCTGCAGGATGGGTATTAACGGAAGAAGATTTCTTAAAAGATGTAAGCTGGTTGAGCTTTTTGAAAATTAAAGCCGGTTATGCCGGTAATGGTAACGATCGTATTCCCGATTTTGCTGCAAGAGGTTTGTATTCAGGAAATGCACCTTATGGTGGCCAGCCGGGGCAACATCCTACGCAAATTGCCAATCCCGATCTAAAATGGGAAACTACCTATGGCACTGATATTGGCATTGAAGCCAGTTTGTTCAATAACCGTGTAAGCGTTGAAATTGATTATTACAACCGCGATACCCGCGATTTATTATTGAATCAGGAAATACCCGGCACCAGTGGTTTTGCTACGCAATTAAAAAATATTGGCCGACTGAAAAATAACGGTATAGAATTTACCATTAATACTACCAATATTTCCAATAAAAATTTCAGATGGACAAGCTCTCTGAATTTTGGTGCTAACAAAAACAAAGTAATTAATCTTGGGGGCCAGTTATTGGGTACAGATGTAAATAAAGCAATGGAGGGCCAACCACTGGGCGTATTTGTAGCCAGAGAATTTGCTGGTGCAGATCCTGCTAACGGTGATGCATTATACATTAAAAATACTTTGAAGGCTGATGGCACCAGAGACAGGAGCACTACCAATGATTATAATGCTGCCCAGGATGTAGTGATAGGCAGCCCAATTCCTAAATTCATTTATGGCTTTGGCAACACTTTTACCTTTAAAGGTGTTGATTTAGATATTTTATTGCAAGGAGTGTACGGCAATAATATTTATAATGGTGGCGGGCAATACATGTCAGCCAGTGGTAGTAATGGCTTTGATAACCAAACAATTGACCAATTAGCTGCCTGGAAAAAACCCGGTGATAAAACGATGGTGCCGGAGGCCAGATTATTTTACGCCAATGGTACCAATCCTTCCAGCCGCTATATTTCAGATGGTTCCTATTTAAGAGTGAAAGCGGTGACTTTAGGTTATAATTTACCTGCTAACCTGATTAGAAAAATTAAATTGGAAAGTCTAAGGGTATACCTCCGTGCGCAAAACTTATTTACCATTACCAAATACAAAGGTTGGGATCCGGAAGTTACTGCCGACTTTTTGGCAAGTAACATTACCCAGGGTGTAGATTTTTACTCTGCTCCACAATTAAAAACCATTGTTTTTGGTGTAAATATTGGGTTGTAATATAATGTAAATTTATTTTTAATACGAAATAATTTTTTATGAAACAATATATGTATAAAAGCTTGTTGCTGCTGTTGGTTGTTTATGGAACAGCCTGCAATAAAATGTTGAATACGCAGCCTACACAAAGTATTGATCAAACCGCTGCATTAAATACCAGCAGCGATGTGTTGGTAGCTTTAACAGGCGCTTATGCCGATATGGGCGTGGAGAATGCTTATGGAGGATTAACTTTTGTTGCCCCCGATTTATTAGGCAATTTTGCTGAATTAAACTGGAGTGGAACCTATCAGGGAATGACTCAAATTTATAATAAAACCATTCCTATTGATAATAATTTTACGACTCAAAATTGGTTAACCAGCTATAAAGCTATAAACGATGTAAACAATGTATTGAGTGCATTGAACGTGGTTACAGCCGATAAAAAAGCATCGGTGGAAGGACAGGCTAAATTTATTCGTGGCGCAATGTATTTTGATTTGGTACGCTTGTTTGCCAAAGCATGGAATGATGGTGACCCAACTGTTAATGACGGTGTGCCGCTTGTGTTAACTCCTACCGAAGGAATTACTGATGCGAATAAGGTAAAAAGAAATAAAGTATCTGAAGTATATGCGCAGGTAATCAGCGATTTAACTACTGCAGAATCATTATTGCCGGCTACCAATGGTTTTTATGCCAATAAAGCTGCCGCCAGTGCCATGCTGGCCAGAGTATATTTACAAAAGGGCGATTATGCCAACGCTGCAGCTGCCGCCAACAGAGCCATTACTACGGCCACTGCCAATGGCTTTGCATTAACACCTACTTATGCTGCTGCTTTTCCTGCACCCTACCCTCCGGCCGGTGTAGCCAATACTACTGAAGATTTGTTTGCCATGCAGGTAACTCCCACATCGGGTTATAATACCTTTAATGAGTACTATTCACCATTAAGCAGGGGTGATATTCAAATTAATCAGGCGCATTTAAATTTATATGAACCGGGCGATGCCCGTTTGGGTTTGTTCTATAATTCAGGCGGTTCTATTTATACTGCTAAATTCGATAATTTATATGGCAATGTGCACATTATTCGGTTGGCAGAAATGTATTTAACAAGAGCTGAAGCCAATTTTAGAATGGGAACACAAGTAGGTGATGCACCGGTAAATGACATTAATAAAATAAGACAAAGAGTGAATTTGTTGCCATATACTGCAAGTACGTTAACACTTGCCGCCATTTTAAAAGAAAGAAAATTAGAATTGGCTTTTGAAGGGTTTACATTACATGACATTAAAAGAACGCAGGGTACAGTAGGGCCGTTAAATTTCGATTCACCTAAATTAGTGTTTCCAATACCCAAAAGGGAAATTATTGTGAATCCGAATTTAACACAAAATGCAGGATACTAACGGAGTATCATTGACTTCCTTAACATAAAAAATGCCGCCTCTTTGCAGGGCGGCTTTTTGTTTTCATAGGTTCTTGATATTTTTTATTTAGTCATCATCTCCTTCATCTCTATGACCCCAACCATGGTTATGACCTTCATGTTCATTCCTTTCTCTATTATAATATACTACTCTCCCCCTGTTATAATAATCATCCCTACCCCAGTTATCATAATAATCATATCTACGTCGTGTAGGTACTACAATAACAGCTCTGGGTGCGCAAACTGGATAAGGATCATCATAAACAACAACTGGCCGTGGAGCCGGATAATAAACCGGTGTGCCAATTCCAAGGTTTACATTCACTCTAACTTGTGCTTGTGTATGTTCGGTTAAGCCTAACACTACAAATAATCCGGCTGCGATGATTAGCTTTTTCATAAAAAATGGTTTAATGGTTTAAAAATCCGGGATAGGGAAAACTCCTGAAAGGGCAACTTATCCAAACCCGTTCTAATTGATATAATGCCAATTGCGTGCCAGAATTTATTTTTTAGGGAAGAAGTATTTCCGGCTTCTATTTTACAGGAAGTAATTGGGATGCCTGAAAAGCAGTATTTACAATATTTTCAGGCATAATTGGAAAATATTTTTGAAGATGATTTTATCCATTTGATGCGCAGCTATTAACAAATCATTTATTAAATTGACGTAACCGGACGATCAGGTTTTGCGTAATGAAAGCGTTGTGTAATATTTCCGCAGCAATAGGTGTCTGAACCCAAACAAGCCAATGAACCTGTTTTGTCAATAGCTATCAATCCATCCGCTTCCGGTAAAATATCTTTTAAAAAAATATCGGTTATTTCTCCTATTACCAAGAATGTATGGTTATGTGTAATGGGTATTATCTCTACCAACTGTAAAGCGTATCGAATGTTGCTTTCTGCTACAAATGGTGCTTCAATACCTTCTATCCATTGCATAGTTAGGCCGGTAGCTATAAATTCATTTACAGCTGCATCATATTTGGCACTGGTTTGATGTGCCTGTGCCACAAATGCTGCCTGGATATGGTTAATGGTATACACTTTCGTGGCTTGTATATTGGCCAGGGTATGTGGCGCGGCACTTATTGGCCGATTGATGTAGCCAATTAATGCAGGATTGGAGCCCAAATGAACAATACTACTAAAAATAGCCAGATTGGGAATGCCATCCGGACTGGTTGTTCCAATTAAAGAGGCCGGTTTAAAACCGGTAATACTCTGAATGAGGTTGGCACGGTAAAATCTTTCCCAACCAGCAATGATTTGTTGATTAAAATGCTGCATATGGTTATAGTAACATATAACCCATAAAATTGTTGTTAATTGGGATTGGTTGATGCAACCTCATAAGTGTGCATAGGTTTAAAACTTAGCCGATCACCTTCTCCTTTTTGGAGCTGGTATTGAATAAACCTTTTTTTACCGGTATAGGAGGCAGTTGAATCATTGGAAGAATACAATGGGAAGTTTCGCATCAACAATCCTTCCATTAATTGAAAATGATCCTGACCTTTATAGCCATCTCTTAGTTTCGGGTCATTTAAAATGTCGGGAAAGCTAACAAAGGATACGGATTTGTTTTCATTCGATACCAATGCAATAACGTTACCATACATTTCATTCGGGCCGTTATAAACATTCATCATTAAATCGGGGAATCCGTCATTATTAAAATCATCAATGGCTGCCTGCTTAATCACTCCCTTTACAAAAAACTCAGGATCTCTGGCATTGGTGAAACCTACTAATTTGATGCTGGCTAAATTATTATCCGGATTTTTGTTATTGCACCGAACTCTGTAACCAATTTTACCAATTAAAACCGTGGTATCAATTTTTGAGGTTTGTGCCAAAATACATACAGGAAAAAAAACTACCATTAATGCAATACATCTTTTATTCATGCTTTCTGATTTAAATTGTATTAAACATTCCACTTCCATTTCTTCAAAAATGTCAGGAACAGTAAAGATGAATTTTTTTGTTTTGTTGAACGATTAAAATCAGTACAAATTACATATTTCTTCTGTATTGGCCACCCGCCTGATACAGTGCATGTGTTATCTGGCCTAAACTACAATATGGAACTACTTCCATAATAGCCGTAAACAAATTTCCATTTTGTTTGGCAGTTTGCTGCAAATAAGCCAGTTTTTCATTGGCTACTCCGGCATTTCTCTGGTGAAAAGCCTGCAAATTTTGAATTTGTTGTTCCTTCTCTTCTGTTGTTGAACGAATCACTTCACCGGGAATTACAGTTGGACTGCCTTTTTTATTCAGGAATGTATTTACGCCTATAATTGGTAAGTTTCCATTGTGTTTTAAGGTTTCATAATGCAAACTTTCTTCCTGAATTTTATTGCGCTGGTACATTCTTTCCATTGCACCCAAAACGCCACCCCGTTCATTAATTCGGTCAAATTCTGCCAATACGGCTTCTTCCACTATATTGGTTAATGTTTCTATTGCAAAACTACCTTGTATAAAATTTTCAATTTGCGCTGTTCCCAATTCGCGGTTAATAATGAGTTGAATAGCCATGGCTCTGCGTACACTTTCTTCCGTAGGTGTAGTAATGGCTTCATCATAGGCGTTGGTATGCAGCGAATTACAATTGTCGTAAAGAGCATACAATGCCTGTAAGGTGGTTCTGATATCATTAAAATCAATTTCCTGTGCGTGTAAACTTCTTCCCGATGTTTGAATATGGTATTTCAGTTTTTGGGAACGTTCGTTGGCATTGTATTTAAATTTCATGGTTTTGGCCCAAATTCTGCGGGCTACCCTGCCAATAACACTGTATTCGGGGTCCATTCCATTGCTGAAAAAGAATGACAGATTGGGAGCAAAATCATCGATATGCATACCTCTGCTTAAATAGTATTCTACATAGGTAAATCCATTGGCAAGGGTAAATGCCAATTGAGTAATGGGATTGGCGCCGGCTTCTGCAATATGATAACCACTAATGCTTACACTGTAAAAATTACGTACCTTATTTTCAATAAAATATTCCTGCACATCGCCCATTAGTTTTAGTGCAAATTCAGTTGAAAAGATGCAGGTGTTTTGTGCCTGATCTTCTTTCAAAATATCTGCTTGTACAGTACCCCTTACCTGTGCTAATGCGTTGGCTTTTATTGAAGTATAAATTTCATGTGGTAATACTTCACTACCCTGTAAACCAAGTAACCGCAAGCCGAGTCCGTTATGTCCTTCGGGTAAACGTTCCGGTGCCATGGGATTATAGTAAACCGGGCGCTGCAATTTATTATATTTTTTTGTGGCATATGCTTCTACTTCAGGCCATAAACCATGTTGTTCAATATATTTTTCGCATTGCTGATCAATTGCAGCGCACATAAAAAAAGCCAGTAAAATGGGTGCAGGACCATTAATCGTCATGCTTACAGAAGTTTTTGGATCACATAAATCAAAACCACTGTATAATTTTTTAGCATCATCAACAGTGGCAATATTAACTCCGCTATTGCCAATTTTACCATATATATCCGGTCTTATGGCAGGATCTTCGCCGTATAAGGTAACACTATCAAATGCGGTTGATAAACGGATAGCGGGTTGCCCTAACGATACATAATGAAATCTTTTATTGGTTCGTTCCGGTCCGCCTTCACCGGCAAACATTCTGGTTGGGTCTTCCCCTGTTCTTTTCAATTCAAATACACCTGCAGTATAAGGAAATCGCCCCGGCAAATTTTCTTGTAATTGCCAATGCAACACATCACCCCAGTCTTTGTATTGTGGCAATATAATTTTATGTATTGCAGTTCCGCTTAATGAGGTAACGGTTAGGGGCTGCTGTATTTTTTTTCCCCGAACTTCATAACTTAAAAATTCTGACTGGTATTGTTTTTTGATTGAAGGCCATTCATCAATGCGTTGTTTACAGTCAGGGTCTAATTGTTGTAAAGTTTGGGTTACAGCATTTTGCAGGTCTGTATTTTCTTTCAACCATTTGTTTTCTAAAACACCCTGTAGCTGATATAGTTTTGATGCAATATTGGATTGTTGTATGACCCATGCATCATATTCTCTGATGCGTTCAACAATTTCTGACAGGTAGCGTATTTTTTTGGGTGGAATAATAGAGGGTTTATTGCTATGCAAATGCAGTTCTGTGGCCGGTAGATGTTCAATGGGCCAATGTATATTTAATTTTTCTGCTGTTTTTTGCATCAGTAAATTAAAAAGTGTGTTCATGCCCGGATCGTTAAACTGCGCAGCAATGGTGCCTACAATGGGTAATTCAGCTACACTTGCCTGAAACAATTGGTGGTTGCGTTTGTATTGTTTTTGTACATCGTGCAGCGCATCTAATGCGCCTGCTTTATCAAATTTGTTGATACAGATCAGATCCGCAAAGTCCAGCATGTTTATTTTCTCTAATTGAGAGGCTGCTCCATATTCGGGCGTCATTACATATAAACTGACATCACTGCAATGTAAAATAGAAGCATCGCTTTGACCAACACCTGCGCTTTCCACAATAATACAATCAAAGCCGGCAGCTTTGCAAATGTTAATGGCATCTTGTGCATGCGCACTGATGGCTGCATTGTCTTCTCTGGTTGCTAAACTGCGCATATAGGTTCTTGCCCCAGCTATGGCATTCATTCTGATACGATCGCCCAATAATGCACCACCGGTTTTTTTCTTGGAGGGATCAATACTGATTACTGCGATGGTTTTTTGCGGATATTGAAGCAGGTAACGCCTAACCAGCTCATCGGTTACCGAACTTTTGCCGGCACCGCCTGTGCCTGTTATTCCAATAACTGGAATGAAGGCAGGAGCAGTATTGGTTTGTTGTAAATAATCTGTAATTGCTGTGTATGGTTGCTTGTTTTCTGCCATTGTTATGGCTCGTGCTATGGCTATAACATCTTTTTGCTCTCCCAGTGCAAAATGGAGCGGTTTCTTATAAATTTGTTTTAATTGGGGAGATATAACGGTACTGCACTGTTGCAGCACATCTTCAATCATGCCATCCAAACCCATGTGCCTGCCATCATCAGGTGAGTATATTCTGGTGATTCCATATTGATGTAAAATTTCAATTTCCTCCGGCAATATGGTACCGCCGCCACCGCCGAATATTTTAATATGTCCGCAACCATTTTCATCCAATAAATCTTTCATGTACTTAAAAAACTCAACATGCCCACCCTGGTAGGATGTGATGGCGATTCCCTGAACATCTTCCTCAATAGCCGCTTCTACAATTTCCTGAACACTGCGGTTGTGGCCGAGGTGAATAATTTCGGCACCTTTACTTTGTAAAATGCGTCGCATAATATTAATCGCTGCATCGTGTCCGTCAAATAAACTGGCAGCAGTAATCAATCTAATCTTTGAATGGTTCTTTTGTTCCATAGCACATGCATTCTAGTGACCAACAAAATTAGGGTATTGATGTTAACGGTTGTTAGTTTTGTGGATACACAGATTTTATTTTTACATTGTGCCTCAAAAATTAAGGTATGCGATTCAGCAGCTCAGTCATTACAAAAACGCCATTTGAAGTAATACAGTTAAAAGATGAATTAAATGGAACGGTGGTTGAAATTTATAGCATGGGTGCATTAATGAACGGATTCTATGTTTTTGCAAACGGGCATTTACACAATGTGATAGATGGATTTGCTACACCCGAAGCTGCTCTAAAAGAAATAACCTATGGCTTTAAGAGCGCAAAACTGGCGCCCTTTGTATGCCGAATGGCAAACGGACAATTTACAATAGATGGTCATCAATATACCATCGGAAAATTTTATTTAGGCGATCATGCCATTCATGGTTTAGTGTACGATGCTTTATTTGATGTGATGAACATACATGCCGATGAACATGCCTGCTCCGTTGGGCTGCGCTACAGCTATACCGGTTCCGACAAAGGTTATCCCTTCCCATTTGAATTATTGGTGAATTGGAAATTAGAAACCAACAATAAAGTTACCGTAACAACCACAGTACTGCATCACCATGCATCTGCTATTCCTTATAGTGATGGCTGGCATCCTTATTTTACTTTGGGTACCAGTGTAGATGATTGTACACTTCAATTTACCGGTAACCAGCAGGTTGAATTTGATGAACGCTTGTTGCCTACCGGCGTAACCATTGATGACCATCGGTTTGTTAAGGGAACGAATTTGAAAGACATTGATTTAGACAATTGCTTTCTGCTCAATGCATCTGAACCTCCACGTTGCCTGCTCAAAAATAATTTAATGGAACTGTGTATTCAACCCGATACAGCATATCCTTATTTGCAGGTATATATTCCACCACATAGAAACAGCATTGCCATTGAAAATTTAAGCAGTACTCCCGATGCGTTTAATAATGAGATGGGGCTATTGTGGTTAAAACCCAATCAACATCACATTTTTAGTACTTCATATACAGTAAAATCGCTTGAATAATGGATAAAGATCAGGAACGAATTGTCAGCATCTTTAAAAATACATTTAAAGATACACCTGCTTTGTTTTTTTCTCCCGGCAGAATGAATTTAATAGGAGAACATATTGATTATAATGATGGATTTGTTTTGCCGGCTGCAATTGATAAAGGTATCTGGATAGCTATTTCAAAAAACAATACCCACACCATTCGTTGTATTGCGGCCGATATTCAGGAAGAACTTTTTGTAACTACAGATGCAATTCAAAAGCAGGACGGATGGAAAAATTACATACTGGGTGTATTGCATGTATTGCAACAGGAAAATTTTTCAGTTGAGGGATTTGATTGTGTGTTTGGCGGTAATTTGCCGCCGGGTGCAGGCCTTTCTTCTTCGGCTGCCATAGAAGCGGGATTGTTATTTGCATTGAATGAATTGTGCAACTACCGGCTTTCTACCCTGCAGTTGGCTTTGCTGGCACAAAAAGCCGAACATAGTTATCCGGGTGTGCAATGTGGTATCATGGATATGTTTGCGAATTTGTTTGGAAAAGAAGCCAATGCCATATTATTGGATTGTGTTTCCCTTCAATATAAATGGGTACCTTTTGTTTTGAAAGAATATACTATTGTATTAATTAATTCAAATATACATCATAGTCTTGCTTCCGGCGAATACAACAAGCGAAGAGAGGAGTGTAAAGAGGGATTAAGCATATTGTCTTCTTTGCATAAAGACTATCATTCTTTCCGAAATATTTTACCTGAAATGGTTGAAGCCAATAAATCTGTTTTACCTGAAGTAATTTTTAAACGTTGTTTATTTGTTACACAGGAAATACAAAGGGTACTGCAGGCAGTAGAAAAATTGGAACAACAAAATTTAAAAGCTTTTGGGCAATTATTGTATCAAACCCATGAAGGGTTATGCCACTTATATGAAGTTAGCTGTGCTGAAACCGATTTTTTAGTTGCGGCTACTCGGAATTATCCGGAAGTGATTGGCGCCCGGTTAATGGGTGGCGGATTTGGAGGTTCTGTTCTTTGTATGATGCAGGACGGAGCGGCAGAAGCAATAACCCGGGCAATTTTAGCCGCCTATCAACAGCAATTTAACATCAAAGCAGAGGCCTATTTTGTAAAACCGGCTCCGGGTACGTACCAACAGGTTACAGATGCTGCAATGCAATCATGCTGATTTCAACATGTACATTTTTAGGTAATCCTTTTACAGCAATCGTTTCTCTGGCCGGGTAATCACCGGAAAAATAGCTGCCATATACTTCATTTACGGCCGCAAACAATGCCATATCGCTTAAAAAAATGGTTGTTTTAACAACATGTTCAAAGCTTATTTTGCTGGCTTCTAAAATGGCTTTTATGTTTTGCATCACCTGATGGGTTTCTGCAACAATATCATCTGTAACTAAATTGCCGGTTTGGGGGTTAATTGCAATCTGTCCGCTTAAATAAATGGTTTCTCCGGCTTTAATGGCCTGGTTATAGGGTCCAATGGGTGCCGGTGCTTTATCTGTTTTGATAATTTGCTTCATTGTAAAACTTATTTTACTTTGGCAAGTAACTGTATTTTCTGTTATCAACCAACCTATTTTTGTATTTTAAATAATGGATAATGCATATACTGGTTAAAGCCAATCAGGCGCAACGGGCCGCTTTATTACAGAAAAAAATACCGGCAGGGGTACAAGTTTACTGGTTTGAAGAGAACAACCATCCAATAGCAGATGCTTATTTTGATTTTTTATATGAAACAGAAGGCCCTGCATTTCAGCATATTACCGATAAACCTGTTTTTGTAAATGCAGTTATTCCACTATGGAAAACAATGCCTGTAAACTTTATTCGTTTCAATGCCTGGCCTTTTTTTTGGGAGAGGTCTATTATTGAATTGGTCAATCAGGAAAGCTCCGTTCAACAAACAGCAGAAAAAACGATGCAGCAACTTAATTTTTCATTTATCTGGTGTCCGGATATGCCCGGTATGATTGCTGCCAGAATCATTGCTGCCATTATTAATGAAGCGTATTTTTGTTTGGGAGATGGCGTTAGTACAAAAGATGAAATTGATACAGCCATGCGTTTGGGCACCAATTATATTTTGGGGCCGTTTGAATGGGCTGAAAAAATAGGTGTAAGCAATATTGTGCGCTTATTAGAGGCAATGCAACAACAATCTTCTCAATACCAGGTTGCCCCACTTTTATTGGAATCAATTCATACAACATATTAAAATATACAGTATTGGCAATTATTTTAAATATTGATACCGCTACAGAAACAGCCTCAGTATGTATATGTTATAACACTGAAGTCCTTTCTATCGCATACAGTAATGAACAAAAAAACCATGCAGCATTTGTACAGCCTGCCATTCAACAAATATTGCAAAAAACAAATACCCATATTGCTGCTATTGATGCAGTTGCCGTAACAGGTGGTCCGGGTAGTTATACAGGCTTACGTGTTGGTTTAGCCACAGCTAAAGGAATTTGTTATGCATTACAAAAACCACTTATTATTGAAAATACACTCAGGGTAATGGCTCAGGCGGCTTTGGCAACACTATCGCATTACATACTACAAAATACAAATACCCAGTGGCTGTTATGTCCGATGATAGATGCCCGTAGAATGGAAGTGTTTACTGCGGTTTATCAACCGAATTTAATGTCGGTATCTGAACCTGCAGCACGTATTTTAGAAGAGCACTGCTATAATAACTTGTTAAAAGACCACCATATATTATTTTTTGGCAGTGGCAGCATAAAATGGAAAAAATTAATACAACACCCCAATGCACAGTTTGCCGAAATTAGTCAAAATGCAGGCCATCTCGGTGTTTTAGCCTATCAGGCATGGCGAAATAAACAATGGGTTAACCTGGCTTATGCCACTCCTTTTTACCTGAAAGAATTTTATCATCCAAAAAAAAATTACAAATAATCCTTTTTTGGTATACACCGTATTTAAAAAGTATTTAACTTTAGCCTTATATTGTAATTTTTTAATCCCCAATCACTAAACATGAGTAGTTCACAAAACACACTAACCTTAAGCAATGGCAGGCCCAGTGCAAAGGTTGACTTGATCCAGTCAAAGAAGGCGGCTCTAATTTTAAGAGCGCTGAACCACAAACTTCGCCAGCAAATGCTGAAGTTGTTGGATGAAAACAAAAAAATGACTGTTACTGAGTTGTATGTAAAATTGCGTTTAGAGCAATCTGTTGCCTCTCAGCATCTGGCCATTTTGCGTCGTGCAGAATTAGTAAACACACAACGCAATGGTAAATTCATTTTTTATGCACCCAACTATGCCCGCATTAACGAGGTGATGAAATTTGTTACCGAATTAGTAGGATAAATTTTTTGATTTATCCCATACCCAATTCCACCGGTTTTCATTAATCGGTGGATTTTTTTTGTATTACACTCGTTGCTTACGGAATAGTTTTATTGATTTTCAATACAAGTATTTCAAATTTTCAATAGTGTTAGTTTCATTGTAAACAAGGACTTACCTTTGTACACTTTTAATCAATTATTGTCCGACAAAACTTAACTAAAAAATCGCTGTAATCCTTTGTTGTATAGGATTACAGGCTAAAAAATGGTTGTTTCAAAATTGGATGGAGTCTCCCATCTTTTGAAATCGGCTGAAATATGGTTCTGTAAAGGGTTTGAACCATTATTTTACAATTTTAGTCGGCCAACAATGACTTTTAATAATAAGATTCATATGAACAAAATGCCCGAAAAGCCACTTGCTTTAACTGTAGCAGAAGTAAAACAATGGCTGATTCAAAATGATGAAATTCGTGTGTTAGATATTCGGCCGGCCCAAAGTTTTGAAGCAGGTTTTATTACCGGTGCCATTACAATTTGTTCGGAAGATAATCTCTCCGAATGTTTAACCGCATTACAGTTGCAAATTAAACCCATTATTTTGGTTACCGATACAGCCACTGAAGAACGCATTCAATTAATGCAGCAACAAGGTTATCAGCAAATTATTGGATATTTAAAAGATGGCATGAATGCCTGGAATACACTGAATGAGCCCATCGACCTGATGATAGCAGTAGAAGCAGATGAATTGGCTATGGATATAAAATTTGATGAGCAATTAATTTTAATAGATACACGTTCTGATGAGGAATTTGAAGCGGAACATTTGAACAATGCTGTCAATATTCCTTTCACCGAACTAAAAGATCCTGCCAGTATGGCTAATTTTGAAGATTTTCAAAATATTTATATTTATGGCGAAAATGGTTACAGGGGTATCACAGCTTGTTCATTAATTAAAAAAGAAGGCATCCATAATTTGCGGCATTTGCAGGGAGGTTGGCCCGAAATTAAGGCAATGGGTGCTGTATTTGAATTGATAAAGCCTTCCAAAAAGGCGAATCATGATCCAAAGGAAAATTAAAGCAGAGGAGCAATAACTTATTTTAGTAGATGTGCATGCTTCTCCTGCTGAAAAGTCCATTTCCAGCGCCGATGGCTCCACAAATAATTAGCCGGCCTTTTTCGCACTTCATCTTCTATAAAGGCAATCATTGCTTTCGTAATGGCTGCTTCCGGTAAATTTTTTGGGGTAGTAGTAAATATGGTGGCTTCTGATTGATAGTAGCCTCTTTTTACCCGGTAAAAATTGCAGAAAACAACAGCAGTATCATTGTAACGGGCACTTAGTTCAGGGCCTTTTACAAAAGGGGCAGGTTTCCCAAAAAAATTAAACCAATAAGTATTATCCGGCTTGCCTGGATTTTGATCACCTACCAAAATTAATGCATATTGTTGTTTTGATTCTTGTGCAAATTCTTTCTTGAAATTAGATGCAGATACCAATTTTGTTCCAAACCTGCTGCGAATGTGCATGAACAGTCGGTTAAAAATTTTATTTTCAATAGGCTTGTATACCACAATAAAGTTGTATAATAAATGTTGTGCATAGGCTACATTTGCCAGTTCCCAGTTAAAGAAATGACCCAGCAAAATTTGTACATTTTTGCCAGTGGCATATAATTCGTTAATAGTATGGTAGTCTGCCTTTACTCTTTTATTCAATTCTTTCCCTGAAATAGAAACTAATTTAATTACTTCGGCAAATGTATCGGTGAATTGCCGGTAAAATTCTTTTGCAATTTTTCTTCGCTCCGCTTCCGATTTTTCAGGGAAGGCTGTCATCAAATTTTCATCCACTACTTTTCTTCGGTAACCAATGACATAATAAATAATTACATAAAAAAAATCACTTATCCAATAAATTGCACGCCATGGTAGCAAGGAGAGTAAATAAAATAATGCGTAAACAATGTAATACATATTTTTTCTGTAATGAATGGTGAAAGGGGCGAGATTTTATTGAATAGAATAGTGAATAATGTTTATAGTACAATGTTTTGCAGTAAAGCACTCTTTTCCGGATGGTCAGTATTGAAATGAAGCCCCCGACTTTCTTTACGAAACATGGCGCCTTTTACAACAAGATATCCAACGGTAATTACATTTCTTAATTCACATAGTTGTGGTGATACTTTGGCGGTTCTATACAATTGTTCAGTTTCCTCATATAACAAGTCCAATCGTTTCATGGCTCTTTGCAAGCGAATATCTGTTCTTACAATACCCACATAATCACTCATCAGTTGTTCCAGCTCTTTTCTGCTTTGGGTAATTAAAATCATTTCTTTAGGATGGGTTGTTCCTAATGCATTCCAGTCGGGAATATTTTCCTGAAATGCTATATGAACAATTTGTTCAACACTGGCTAAATAACTTCTGTGGGCAAATACCATGGCTTCTAATAAACTGTTGCTGGCTAAACGGTTGGCGCCATGCAAACCAGTACTGGCACATTCACCACAAGCAAACAAGTGTTGAATGGATGACTCGCCCCATTCATTGGTTTTAATACCTCCACAACTGTAATGTGCGGCCGGAGCAACGGGTATCATTTGACGTGATACATCAATACCAATACTCAAGCATTTTTCATAGATGTTTGGAAAGTGATGTTTAAATTTCCCCATATCCATGTGGCGGCAATCTAAATAAACATGCTCTGTACCGTCCTTTTTCATTTCATTATCAATAGCTCGGGCTACTATATCTCTCGGTGCCAGATCTTTTCGTTCATCATATTTTTCCATAAATGCTTCGCCCTGCTTATTTCTTAAAATTCCTCCATCGCCCCGAACAGCTTCGGTAATTAAAAAAGATGGAGAAACGCCGGGCTGGTACAATGCCGTAGGATGAAACTGAATAAATTCCATATTTTCAATGCGGCCTTTGGCGCGGTATACCATTGCCACTCCGTCACCGGTTGCAATGGTAGGGTTGGTGGTAGTTCTGTAAACCTGTCCGCAGCCACCGGTAGCCAGTACGGTAATTTTTGCCAGTACTTTTTCTATTTCGTTGGTTAATGTATTTAGAACATATACGCCATAGCATTGAATATCCTGTGTTGATTTGGTAACTAAATAACCCAAGTGGTGTTGTGTAATCAAATCTACCACAAACCAATGGTGTATTAATTGTATGTTTTTTGTGGCCTGCACCTCATTTAATAAAGCTCTTTCTAATTCCTGACCTGTAACATCTTTATGGTGTAAAATTCTGTAAGCACTATGTCCGCCTTCTCTTCCCAATGCATATTGGCCGGAAGCATCTTTATCGAACTCTGCACCATATCCAATCAATTCTTGAATTCGGTTCGGGCCTTCCTTTACAACTATTTCTACAATTGCTTTATTGCATAGTCCATCTCCGGCAACCAAAGTATCTTCAATATGTTTTTCATAACTGTCGGTAGTATCATCCCAAACACCAGCAACGCCGCCCTGCGCATATTTGGTATTGGTTTCTTCTGCATTTGTTTTAGTAATAACGGTAATGGTTTTATCTGGAAAATGCTTAGCTACCTTCAACGCATAACTTAATCCGGCTATGCCGGAACCTATCACTAAGAAATCAGTACGCATATGGTTCATGTAATTATCAATAAAGGTATTAATACTAAAAATTATTCAATTTTAATGAACCGGTTCAATCCATACGTTGCTTTCTTTCAGCAAGTCAATGAGTTCATTTAAAGCAATACCACTGTCTATATTTCTTTTTACAATTTCTTTACCTCTGTATAAAGTAATTTTTCCCGGGCCACTTCCAACATAGCCAAAATCGGCATCGGCCATTTCGCCCGGCCCATTTACAATACAACCCATGATAGCTATTTTAACGCCTTTTAAATGGTGTGTTTTTGCCCTTATTTTAGCAGTGGTTTCCTGCAAATCAAACAAGGTTCTGCCGCAACTGGGGCAGGAGATGTATTCTGTTTTAGAAATACGGCAGCGGGTAGCCTGCAAAATTCCAAAAGCGGTATTGTTTAAAAATGCTTCTATTGTGCTGTTTTCCAAATAATTTCTACCGCTGGCTGCGGTGCTTTTTTGCGCCAGATTATTGTAGATTGCTGCATCAATTTCTAAAAATAAGCCATCGCCCATGCCATCTAATAACATGGATCCGGCAACGGTTGCAAAATGTATCAGATGTTCATCAACGGTATGCCATTTGCTTGTGATATTGAAAATTACCGGATTTTGAATATTTCTATTCATCAACTCTATTGCCATTTTTCTCATAGCCGGCATAGTATGGGTGTTTTTTGTTGTTAAACAAATCACCACGGTAGGATCATTGGCAAATTCTGTTAAATATGTATAATCATTCAGCGTGGTATCATCACTATAGCAATCTAATAAAACAAAATTAATAGCCGCATCTTTTTGAATGGCCTGTACATAACCTGATCCGCTGAATATAGGATGATATTTGCTTTTATCAGCAGCTAATGCCCAGCTGGCCGGATAACAAATTACCTGTAAGGTTCCCGGTAATTCAAATGATAGTAATTGATGGCCGGTGAAAATATAATCTGCTGCTGCATCTCCAATATTCCATTTATCTGTTGTTGCATCATAAGCATAACCAATACTACGCAAATGCTGTGGCGTTATGTTATCTATCTTACTGAAATCGGCTACAACAACAGGCACTTGTGTGCCTCCTGTATTCTGTACCATGAAAGAATCCCTTCTTTTATATTGAAATGGATTATAGGGTATGTTGTTTACAGCAGGAATTTTATTTTGATTGCTTGAGCTTTGTGTATAGCGCTTTACCAAATCTTTACAAACAGGTATTTCAAATTCAGGATCTTCAGTTAAAGAAACCCTGATGGTATCGCCAATGCCGTCTTCTAATAACGTACCAATGCCTGCAGCACTTTTCATACGTCCGTCTTCACCATCGCCGGCTTCGGTAACCCCGAGGTGTAAAGGATAACATTCGTTAAATTCTGCCATCATTTGTTGTACCAACAGGCGGTATGCTTGTACCATTACCTGTGGGTTGCTCGATTTCATACTAAGTACAATGTTATGATAATCTAAGCTTCTGGCAATTCTTAAAAATTCCATTGCGCTTTCCACCATGCCATTGGGTGTATCGCCATAGCGGCTCATAATTCTGTCGCTCAATGAACCATGATTGGTGCCAATACGCATGGCAGTGCCATATTCCTTACAAATATTTACCAATGGGGTAAACCGTTCGCGGATTCGTTCTATTTCTTCGGCATATTCCGCATTGGTATATTCAATTTGTTCAAACTTCTTTTTATCAACATAATTACCGGGATTGATGCGTACTTTTTCTACTATTCTGGCTGCTATTTCAGCTGCATTGGGCGTAAAATGAATATCAGCCACCAACGGTGTGTTATATCCTCTTTTGCGTAATTCATTTTTGATGTTCAGCAAATTCTCTGCTTCATTTTTTGAAGGAGCTGTAATACGGATTAATTCTGCACCGGCTTCAATACAACGAATGGCTTGCTCAACTGTGGCAATTGTATCCATGGTATTGGTGGTGGTCATGGTTTGTATGCGAATAGGGTGCCCGTTACCCAACAGCAGGTTGCCAATTTTTACTTCTCGTGTTTTTAAGCGACAGTATTTTGTTAGGTTGTTACAATAAAGTTGCATAACTAATATTTTGAAGCGATTTTAATAAAACAATTATTTGCGCTAAAAGTTGCTACCAGTCTTTTTCAGTATTAACCGGTTTTATTTTTTGTTTTTCGTATTGTTGTAATTCTTTTTCCTGTTGGCGTAACTGGTTTAGCAAATTATCTGCCTGTTGTTTGCTTAAAGGATTTTTAGGTTGTTTTTGCTGATTGTTTTGCTGCTGTTCATTCTTTTTTTGTTCATTCAGCGCCTTTTGCAAATTATTTCGGGCTGAGTCGCTATTAGGGTTTAATAATAAGCTTTCTTTAAATGCTTGTATGGCATCACTTAACTGTTGTTGTTTAATGGCTGCTACGCCTGAATTATAATAAGCCTTTGCTTTTAAGGATGCATTGTTGCTGGTTAATGCCGCTTGCTGAAACTGTTTGGCCGCAGCATCATAATTTTTTTGTTGTTGTAAGGCGTTTGCTTTGTTAAATAGGGCAATACTGTTATTAGGATTGGTGGCTAATATTTTATCATAAAGCGACTGTGCTTCTGAATAGTTGCCGGATTGGTACAATTGATTGGCTTTATATAACAAAGCCTCTTCTGTTTTGTTTTGTGCTGTTGCCTGAAAAAAAAGGAGTAAGCAGGTAAATATGATATAAATTATTTTCATTTTTTGTTTAGATATTTGCCAATTGGTTTGCCTTTTTTGTTTCTTTCTGTTTCTTTTGTACGTTCAATAAAACTTTGTTGCGCTTCTTTTCTGAAATAAATATTTCCAGCAAAAGTAATATAAGTGCTACTGACAAGAATACAGGGTAGTACAAAGTATATTGCATATACCCTCCATTGTTGTTCAACGGCTTGGTTTGCATATTGTTTAATTGCATGGCTATTGCATTGGCCACACTGCCGGTATTGTCTAAAAAATAATATTTACCTTCTGTTTGGTTGGCCAGTTCCTGCAATAGTGGGGCATCTAATTTTGAAATAACCGTTTTGCCATTGGCATCTTTTTTATAAGCGCCACTTTCCATAATCGGTGCACCTCCTTCCGTTCCCACGCCAACGGTATATAAAACGGTGCCATGCTCTGCCAATGTTGCGGCAGCATCTTTTGCACCTGCATCTAAATCCTCCCCATCGGTAACCAATACAACGGTTTTATATTTTTTTTCTTCATCATCCAGCGAGGCATCGGCTAATCGAAGTGCCGCACCAATATCGGTTCCCTGAACCGGTGCCAAATCGGGCGATGCATTGTCAATGAACAATTTCGTGGCCACAGCATCGGGCGTAAGGGGCATTTGCAAATAAGCCTCTCCGGCAAACACTACCAAACCAATACGGTTGTGTTCTATTTCGGGTGTAAGCTGATTTAAAAATGATTTGGCCTTTTCTAAACGGCTGGGTGGCACATCCTGGCTCAGCATACTTTTGCTTATATCCAATACCAGCATCACATCTATACCATTACCCTTACCGTTTTTTTCTGATGTAGGTTTTCTGAGGTTTGCCCAGGAAAATATTAAACAGCCAATGGCTGTAAATACCAGTACAATTTTCAGTCCGTACCTTTTGGGCATATAATTATTGGTGAGTTGTTGCACCAATGTTGCATTGCCCAACATTTTTCTTATATGGCGCTTATGCCTTATAGCAGCAATATATGCTACCGCTAACGGAACAAGCACCCATAGTGCCCATAAATAATTTTGATTACCAAATTGTACCATGTGCTGCAAGCTACAGGTTCCTGTTAAAAAGGAAAAACTAAATTATTGGTTCACCAACACTATTTCTTCCCTTTAAAAAATCCCAATTGGGTTAATATATCATCTACTATTTGCGGGCCGGTGTTTTGTAAGGGTGTATTTGAACTTCCCTCTATATTCAACACAAAAAAATAAGGATGCTTATTTTCTTCTACCCAGCCCAATACCCAGCCAATGCTTTTTTGGTTTGGCATAATGCCTTCGCCATCAATGTAAGATAACTGATAATTGGCATTGCTTCCTTTCAGCATCAACTTTTTGATGAGAATTTGCCAGGTTTTATCAAAGGGCAATTGGCCAAAGTAAAGGCGTTTTACCAGGCCTAATTGTTCATCTGCGGTAATGGTAAGGGTATTATTTAACCAAAAACTATCTATACTGCTGCCTATTCGATGATTCCCATATTGCAGGCTATCTAACCAATACTGCATTTTTTCTTTCCCGGTTCTTCTTGCTATTTCCTGAAAATAGGGGGTGGCAGCTGCCTGAAATGCTTCATCAAAACGCAGGGTTTTATTCCAAGCAGCAGCGCTGTCGCCATTGGCATATTTTCGTGTTTGTCCATCCCAGGGTATAAGCATTCTTTCATTGGCAATGGTGCCAATTTGTAAACCTATCAATGCATTTACAATATTAAATGTAGCGGCAGGCTGGTAGGCAGAATCTTTATACCGTTTTAAATGGTACATGGTAAAGCTGCCCCTTCCATTGTCTAACAATGCAAAGCTGCCCTGTACACCATGCTGTGTAAAATAAGTTCCCAGCGAAGCATTTTCCTCAATATTATTAGAGCTGCAGGCCGATAAAAATAGTAGCGGTAATAGCACTGCAGCAAGTAGTTTAAGCTGCTTTAACCCATCTGTTTTTTTAAAAAATCTGAGAGAACTTTGCATAAATATTATTTTAACACATTCAATTTTTTGCCTACTTTAATAAAAGCCTGAATGGCATGATCTAAATGATGTTGTTCATGTGCAGCACTCAATTGCACCCTTATTCTGGCCTGCCCTTTGGGAACAACCGGGAAAAAAAAGCCAATTACATAAATGCCTTCCTGTAACAAGGCAGCGGCAAATTCCTGTGCCAGTACTGCATCGTACAACATAATGGGTACAATGGGGTGTTCGCCGGGTTTAATGTCGAAACCTGCTTCTGTCATTTTGGTTCTGAAATAGCGGGTATTGTATTCTAATTTATCGCGCAGTGCAGTGGTTTCTGTTAACATATCTAATACCGCTATGCTGGCCCCGACAATGCTGGGCGCTAAAGTATTGGAGAACAGATAGGGGCGCGACCGTTGCCGCAGCATTTCAATAATTTCTTTTCGGCCACTGGTAAAACCTCCGCTGGCACCGCCTAATGCTTTACCCAAGGTTCCGGTAATAATGTCAATTCTGCCCATTACACCGCGGTATTCGTGGGTGCCCCTGCCGGTTTTACCTAAAAATCCGGATGAGTGGCATTCATCAATCATTACAATAGCGTTGTATTGGTCGGCCAGATCGCATATTTTATCCAATTGTGCTATGGTACCATCCATACTAAAACTGCCATCGGTAACTATAATGCGGCTACGACAGCTTGCAGCATTTTGCAGTTGTGCCGCTAAATCGGCCATACTGTTGTGTTCGTACCGAAAGCGTTGTGCTTTGCAAAGCCTTATCCCATCAATAATAGAGGCATGGTTCAACGCATCGCTGATAATGGCATCTTCTTCATTGAACAAAGGCTCAAATACGCCACCGTTAGCATCAAAAGCGGCAGCGTATAAAATGGTATCTTCTGTTCCCAGAAATTGGGCAATTTTTGTTTCTAATTCTTTGTGAATATCCTGTGTGCCGCAGATAAACCGCACACTGCTCATCCCATAGCCATGGGTATCAATAGCTTTATGAGCAGCCTCAATTACTTTGGGATGGGCCGATAAACCCAGATAATTGTTGGCGCAAAAATTCAATACTTTTTGGCCGTTAACCATAATTTCTGCGCCTTGTTCGCTGGTAATAATGCGTTCTTTTTTCATTAAACCAGCTTCGGCTATTGCGGCCAGTTCTTTCTGTATCCGTGCAACAAAAGGTTTGTTCATGATGCATTTTTTTAAGGTGACAAAGGTAGGGAAAGCCGTTGGCAAGTATCTGTTTTATGTTCCATACGCATATCCCGGCATTCACCCTTTAAATAAAATGTGCTGTTGTTAATGAGCCGGGTATTGGTTGGTTTATTCAACTTACAAGAACCGGGAATAAAAAAAGGCAGCTTCTAACCCCTTAAAAAAATCTGTTTCCTATATAATCGCTGATGTTGAAATGTAAAAACCTGAAGATACGATAAAAAATATTTTTTTACATTATATGTGAAAAGATTGCAGTTAAATATGGTGCCTGTTTTCGATTGGCTTTCCCTTAATTTAGTGGCTGAATTCAGGATCGAATTCTAAAGGCGATTGGTATGTTTTTGATAATTATTGAACAGACTTAATTTTTCTTTTTGAAAAAAATCAGCGTATACACGGCAGCCTCCATTGTAATTGCGAATATGATTGGCACCGGTGTTTTTACCAGCGTAGGCTTTCAACTCAATGCCATTCAAAATACCTGGAGTATTTTGAGTTTATGGGCTATTGGTGGCGTACTTTCACTTTTTGGCGCATTTGCTTATGCCGAATTGGGCACCCACTACAAAGAATCGGGCGGCGATTATATTTATTTATCCCGCATATTTCATCCGGTATTGGGTTATCTCTCGGCCTGGGCAGGTTTAACCGTTGGTTTTTCGGCGCCGGTAGCCCTGGCTGCTATGGCATTTACCCAATACCTTTCGCCCGTGCTGGGCTTTGCAGGTAACCAATGGATGGCCGTTGGTATTATTGTGCTAATTGGGCTAATGCATAGTTTTACCATTCGGCATAGCAGCCGACTCCAAAATATCAGTACATTGGTTAAAATAGGTTTTATCTTAATCTTAATCATCATTGGTTTGTTGTATGCCACACCGGCAGCCAATGCCATTCAGTTGAATAACAACTGGCATAAAGAAATACTACAACCCGGATTTGCAGTATCAATGGTATATGTAGCATTTGCCTATACCGGCTGGAATGCTGCTGCGTATGTGGTAGATGAAATTGAAAATCCCGGCATTAGCCTGCCACGTGCCTTAATAGGCAGCACTTTATTTGTTACCGTAGTGTATATTTTATTTCAATATGTATTATTGAAACATGCTACCGTATCGGCTTTAAAGGGCAGGGAAGAGGTAACTTTTATTGCCTTTAACAATATTTTGGGTACTACCGGCGGTAAATGGGTGAGTGCCTTTATTGCCATTCAGTTAATAGCTACCATTAGTTCTTATTTATGGGTGGGGCCAAGGGTAACCTGTGCTTTGGCGCAGGAAAATATGCTCTGGCGGCCTTTGGCAACTAAAAATAAAAATGGTATACCGGTGGCTGCTGTTTGGTTGCATGTGGGTATTGCTATTGTACTACTCTTAACCGGTTCGTTTGAAAAAGTATTGCTGTATGCCGGTTTTATTTTGCAGTTAATGGCATCCTTAACAGTAGTTACCAGTTTATTTACTACGCCAAAGCCACACAAAACATTTAAAAGTCCGTTGAAGCCTTTTTTGCAAATTATTTTTTTATTGTTTAATGCTTGGGTACTGGTGTTTACACTAGTAGATAAACCGGTTGAAAGTATGATTGGGATAGGTATATTATTGGCAGGATTGGTATTATATTTTTTCGATGCACCTTATAGCCGGCAACAAAAAGAGGCAACTGAAAATCAATTGCCTCAATAAAATCCAACTGTTTTTTTAATAATTAATCACCTGCTCTTGAATGGTTTCAGGAATGTTGCGCCACTCATATTGCTGATTCCTGAGCTGTGGTTCAAAGCCGGCTTCGCGAATGGCATCCTGAATGGTTTTATAGGTAAAACGATGCGGAGCACCTGCTGCGCTAACTACATTTTCCTCAATCATTATACTGCCAAAATCGTTGGCGCCGCTGTGTAAACATACCTGTGCTGTTTCTTTTCCTACCGTTAACCAACTGGCCTGAATATTCTTGATATTGGGTAGCATGATGCGGCTAATGGCAATCATCCGTATATATTCATCAGCGGTGGTTAAATTGTGTACACCTCTGATGCGGGTTAACAGGGTATCTACATCTTGAAATGTCCAGGGTATAAATGCCAGAAAACCTTTGGCATTGGCGGGTTTCATGGCCTGTACTTCGCGAATGCGGGCAAGGTGTATAAACCGCTCTTCAATGGTTTCTACATGGCCAAACATCATGGTAGCACTGGTGGTAATATTCAGTTCATGAGCTTCATGCATTATGGCCAGCCATTCATCTGCACCACATTTGCCTTTTGATATTAATCTTCTTACCCTGTCAACCAATATCTCAGCACCTGCACCGGGCAAAGAATCCAGTCCCGCTTCTTTCAATGCAGTTAATACTTCACGATGGGTTGATTGTTCTAATTTGGTAATATGGGCAACTTCCGGCGGCCCCAGTGCATGCAGTTTAATGGTGGGAAATTCCTGCTTGATTTGCCGAAAAATATTGGTGTAAAAATCCAAACCCAACTCCGGATGGTGGCCGCCCTGTAGCAGCAACTGATCGCCACCGTAACGAATGGTTTCCGTAATTTTTTTCCGATAGGTATCCATATCGGTAATATAGGCTTCCGCATGCCCAGGTATGCGGTAAAAATTACAAAACTTACAATTGGCAATACAAACATTGGTGGTATTTACATTCCGGTCTATCTGCCAGCTAACCTTACCATGTGGCACCTGTTTTTTCCGCAGCGCATCAGCCACAAACATCAATTCGGTTAATGGGGCCTGCTCAAACAAAAACATGCCTTCCTCAATGGTTAAAAATTCCAGATTTAATGCTTTCTGATACAAATCATTCAACTGCATAAACAATGTTTAAAGAGTAACAAAGGTAGGGGGCTAAAAGTTGTATTTACAAATGCAGCTTCCAATAAACCCCATTTTCATTTGCTGCCTCCTTTTGGTTGCATGGCACCCATCAACGTTTCGGTTAAAACATGTCTTTGTTTTTCCGTTTAAAAATTCATCACACCTTTCATGTTTTTGTATAAACTAAACTTGTGTAAATTATAAATCTTGCTTATATTGAATAAAATTACCCATACATGCTAAAATTTGAATGGGAATCATTGCATGAAATCAATCCTTGTATTTTGTATCAGTTTATTCAGTATTTCATTAATTGAGGCACAGTCGGTACAAGCTACTAAAACCTTTGCCCAATTGCTCCCAAAACCCATAGCCGGTTTTCAATTTATACAATTAAGCGGAGGCATCATTATTTTAAAAGCGGCTTTGGATGATATACCCGATTCACTCAATTTTATTTTAGATACCGGCAGTGGCGGCATATCGCTCGATTCGGCCACGGTAGATGAATTTCATTTGGAAAGGGTGCACACCGACCGCACCATTCGCGGAATTGCCGGCATTAAAACGGTTGATTTTACTTACCATCATCGCCTTTCATTTCCGGGGTTTAACTTAGATAGCCTCGATTTCCACATCAATAATTACGATTTGTTAACCAGCGTTTATGGCGTAAAAATTGATGGCATTATCGGCTATACTTTTTTTAGCAGGTATGTAGTAAGTATTGATTATGATACCCATACAATTGGGGTGTATCCGCCGGGTCCATTTAAATATCCAAAGGGGAGTGGCGGATATATTTTGCATCCCCGGTTTAGTACATTGGTATACCAGCCGGCTATCATTACCGATGCCCGTAAAGTACTGAGCCGTTTTATTTTTGATACCGGAGCCGGGCTGTATTTTTTAATATCTGATCGTTTTTTGCAGGATAGCAATTTGCTGAAAACCAAACGTAAATTATATCCCACACAAGCCGAGGGTTTGGGCGGAAAAAAGGAAATGCAGTTAACCGTTACAGAAAAAATTAAGATTGGCCCCTATCTGTTCAGAAGGGTGCCTTTACTAATATTTAGAGATGATTACAATATTACCAGTTATCCCTTTTTGGGTGGTATTCTGGGTAATGATTTGATGCGCCGGTTTAATGCAATTTTCAATTATTCTGAAAGAAGTATTTATATTGTTCCCAACCAGCATTACCTCGATCCTTTCGATTATTCTTATACCGGACTGGGTATTTATTGGGTAAATGGTGCCGTAAAAGTAGTGGATGTAATGCCCGGCTCGCCCGGCGACAGGGCAGGCTTTTTACCCGATGATATCATTCTTGCCATGAACAATGTGTTCACTCAAAATATTCAAACCTTTAAAAATATACTGCAAAATGCAGGCTCAAGAATAAAAGTAATTGTGCAACGTAAAGGCCGACTCGAAACTTTAGATTTGAAAATTGTGAATATTCTGCGCCGATAAATCCTGTTTTATCAATTTTTAAATCTGCTGATCCAAAACAGGTGTGCTAACTCTCCTTTTTTGTTGCTATTTTGCACCCTTCACTGAACGATTATGATTGAATTTAACCGATTTGTTTTAGAGAATGGATTAAGGGTACTGGTACATGAAGATACAGCTACACCCATGGCTGTTGTGAATGTGATGTATGATGTGGGTGCCAGAGATGAAAACCCAGCTAAAACAGGCTTTGCCCATTTGTTTGAGCATTTAATGTTTGGCGGCAGCAAACATATTCCCGATTATGATGAGCCCCTGCAAAGAGCCGGAGGCGAAAACAATGCCTATACCACCGACGATTTAACCAACTACTATTGCCAGTTGCCGGCCGAAAATATTGAAACCGCCTTTTGGTTAGAGAGCGACCGGATGTTAAGTTTAGCCTTCAGCAAAAAAAGCTTAGAAGTGCAACGGAAAGTAGTGTGTGAAGAGTTTAAAGAACACTATATCAACAAGCCTTATGGCGATATGTGGCATAAAATGCGGGCATTGGCTTATCAGGTGCATCCATACCAGTGGTTAACCATTGGTAAAGAACTGAGCCATATTGAACAGGTGCAGTTAGAAGAAGTAAAAGCATTTTTCTTCAAACATTATCGCCCCGTTAATGCCATATTGGTAGTAGCAGGCAATGTAAAAACCAACAATATCCGCCGTTTGGCCGAAAAATGGTTTGGCGATATACCCATGGCTCAAAAATATGTACGCCATTTACCTGCCGAGCCTTTGCAAACGGCTGCCAGAACAATGGAAGTAACTGCAGATGTGCCTCTGGATGCGTTGATGAAAACCTGGCACATGGATGGACGCTTACAGAAAGGCTACTACGTTGCCGACCTGATTACAGAAATTTTAGGTGGTGGCAGCTCTTCTCGTTTATACCAGGCATTGGTAAAAGAACAGCAATTGTTTTCTGATATTCAATGTTATCAGTTGGGTAGTATTGATCCGGGATTGTTAACCATACAGGGCAAATTGGTAAAAGGGGTTGCCATGCAACAAGCCGAAGCTGCCGTGAATGCGGTAGTACAGCAATTGGTACAAGATCCGGTATCTGAAACTGAATTAATGAAAATTAAAAATCGAACAGAAAGTGTGATTGTGTTTGAAGATATGGCCCTCATGAACCGCGCCAACAGCCTGGCTTATTATGAACTGCTGGGCGATGCCAATCTGATTAACCATGAACTGAACCGTTATCATGCCGTTACTATAGAAGATATCAGGCAAGGTGCACAAACTATTTTTAAACCGGAAAATGTAAATACCCTTTATTATTACAGCAAAGCATTATGATGAACAGAACCCAACAACCGGCCATTACTGAACCTATACACCTGCATTTACATTTACAGCCTGTCAGGCATTTTACACTCGATAACGGTGTACCCGTTTATGCAGTGGAAGCTGGTGCTCAGGAAGTAGTACAGTTAGAATTGGTTTTCCATGCAGGCAACTGGTACGAGCAAAAAAATATACAGGCAGCTACCACTAATTTCTTATTAAAAAATGGCACCCGCACCAAAAATGCATTTGAACTGAATGAACATTTTGAAATGTATGGCGCTTATCTGAACCGGGGCTGCTACCACGAAAGGGCTTCCCTTAGTTTGCACAGTTTAACCAAATACCTACCACAGTTATTGCCTGCTATGTCAGAAATTTTAAGTGAGTCGGTTTTTCCGGAAGAAGAACTGAACATTTACCGGCAAAATCAAAAACAACGTCTGGCGGTGAATTTGAAGAAGGCAGATTTTGTGGCCAATCGTATGATAGATGCATATTTGTTTGGCGAACAACATCCTTATGGCAAATATAGTAATCCGGCTGATTATGATGCATTAACACGTGAAGATCTCTTGCAGTTTTATGCGCAATATTATTTGAAAGGCAACTGTACCATTTTTATTGCCGGTAAATTACCGGCCAATGTTGAACAGTTGCTCAACCAGTTTTTTGGTCAACTGCCATTGAATGGTACTGCATTGGCGAAGCCTGATTTTTCAATTACACCTTCGGCTCAGAAAAAGTATTCTGTAATGAATGATGCCAATGGAGTGCAGGCTGCCATTCGTTTGGCAAGGCCTTTCCCCAATCGCCATCATCCCGATTTTTTGAAAGCGCAACTGCTGAATGCATTGTTTGGCGGATTTTTTGGATCGAGATTGATGAGCAATATCCGCGAAGACAAAGGCTATACCTACGGCATCCACTCTTATATACAGGCACATCAGCAACAAAGTGCATGGATGGTAACTACCGAAGCAGGAAGAGATGTTAGCCGCGCTACCATTGAAGAAACCTATAAAGAAATGCTGGACCTGCAAAAAGAACCTGTAACGGCAGAAGAATTGAGCCTTATTAAAAATTTTATGATTGGAACCCTGCTGGGTGATGTGGATGGGCCTTTTCATATTATAGAACGTTGGAAAAGCTATATTCTGAATGAGATGCCGGCCGATTATTTTTATACCAGCATTCAAACCATAAAAGATACTACCGGTGAGGAGCTGCAGGTACTGGCAAAAAAATACCTGAATCCGGATGATTTTTACGAACTTGAGGTGATATAAATTAAAATTGTATGGTGTCATTCCTCTCCAAAGTATTATTCACAGCGGTAGCCATACTGCTGGCCACATTCATTTTGAATGGCGTGCATGTGAACAGCACTACTACGGCCATACTGGTGGCGGCTGTGCTGGGTTTATTGAACACATTTGTAAAACCTATCTTAGTGCTGTTAACCATTCCATTCACCATCCTTACACTGGGTTTATTTCTGTTGGTTATTAATGTAATAATTATTAAATGGACCTCGGCGCTGGTGCCTGGCTTCCGGGTAGATGGCTGGTGGCCTGCCCTTTGGTTCAGTATCATTGTATCGCTCGTATCTTCTTTTATTGAAGGGTTGGTACATGCTCAGAAATAAAAATGTTTTATAAAATTTTATGGGTTCAGCAATTATCTGTAATACATAACGATTATGGATTGGTGTACTTCATGTATTACCATATTCCTGCATTTTTCATTAACTGGTGTATAAATTTCGGAAAAGGTTTTTCTGCCAATTGTGCCAATGCTATGGTTTCATATTGTTGCAAGGCAGGCAGTGCTTTTTTGAATTGAACATGTATCAATCTTCCTGAAATTTGCTGGTGTGTAAGCTGCTGTGTTTCCTTGCCTGAAACCTGCAGTAAAGTATAATCCTTCACCCCCCATTGTTCGTGTAACCATTGCTGCACCTGCTTTTCCGTCCATTCTATTTCTTCTTCACTTTCAACCAAAAACAGTTCATACAAATTTTCCCATATATCTTTCCTGGTTCTTTTGTGTATCCATACCTTTCCATTCTGTTCTAATAAAAAATAATAAAACCTGCGTTTTTTCTTCAGTAATATTTTTTCTTTCACGGGTAATTGGTAAACGGTACCTTCATGATGTGCTTTACAGATGGGCTGCAACGGGCAGGATCTGCAAAGTGGCAGTATGGGTTTGCATACCGTAGCGCCTAAATCCATAATAGCCTGATTAAATAAATCCGGGTGTTGCTTGCACAATACTTCCTGTGCCAGTTGTGTAAATACCTTTTTTCCTTTTGTACTATCGGTAGGGGTATCAATGCCAAATACACGTGCCAACACACGAAAAACATTACCATCTACCACGGCATAAGGCAGTTGAAAGGCAAATGAAGCAATGGCTGCTGCTGTATAAGGCCCAATTCCCTTCATACCCAGCAGGGCAGTATAATCGGCAGGAAATTGTCCACCGTATTCTTGTAATACGAATCGTGCAGTACGCAATAAATTTTTGCAGCGGCTGTAATAGCCCAGTCCTTCCCATAATTTAAAAACAGCTTCATCTGTTGCATGGGCTAGATCGGGCAGGCCAGGGTACTGCTTTAAAAAGCGTTCATAATAAGCCCACCCTTGTTCTACACGGGTTTGTTGCAGTATAATTTCACTCAGCCATATTTTGTAGGGGTCTTTCTCCCCCTTCCAGGGCATGATGCGTTCATTGTGGTGCCGGTGCCAGTGCAAAAGCAAGGGTGTTAATTTTTGTTGCCGCATAGGGGGCAAAGTTGTAATAAAATTGGCACAATACATGAAACTGTTGAGCGGTTAAGGTATAATTCAATCAAAGAATATCTGGCACAATATTATGTAAATCATGCACTTATAAATAAATTTGCAGTCAGTCACTAATATGTATTATTTTTTTTATTTTCTTGTAATACACAAAATTTGTTCTAATTTTAAAAACTATTCAACTGAAAAGCTTTTTTATGAGAAAATCAGATCTCATTACCATCATTTCCGAAAAAACAGGTATACCAAAAGTGGATGTACTGGTAACGCTTGAAACTATGTTAGGCGAAATAAAAGGCAATCTGGCTGCCGGTCGTAACATTTATATCAGGGGTTTCGGCAGTTTTGTTACCAAAAAAAGGGCGGCTAAATTAGGCCGTAATATCAAGTACAATACCACGGTGCAAATACCCGAACATTTTGTTCCCGCCTTTAAGCCTGCAAAAGAATTTATGGAAGAAGTGCGGAACAAGCGCAAGTCGGAATAACTTTGCGCAAAATTGAAATAGTGAAAAGAAGTCAAATTTTACTGGTTGCCGGTGCCGTTGTGGTGGTAGTGTTGTTATTTGTATTTGGAAAAGTGAGTGCCCCCAAATCCTCCGGAGCCGCAGCGTCAATGGAGCAACAGACAGGTGCACCACCCGCAGTTCAGTTCAAAGATATTTTACAAAAAGCCCGCAAGCAGCTCAACCCCGAACAAAATCAAAGAATCATTGCTCTTGAAAATGCCATAACCCGTGGCGATGTAAAAGACCAGCAATTGCACGTTTACCACCAGTTGGCAAAGTTCTGGAAAGACTCTGCCCACGTTTTTGAACCCTATGCTTATTATACCGCACAGGCAGCTAAGTTGGAGAATTCGGAAAAAAGTCTCACATTTGCCGCCCAACTGTTTGTAGATAACCTGCTGACAGAGAATAATCCGGCTATGCAACACTGGCTGGCAGAAAATGCAAAAGATCTTTTAGATAGGGCACTTGTCATCAATCCCAACAACGATTCCAGTAAAATAGGGCTGGGGGCTTGTTATATGTTCGGCAATATTTCTGATAATCCCATGCAGGGTATCCTGCCGGTTCGTGAAATAGCGCAGAAAGACTCCAATAACCTCTATGCACAAATGGTATTGGGGTTAGGAGGTAAAAAAAGTGGTCAGTTAGACAAGGCAATTGAACGTTTTCAGTTCATTGTGCGGAAAGATCCGCATAATCTGGAAGCCATTTTTCAGTTAGCCGAAACCTATGATATGCAGGGCGATAAAGCCCATGCCATTCAGTGGTATGAAACTGCCAAACGAATGATTAACAATGATGCCATCAAAAAAGAAATTGATAAGCGTATCAATGAACTAAAATAAATTATTTAACTAAAAAAATCTGACAGCGTATGCCTTGTGGTAAGAAAAGAAAACGTCATAAAATTGCTACTCACAAACGTAAAAAACGTTTGAGAAAAAACCGTCATAAGAAAAAGAATAAATAATTTCTTAACAGGTTTTCATTTTATAGAGTAAAGGTCTCCGTATCCTTTATACAAGAGGCCTTACTTCTGTTTCACTGTAATGTATTTGCCGCTCTCCTTTCCGCTGCAACTTTACCTTTCCCACATTTAAGGGTAAATACATGAAGTGTACACTGCGTGCTCATGCTTATAAACGGGGTGCGTCATTATGTATATTAAAGTTGCCAAATTTGTGAACAAAGAACTGATTATTAGCGTTTCCCCCAGTGGGGTTGAGATTGCTTTACTGGAAGATAAAAAACTGGTAGAACTGCACAATGAAAAAGCAGATGCCAATTTTGCCGTGGGCGATTTGTATTTGGGAAAAGTAAAAAAACTGATTCCCGGATTGAATGCTGCATTTATTGATGTAGGATTTGAAAAGGATGCTTTTTTGCATTATACCGATTTATCGCCCTATGCCCGCTCTCTCCTGAAATTTACCCAAATGGCCATGCACGATAAGGGCGAAAAGCCATTCGATTTCAGCACCTTTAACATTGAACCCGAAATTGTAAAAACCGGTAAAATCAATGAAGTGCTCAATGGCAAACCCAATATTCTGGTGCAGATTTTAAAAGAGCCCATTGCAGCCAAAGGCCCACGCCTCAGTTGCGAATTAAGCCTACCCGGCCGGTTTGTAGTATTAACCCCCTTCAATGAAATTGTTGCTGTATCTAAAAAAATTCATTCGGCAGAAGAAAGAAAACGCCTGCATAAAATTGTAGAAGCCATTCGCCCCAAAAACTTTGGGGTTATTGTTCGTACTGCTGCTGAAGGTAAAAGTACTGCTGAACTGCATCAGGATTTAATTGCACTCAACGAAACCTGGAAGCAAATTCAACACAACCTGAAAGGTGCAGTGGCACCAGCTAAAATACTGAGCGAGCAGGATAAAACAACCAGCATGCTGCGCGATTTGCTGACAGTAGATTTTAACCGGGTGGTGATTAATGATAAAAATATTTACAACGATACTAAGGCCTATATTCAAAAAATTGCACCTGATAAGGCCGATATTGTTACCTATTACAATGGCCCCTTACCCATATTTGATCAATATGGGGTAACCAAACAGGTAAAAGGCTCTTTTGGTAAAACGGTGAACCTGCCCAGCGGTGCCTATTTAATTATTGAACATACCGAGGCCCTGCATGTAATTGATGTAAACAGTGGGTATAAAAGTGTTAGCAATAACCAGGAAGAGAATGCCCTGCAAACCAATTTGGAAGCAGCAGAAGAAATTGCGCGGCAGTTACGCTTACGCGATATTGGCGGCATTATTGTGATTGATTTTATTGATATGAAATTGCCCGATAACAAACGGAAATTGCAGGAAGCGATGGAGGCATACATGCAAACCGATCGGGCTAAACATGCCGTATTGCCTATTTCCAAATTCGGGTTAATGCAAATAACCCGCCAGCGGATGCGTCCGGAGGTAAACATCAATACTTCTGAAATTTGTCCGGCCTGTGGCGGCACTGGTATGGTAACGCCTTCTATATTGCTGGAAGATGAAATAGAAAAACGACTGCATTATCTGGTAACCCATGGTCATAAACAAATTGACTTATATGTGCATCCCATTGTATATGCATTCTTAACCAAAGGTTGGTTCAAGTCCATTGTAAAAAAATGGAAGAAAAAATTCAAAATTGCCCTGAAAGTCATGTCCAATAACAATTACAGTTTTATAGAATACCATTTTTTCGATGAAAATGAAGAAGAAATTAAATTCTAATCCATACAGAAAAGGCTATCATCGGGTAGCCTTTTTTTATTCCGGTATCCAATGAATGGTTGGAGAGTTTAAGCAATTTCCGACACGTTCATTTTTTTTGAGATAGCCTCTTTTTCTATCGTTAACGACTGCACGTTATAAGGGGGATGTTTGACGATTGCAGCATCCGGTTCTGTAAAATCCACTCTTTTTCATTTCTTTTACTTAATTTAACGCCTTGCCAAATACACTTCTATGCAACAACAGCGCTATTATTCCTTAGATGTGTTTCGCGGGGCTACCGTAGCACTCATGATTTTAGTGAATAACCCGGGCTCTTGGGAACATATTTATACCCCATTGGAACATGCACCCTGGCATGGCTGCACACCCACCGATCTGGTATTTCCTTTTTTCCTCTTTGCGGTGGGCAATGCTTTTTCTTTTGTAATGCCACGTTTTGAACAGAAGGGCAACAGCTATTTCCTGAAAAAAGTATTTAAGCGCTCCATCCTTATTTTTCTCATCGGCTTGTTCCTGAACTGGACCCCATTTGTGCAATGGAGCAATGGTCATATTGTATTCAAAGGTTTTGAGCATGTGCGTATTATGGGAGTTTTGCAACGCATTGCCCTCAGCTACTTTTTTGCAGCTCTGATTATTTATTATGCTAAGGCCCGTGGCGCTTTTGTGATTGGCTGTATTATTTTATTGTTGTATTGGGTATTCACCCTGCTGGCAGGTGAGCCTGGCGATCCTTATAGTCTGCAGGGCTTTTGGGGCACTTCATTCGATATTCATGTATTCGGACTGAACCATGTGTACAAAGGAGAGGGGGTGCCTTTCGATCCGGAGGGACTGTCGAGTACGCCCGGTGCTGTAGTGCAGGTAATTATTGGTTATTTAACCGGGCAATACATACAACAAAAGGGAAAAACCTATGATATGCTGGCAAACCTCTTGGTGCTGGCACTCGTATTAATGGCTGCCGGTTATGCATGGGATATGGTATTCCCCATCAATAAGAAAATATGGAGCAGTAGTTATGTGGTATACACCAGTGGACTGGCCATTGCTACTTTGGGCATCCTGATTTATGCCATTGAATTTAAGGAGGTACGTGGAGCCTGGAGCAGCTTTTTCGATGTGTTTGGTAAAAATCCTTTGTTCATTTTTGTGCTCAGTGGGTTCCTGCCCCGGGTATTGGGTTTGATCCGCATTCCCCATGGTATGAATGAAGAAGGATTGCTGGTATATCTTTCTCCTTTGGGATGGTTTTATGAACAGGTATGTAAACCCATCAGTACTGATGAACGCATTGGATCTTTACTCTATGCACTCATTTTAATTGCCTTCTACTGGCTGATTGTGTATGGCATGGATAAAAAGAAAATCTACATCAAGGTATAGCCATTAGTGTCTTGTATTTGGCTTATATATCAATAGCAAATGAGAAATTCATTCAAAATGAGATTTACAAAATCCAAACACATGCCCAATGCGTAATCATGTTTAATCATTATTGGTAGGCATCCCTCCAACCAACTGGAAAAGCATAGAAGCTGCTACTGTGTTTGTTGAGTTATGTGTGACACCCATCGATGAATTTTACGAAAATTAATGCCATATTTGGCACCCAATGGAAGATATCTGCAATCGCCTGTTAAGTACTCGGCTATAATAGCCTCTTGATTGAACTCTTTTTCTTGCATAATTTGTCCAAATTTAAGTAACAAATAATCGTCAAAACGACAACTCCATAATCAATAAACACCCAAATAATTTACTGGTTTCGTTCAACAGGCGGCTTCATTGTTGGCGCTGCGCACACAACGAAGCCTTAGTTGTTACCAGCAGTTTTTATCCATTATCAGTTCGAGCATATAAGTCAAGTTTTCTTGTATAAATTGGGAATTTCGATTCATATACATCGGTGTATTCAATTTTAATTGTTAATTGTCTAAGCACTCCACGCATTTCTTCTCTAAATTTTCTTTGTGTGTCTTTAAATGCGTCATTTTTTATCTCAATTACTTTGATAACTTTTCCAGCCTGCATTGGAATATCTCTGTCACGTGTTAGATAGTTTTGATAAGAAACTCCTTCTGGAAGGTCAGGCATCCAACTATAAACATTTTGTTTTTTCTCGTAGTCGTTTTTTTCAACAGTTATTTTTTTAATAATTGCAGAACCTACTCCTTCATTTACTAATTCGATTAAAATACAGTTTGAATAGTCAAATGGATTTACGTTTATTATTGGCTTTAATGAATTTTTATTGTGTTTCCTTGTTTGGAAAATTGTCACAATTGTCAAAATGAAGGATAGCACAGCAACAATCAGGGATGAAAATGCTATTTTATCAGCATTTGTCATTTCAGTTACATGTTGTTTTGTATTTAGTGTCAGGTCTGTTTTAACAGTTGTTTTAATTGGTAACTTACTGCTGTCAGCTTGTGCAAAAGACAAAATGCTTGATAATAAAAATATTAGTGTTAGTGTCCTTCTCATTTTTTCTTTTTGTCGTTTATGTGGTCGTCTAAAATTACTGCCAACGTTAACGCATTTGTGTTGTGGCGGAATTTGAAATTATATTGTTCAAATAAAATTACAAAAGTTGATTAAAGAATTGATGATGAGTTTTAGTTTGTCGTCCGCCGACATAAAGCAAATGCTTTGTTAGCGGTAATTTTTCTTTGGTCTTAATTTTTTATTAGTCACTTTTTTTTGTCTGTCATTTTCTGAAGATATAAGCAATTGCTTGTTTCTATATTCTTCTATGTATTTGATAAATTTTTTTTGCTGAGTTTCACTTTTTAAAAATCTCTGAAACTCTTTGTCATTAATTTCAATTATTAAAGGGTCATTAAGAATTGTCTTTAATATTTGTTTTAACTTGTCGTAAGAAAAATTTCCAATCAGTCCGCTTATTACCGCAAGTCCAACAAAAGAGAAAATGTTATGAAGTTCTTTTAGATAAAATGCTCTTTTGATATTTGAATTATGTCGTGACTCATACTCGCTTCTTTTTCGATACTGAAAACCAATACGAACAATGTTATGTGCTTTTTTTAAGTCACGATTATATTTTATGATAGAATAAGTTATTGAACAATCATTACAATGTAATTTTCTGTCAACTTTTGTGACATTTCTACTTAAACATTTAGTACATAAATACATGGTCATTAAATTACCGCTAACTCATAAATATACGAATCTTTACAAGTTACTTGTCGTCTGGTTAAAAAATATTGTTACCCTCATTATCAAAACGTTATAAAACTTTTGCGAAATACATATGCATTATTAAACGCTTTCGTAAAGCCAACTACCTGTTTTTTTCAAATATTTTTAAAACATTTATACACCATATTTGGTACCTAAACAGAGAAAACGGTAATTCAGAGTACTAAATAATTGGCAATGATAAACTATACTTTATTGTGCTTCTATTACATAGTTTTCCTAAATTTAAATGGAGGAAAATGATAACATGATTTAGGTCAAGACATTTTCCTGTTTATAAAGTAAATCCATTTTTTTAAAATATTTAAATGACAAATTAATAATATATAACATATCAGAAACATATCTTTTACAGCATAGTAAAGTATAATCTTTTTGCCAATTTGTTTCATTTGGTAATGATTCTAAACTAAATTTTATTCCTTCAATTAATAAATAATTTCTATAATGATTTAAATAATTTTCTAATTCTTTATTATTTATATCTTCAAAGTAAGTAAGTTTTAAAAATGATTCCATTTTGTTTGGCAATAAAGATTTAAAAAATATAATATTATATTCTATTTGCAAATTTTGGACTTCAAAATTTACTGATTCTAATTTTTCAAGTTTTGTCATAAATAATAAATTTTAAATTTATATAGTCATTAATAGTTATAATTATCTCAATAATTTGTATGAGTTTATTACCATTTCCTTTTACAGTCCGGTTACTAATATAAAATAATTTGTAAATAATAAAAAAATTATTTAAAAAAAAATCCTGGGTAGAAACCCGGGACGTAAAAAAAACATTAAAAATATATATAATTCTACAAATTAATAATTTAATTTTAACTATCCCTCATTTACTGATAATTTTTCACTGCTGGAAAGAAAATACTTTTTAACCGATGCCGGGGCAGCGGTATGGTAAAAATTACGTGCAGTGTACAGGCGGGCTTTGGCAATTTCAACAATACTGTAAGCATTACCCTGGTTGCTACCCATTACATGGTAGGTGTTTTCACTTTCGGCAATGTACATGCCTACATGGGCGCCGCCTTCGCGTTTAAAAATGAGTATATCGCCGAGCTGCGGGCAAATGCACATACACATTAATGCCACCGGATTGAAACAAATTAACCGTAACCATGCTGCTAAGTTGCAGCGAGGGCGGTGGCGGGAAAAGGACAAAGGGGAGAGGGCATTAAAAAACTATTTCCGGCAATTCTTCATATACTCTTTCCTCCTGCGGATGCAGAGCAGTTTTAAATTGCTTATCAATTGGCCAGGCTTCGAATTAGTATTCCATAAATCGGATATAAGCTTAAAAATGAGCAGAAATTAATTATTTTTCGTCTTTTTTACATTTGCAACACTCTTTGTTTAGTGTAGATTTATTTGCGAACAATTGATGAATCTTCTATACTTTTTCTTGATTTCTTAATTTATTATTATTTTTAATTGTAAAAAAAGCAATCATAACTATATAACCGAGGTGAAATGAAATTATTGATAAAATACCTTGATGTTGAGTCTCACTTAAGTTAAAGAAACTTAGAACAGATGGAACATAAAATGATATACCTACTACTGCGCAAGGAATTCCCATCAGCTTAAAAATCTTCGTTTCTTTTTCTTTTTCTGTTTCTTGTTTTTTCATGAAAAAAGCAGATAAATAATTAACAAAGAAATTTAATATGGAAACAGGTACTCCAATGCAAATTGATAGTATGATTCTTTCGATAAAATCATTTGTTTTGTAAATATCATTAGCAAATTGGAATATGTACCAATAAGGAGCTAAAAAAATACCAAAAATTATTAGTCCTATATTTGTTCCTTGATTAAATGAAAGGCTTTTAAAAAATTCAAACATTTTTAGTAATTGTTTAATTTAATGTTTTCTAAAGTATTCCTCTTTTTTACTGTATAATATTTAGATTTTACGGCAGTTGCTTTTGCCTTATGCGACCTGAAAATGTTTGTGAATGTTGAGCGTTGGCATTTCTGACTATTTATGCGTTCTCAATTATTTTTATTTCTTCTTCGGTCAAACCGTAAAGCTGGTAAACCAATTGGTCTATTTGTTTTTCTAAGTCTTTTGTGTCTGCTGAATTGTCCAGCAACTTTCTAGATAATATTCGATTAACAAGTGATGATAATATTTCTACATTTCCATCATCCATATAGGGAAATGGCAATTGCCTTAATCCCATTGGGCCACGCTGCCCACTTCTTAATTGAGGCGTTTTACCAACTTTAATTAAAACAATTTCTTTCTTAATAGCATAAAAGGAAATAACTCTTGAGTTCAATATTGCTAAATATGCCTTCAATAAATTAATATCATTTTCTTTGTGATATGCGGTAAATAAAGAGTCCATGCGGTTTTGCAGCCCTCATCCTTTCTCCAGTACTATTTTCCCTAAAAGAGTTAATTGGATATTTCGCTAAAATCAGAATGGAGAATTTCTTTGCAGATATCTAATACAATTATTCTCTCTGATTGTTGGCAATGAAAGCAGTCGTGGAAAATCTTTTCGTTTCTTAACACGAAGCAGTTCTAAGTAAGGAGAAAATTTATATGTACCTGCTTGTATTTTTTTCTTTCAATAATCTTTAATTCTTTTTCTTTATCCCTTTTGAAGTTGGTTGCCGACTTTTTATCAATGCCTTTTGATTTAACCTTGACTACTTTCTTATCAAAGCAGCTTTCAAGGTTAGCATAAGAAAACTGGTCGGCATATTTTTTCTTCATCAAAATTTGAAGCGATTAAATAATAGATTCGTCAAAAGTGATTTTAATTCCGTCTTTCAGTTTCTCATACAAGATAAACGGAACTTCAATCGTTTCGCTGAGTGATTTTTTCATTTCATAAGAAGTTGGTTTGATGCTTACAGGTTTTTCTCCAATCAATCCATCAATGCCTTGTGATTCTTCTTCTGGTGTAGCAAGCCGGTAAGTTTTGTTTAATTCAGAGGCAACGCTTTTTAAAATTGCTTCTTGAAATTTCAACCCGATGAAAGTTTTTAAAATCACTAAATCTTTTACCCACTTTTCAACCATTTCTTTGTCAATCTTTGTCATTACATCTTTGAAGTTCTCAACCATTTCAAAAACTTTTGTCGCTGCTTGCGACAACGCTTCAGGGTGTTTATTCAAATACCATTCTTCCCACTCCTTTAATTTGCTTCCAGGGAATTCCTGAATCAAATCACTCATTTGCCCTACAACAGATGGTCGTGTTCCCTGTGCGTTTTGATTTGCAAGATTTAAAATCTGTGTAGCGTATTTCGGAAAGTTGGTTGCTTCTGCATCAAGCAGTGAAAGGATTTCGTTATTTGAAATTTTTATTGTCTTCATTAATAAAATGTGCTTGATTGAATAATTGTTGAAATTTGTCTTTGTATTTAAACTCTGTTTTACTATCAACCTGAACCAACCCGTTTTTGATTAGGTGAGCATTAATGAAAGTTTTGTTTTCAAGATAGAGATAGCAAAGGAGATTATTCTCCTTATCGTGCTTCACTTCATCATAACGGATAAAAACTCTTTTGCCTTTTGTTTTTTCTTTCAAAAAATTTGTTGCGTCACCATTAATAATTGGGTCTTCCTTGATTCCGATAAGTTTTATCGTGAGGTCATTATTGAGACGAACTTTTTCTGGGCTGATAATTTCTTTTACTGTGTAAAATTCTTCTCGTTGAGTTGAGCTGTTTTTGTCAATTCGGCTTCCGAATTGTAATTTTTTTACATCAATTTTCTTATCAAGGGTGTGGGGGTCTTTGAAGATGTAAGGCAATTTTTGAATTTCTTTTTCAAAGTCAGTCTCAATCCCTTTTTGTTTAATGAAATTATATGTTGTTCCGCTCAAATCCTTTTGATGAGTTTCTAACTTTTCTTTAATGAAAGGAATAAATTCTGGATTGATTTCGTAACCAATTGAATTTCTGTCAAGATTTTTTGCAGCTAAAGCAGTAGTGCCACTACCAGCAAAGGGGTCAAGAACCGTTTCACCAACAAAAGAAAACATTTTGATTAAGCGTTTGGGCAATTCTTCGGGGAACATTGCGATGTGGTTATTTTGCCTTGCTCCAGCAAAATTCCAATGCCCTGCAAAGTAAGTGTTCCATTCTTCGGCGGTCATTTTAGAAAGTTCCTTTTGTTCTTTTGTTGGTTTGGGTGCGTCCCCCAATTTTTTGAAAACGAGAATAAACTCATAATCCAATTTCAAAATTCCGTTTCTCGGATATGGGTAAGAACCCATTTGAACACCACCGCCTGTTGTGTTGGATGTTGTAACTTTTTGCCAAATGATTGCTCCCATATAATCAAACCCAATGTTTTCGCAGAATTTGATTATCTCTTCACGAATCGGGATGACTTTATAGCGTCCATAATAAACAGCTCTAGCGAACTGGTCGCCAATATTTACACACAACCTGCACCCATTATGAAGAGTGCGGTAGCACTCTTTCCAAACCAAATTCAGATTGTTGATGTAGTTTTCATAACTGTCGTGAAACCCAATTTGATTATCTGTCCCGTAGTCTTTAAGTTGCCAATAGGGCGGCGAGGTAATAGCTAAATGAACTGAATTGTCTGGCAGTTCGGTCATTTGTCGGCTGTCGCCATTTACAATTTTATGATGAGTCTTCAATTGCTAAAATATTTGGGCAAATCTAAGTAAAAAGAGTCAGACCAATGAGCAGGGAAATGTCCACAAAAAGCTATGCCGAAAAAGACTGGCATTTGCATCGAACTTGTCGAACACCTGTCGAACAAATTCTCCCAAATCCCCATCATTCCTGCGTTTTTTTAAAAATACCTTAATTTTTATCTAAAACACAGACCAATCATCCATAATTTTTTTCAATACAACCCTGCCATGCTTATCTTAGATGCTCTTTTTTTAGCATACTGTATTATTCATTCACATTAAAAACAGGCACATGAAGAAATGGACATCTTTATTTGTATTACTAGCCATCATCACCGGCTCGTATGCACAAACTACCGGCAACTACAACCAACACGAGGCCTTTGCCCCTATGTTTTATCCAGCCTTCGGCGATAAAGTAAGAGCGGCAGATGGTACCCCCGGCCCGGAATACTGGCAAAACCGCGCCGATTATAACATCAATGCCAGCATCGATACCCTTGCACAAAGCATTAAAGGTGCTGTGCTCATTTCTTACACCAACAATAGCCCGCAAAACTTGTCGTTTTTATGGTTGCAATTAGATCAGAACATCTACAGCCTATCTTCACGTGGGGTAGCTACTACTGCGGTAAGCGGTGGTCGCTGGGCCAACCGCAATAATTTTAATGGTGGTTACAATATTGAATCGGTTGCAGTAATAACCGATGGTAAAACCGAAAAAGCCAACTACCTTATTAATGATACCCGTATGCAGATTAAACTGACCAAATTGTTGAAAGCACAAGGCGGAAAAATTCAGATAAAAATTAATTACAGCTTTAAAATTCCCGAATATGGTACCGACCGTATGGGTAGGCTCAATACCAAAAATGGCTGGATTTATGAAATAGCACAATGGTACCCCCGTATGTGTGTGTACGATAATGTATATGGATGGAATACATTGCCTTATTTAGGCCAGGGTGAGTTTTATTTGGAATATGGCAATATTGAATACCATGTTACTGTTCCTGGCAATTTCATTGTAGTAGGTTCGGGAGAGTTAATGAACCCACAGGAGGTGTTAACTACTGCTGAATTAAAACGCTGGAAAGAAGCGGCACAAAGTGATAAAACGGTTATGTTGCGTTCTGCTGCCGAAGTAACCGACCCGGTCAGCCGTCCGTTTAAGAAAATGCTTACCTGGAAGTTTAAATGCCTGAATACGCGTGATGTGGCCTGGGCTGCCTCCAGATCCTTTATTTGGGATGCTGCCCGCATTAACCTGCCCAGTGGCAAAAAATCGCTGGCCATGAGTGTATATCCGGTTGAAAGTAATGGCGATAGTAGCTGGAAACGCTCTACCGAATTTGTAAAAGGCGCTATTGAATATTATTCAAAATATTTATTTGAATTTACATACCCTACTGCTACCAACGTAGCCGGTATTGTGGGTGGAATGGAATATCCGGGCATAGTATTTTGTGGTTATCGTGCTACAGGCCCCAGTTTATGGAATGTTACCTCACATGAATTTGGTCACAACTGGTTCCCGATGATTGTAGGAAGTAATGAACGTAAATTTCCCTGGATGGATGAGGGCTTTAATACCTTCATCAATACTATGGCCGATGCGCATTTTAATAACGGCGAATTTTTAAATCACCGAATGGATAACCTTCACATGGCTGCCCGTTATGTGTTTAGAGATAGTACCGAAAGTATTTTTACTATTCCCGATGTGGTACAACCCCAAAACCTGGGTATTTATGCTTATTATAAACCGGGTATGGGTTTAAAATTGCTGCGCGAAGAAATTTTAGGCCCCGGCCGTTTTGATAGTGCCTTTAGTTATTATGTACACCAATGGGCATTTAAACATCCTACACCCTGGGATTTTTTCCATTGCATTGAAAACTATACCGGCGAAACTTTAGATTGGTTTTGGCGGGGTTGGTTTATGCATAGCTGGCGTATTGACCAGGCGGTGAAAGGCGTTGCATATAACGATAATAACCCCGCTGATGGCAGTATTATTACCATTGAAAATTTAGGTCAGTTGCCCATGCCGGTTACTGTGGCAATTACAGAAGCCAATGGTAAAACCGGTACCGTTCATTTGCCAGTTGAAATTTGGCAGCATGGTGCTACCTGGAAATTCAGATACCCATCTTCCGATAAAATTACCAAAGTGGTGATTGATCCGGAGTATAAAATACCCGATTTTAACAGCGCCAACAATACCTGGCAGGCAGAATAATGATTCCAAAATATTAGGTTCTAACATTCCGGATGGTTAGCATTGAATTGCACCACCCGGAATTTTTTTTAGATGAATGCAGCAGACTATTAATTGAATAATGCTTTAACAACAATATCCTCATTTGTTATCAAAAGTGATGCTTCATTTTGAAGTAATGGATTGAGTAGTTTTGTTAGATTGAATTAATTTGCAGATGGCAATCTTTGATTTCTTTTTTTGAAATCAGTACATCGTTGTATTAAACACTTTTATGAGCAATACCTTCATTCAGCACATCAACTCAAAAATAAAACTTACGGAAACAGAAGTAGATTTAATTCAAAAACACATAGTGCATAAAAAAATACGAAAAAAACACTATTTCTTGCAAGAAGGAGATATTTGTAAATACACTGCGTTTGTTGAAAAAGGTTTATTACGCTCCTACACTATTCATAATAATGGTAATGAACACATTGTACAATTTGCAATGGAAGGATGGTTTATTGCCGATTTATATAGTTATTTATCGGGTGAAACTGCGTTGTATAATATTGAAGCCATTGAAGATTCAGAACTGGTATTAATGTCTAAAGCCGCTAACGATTTGCTGCTGCAGCAATGCCCCAACTATCAAACTTTTATGCTGCAAGTAATTACGAATGCTTATGTAGCCTTACAAAAGCGTTTAAGTGCTATTCCGCATTTAACCGTAGATGAACGCTATCAACATTTATTGCAACAATACCCTACATTACCAAACAGAGTGCCACAACACATGATTGCTGCTTATTTGGGCATTACACCCGAAACATTAAGTAGGGTACGTAAGCGCTTACAACAGCCAAAATAAATTTGCCTGCATTGTTGCTTATCTTGATTCAAATCAACGTTTTTTATTGCTTTTTGTCATTGTACCCAAACTATGGTTGGGGTAGTTTTGCAGGGTTGTAATTGTAACAACTACTTTTATTTTTTTTGAAATACAAGTGTAGCTGTAACAATTCATTCTTATAAGCATATTCATAAAACCAAACCAATTAAACAATGAAAAAAATGTTCGTAGCAGCGTTGCTTTTATTACAATCGGCTGCCTTTGCTCAAACAACCTGGAAGAATGATAAAGCACATTCTAAACTCACTTTTACCGTTACCCATTTAATGGTATCGGATGTAGATGGATTATTGAAAAATTTTGATGTAACCATACAGGCTTCCAAACCCGATTTTAGTGATGCTGTATTTAGTTTAACTGCCGAGGCCGCATCTATTAATACTGAAGTAGAAATGCGTGATAACGACCTGAAAAGTCCCAACTTTTTTGATGTGGCTAAATTTCCTGTAATTACTTTTAAAAGTACCGCCATTCAACCTGTTGGCAATAACCATTATAAATTAACCGGCAACCTAACCATGCATGGTATCACTAATCCCGTTACCATGAATTTGGTGTATCGTGGTACCATTGTGAACCCTATGACAAAAAAAGACGATGCGGGTTTTAAACTTACCGGTACCATTAATCGTACCGATTTTAATATTGGTACCAAATACCCATCGGCAATGATTAGTGATGAGGTAACCATTAAGGCAGATGGCGAATTTGCAAAGCTCACAAAGAATGCACAGTAATTTAAACTACAAAATGGTTTGTAGCCACAAATGGACTCGCATAACCAATCACTTAATCACCAATTAATTCCGGTTGGTGCCCCCACCAACCGGTAGTTTAAATTTCAAAAGCTCACAAAGAATGCTTTGTAGTACACACCTCAAAATGATAAGTAGCCACAAATGACGCGGATAGACACGAATGAATATCACTAACACCCAAAGACCAACTACCTAAAGACCAGCCACCCATCTCTCTCTGCCCTTTGTGTAAAATCCACTGTGGGCTTTGTTGTTAAGAAAGTCAGGTGTAAATAATACGGGTAAACATGTGATAACGGCATTCCATTGCTGTGAATATCTAATACCCAACACCCAAAGACTAAAGAACTTCATAAACCAACAGAATCTTGAGTCCGGCTTATTTCAAAATATAAACTAAAAAAATATTTGTTTTCGTCTTTTCAGCGTTGTATATTCACACAGCGGTAATCGGAAATATACTCATTCATTATACTGCCCATTTTCCCTGATTTTATATTCAACACAACCATGCAATACATCAGCATTGCAGGTAACTGTTTGCATAATAGGCATTAGGGTAAATATATTCAGTTTAACCACTTAAAAACAACAACACATGAAAGCGCTGAGGTATTTTATATTTGGATGTATGCTATGGCCATTGGGAATGCAGGCACAAGTAACCAACCAGCATTTGTTTGATACTACGGGCTTTATACCCGAACATTATGCCGTTCGTATGGCTGCATTTGCAAAAGAGCCTATTGTAAAAGGCAAAATCATGTTTTTGGGTAATAGCATTACCGAAATGGGTAACTGGGAAATACTGTTAAATGATTCAACGGTGATTAACAGGGGTATTGGTGGCGATATTACTTATGGCGTTTTAAAGCGGTTAGAGGATGTAATTGCCCGCCAACCTTCAAAAGTGTTTTTACTAATTGGTATTAATGATATTGGGAAAGATATTCCCGATGCCGTTATTGCCGATAACATTGGTAAAATTGTGCGGCGCATACAAGCAGGAAGCCCGGATGCAAAAGTGTATGTGGAAAGTATTATGCCTGTAAATCCCGATGTAGTTAACTTTCCCCAGCATTATGATAAACAAAGCCATATTGTGCATACCAATCAACTCATTCAAAAAATGGCGGCACAATTAAAAGTACCTTTTATCAATATTCATGATTTGTTTACTGATGAAAAGGGAAGGCTCAATGCAAAATATACCGCCGATGGGTTGCACTTAACCGCTACCGGTGGGGGATATCAAAAATGGGTTGCTTATTTGAAAGATAAAGGGTATTTATAAACTTATACACTTTTACTTAGCAGGCTGCCTTAAGATGAGGTATTTGGAAATGGAAGAAAATAGGAAGTTGGCTTTTAGTTGCGATATAAAAAACTGACCGATTATAGAAATAATCGGTCAGTATCATTAAAGATTGCTTGCCAACTAGTTATACAAAAAGCATGTGGGTGCCTAAGCCGGAGCCTTGCTTGTAAAAATCGCCAACGGTAATAACGCCATCTAAATCATCGTACATGTCTTCTTTTTTGTAATGAAACATTTCCATGGCTAATTTACAAGCCCAAAGCTTAACGCCGGAGGCTTTTAGAATATCAAGAAATTCTAATACATCGGGCATATCAATTTTTTCCATTTCCTTTTTCATCATACTGGTGGCCAATGCTTCCACGCCGGGTAATCCGCCTAATAGGGTAGGCATGTGCAGGGCCGGGTTTCCAACAGTGGCAGTATGTAAATGTTCTAATTTGCCTTTGTGAATGGCTTCTAAACCAAAAAAAGTAAAAAACATTTCTGCTTCTATGCCTTCCATACGGGCACCATTGGCTAACACAAAGGCGGCATACACATTTTCAAGGGTGGCTTTAGAAAGTATAATCATCATCTTTCTTACTTCGCCATTAAACTCGTTCATATTTGTTCAATTTAAAGGGTTAAATACAACTAGCAGGTTTGGGTATACCGGCAATTTTGGTAGCAGCTTTTAAAGGGGCATTCGGAAATAGCTGGTAAAATTCCTTAATGTCTACTACACCGCTTTTGCCAATTTTACGAATGCTTAACGGACTATCATTTTTGTATTCATTCTGTAAATAGGTAATCACATCCCAATGCCTGGAGGTTAAAGTAATATTCAAATCTTTTGCAATGGCTTCTGCAACGGCGGGAGTCCATTGTGCAAAATTGGTTAAGTAACCTTCTTCGTTTACATCAACTGTTGTGTTGGCTAATTGTGTTTCCATTGTGTTTGTTTTTTATGGTGAATGAATTAATCAAAGTATTTGCCTGCTTCCTGCATAGTGGCAGAAACAAAAGGTATATGGGTTCCTTTCAGCAGCATGTTCCAGTAAATCCATCTGAAAGCTAATTTGCCCATGTGGTTCATTCTGCTTTCTTTTAAAAGTCTTAATGGTCCAACGCCGGGGAAGGGGAAGCTGCCTTCAACAGGTTCGTGGGTATAGTTAAAATCAATCAGCAATGCCTTGCCGTTACCGGTTTCAATAAAGCAGTTGGCATGCCCGTCAAATTCTTCTTTTAAAGGTTCTCCTTTCATATAGCGAAGAATATTTTCGGTGAGTATTTCTGCTTCAAAGTGGGCTACCGAACCTGCTTTGGATGCTGGTATGTTTGATGCATCGCCAATTACAAAAATATTTACATAATTTTTAGATTGCAGCGTAGTGCGGTTGGTGGGCACATAATTCAAATCATCCCCTAACCCTGAACGTGCCATTAATTCATCCCCTTTATTGGTGGGCACAGTCACCAGCAGGTCAAAGGGTACTTCCTTGCCGCTGTAATCAATTATTTTTTTGTTGGCATTGTCTACTTCCTGTATAGCAAAATCACTAACAATATCAATGTGTTTTTCCTGTAACAGGTGTTCTAAAGCTTCGGTACTTTTGGGTTTGGTAAAGGCACCACTCAATGGCGTAACAAAAGTAATTTGTACTTTATCACGCATGTTTTTATGTTTCAAATACGAGTCGGCCAGAAAAGCAAATTCTAAGGGTGCAACCGGGCATTTAATGGGCATTTCGGTAATGTGTACAACTAAACGGCCACCTTTCCAGTCTCTTAGTTTATTGCGCAAAGCCAATGCACCTTCAAAAGTGTAAAAGTCAAATACAGACTGATGCCATTCAGTACCTTTCATGCCCTCGGTTTCTTCCGGTGCAATTTTGGCACCGGTGGAAATAATTAAAATATCATAAGTAATAGTATCGCCATCGGTTAATGCTATGGTATTAGTGGTAGGTTCTATTTTTTCAATCCGTTTGTTGATGAAGTGTACACCTTTGGGAATAAATTCGGTGATGGATTTAATAATATCTTCCGGTGCATAAATATCAAAAGGTAAAAACAAATAGCCGGGCTGGTAATGGTGTTCTTTGCGTTCATCTATAATGATAATATCCCATTCGTCGTGCTTTAATTCATGTTTTAGGTGGTTGGCCATCATGGTACCTGCGGTGCCTGCGCCTAATATTACAATCTTTTTCATAACAATTTTTTAATGTGTTTACTGTTTCATTTGGTACTGTAAAAGTACATGGGGCATTTAGTGTATTATATGACGGTTGTTAGTTGCATTTATGATTAAAATCATATACTTTTAGCCAAGGAAAACGTGGTAGTGTAATAATTGTCACAATACATGCAATAGCTATTGGTAATTTTAAAATTTCTATAAAACCTGCACCTCTTTTATTGGTTGGGCACAGTAACAAAACAAGTATAAAAATATATTTTTATGGATTTAGAATTGCTTTCCCGCATACAATTTGCTTTTACTATTGCTTTTCATTACATCTATCCGCCCCTGAGTATTGGATTGGGTGTAGTGATTGTAGGATTGGAAGGCTTGTTTCTGAATACAAAAAATCCTTTATATGCAAAGCTTTCCCGTTTTTGGATAAAAATATTTGCATTGATATTTGGAATTGGTGTGGCAACCGGTATTGTAATGGAATTTGAATTTGGTACCAACTGGGCAACTTATTCACGTTTCGTGGGCGATATTTTTGGGAGTGCCTTGGCTGCAGAAGGCATTTTTGCTTTTGCATTAGAGTCTGGCTTTTTGGGTGTACTGTTGTTTGGATGGAACAAAGTATCTCCAAAAATGCATTTCTTCTCAGCAGTAATGGTTACTCTAGGCTCTATGTTTTCGGCGGTATGGATTGTAGTGGCTAACTCCTGGCAACAAACACCTGCCGGCTATCATTTGGTAGGGCATGGTTTAGCTGTGCGGGCAGAGGTTACCGACTTTTGGGCTATGGTGTTTAATCCTTCATCGGTTGATCGCTTGTTGCATGTTTGGGTGGGTGCATTTTTAGCAGGTTCTTTTTTAGTGTTGAGTGTACATGCTTATTACATTTATAAAAACAAACATGTTGAAATATCAAAAAGAGCATTTAAAGTAGCATTGGCAATAGCAACGGTATCGGCTTTACTCCAATTATTTATTGGCGATCGGTCTGCCAAAGGGGTGGCCGTTAACCAACCGGCTAAATTAGCCGCATTTGAAGGGCATTATGATAGTTTGGCTGCCGCCGATATGTATCTTATAGGTTATGTAAACATAAAAAAAGAACAGGTAACCGGTATTAAAATTCCGGGTGGTTTGTCTTATTTAATTGATGGCAATTTTTCAACACCGGTAAAGGGCCTGCGTTATTTTAAACCGGAAGACAGGCCTACGGCCGTAAACTTTGTTTTTCAAACCTACCACTTTATGGTGGCTATTGGTTTATTGCTTATAGCATTAACCTTATATGCAGCATTTTTATTTTGGCGCAAAAAATTGTTTGAAAAGAAATGGCTCATGCTTGTTTTTGCTTTCTCAGTACTGCTGCCTGAAATAGCCAATCAGTTGGGCTGGTATTCTGCTGAAGTTGGCCGCCAGCCCTGGGTAGTTTATGGTTTGTTACGCACCAGTGATGCTTTATCTAAATCTGTTAAAGAAAATGAAGTATGGTTTTCTTTAATTCTGTTTACTTTATTGTACCTGTTGTTGTTTGCCTTATTTATTTATTTGTTGAATAAAAAAATTCAGCACGGATTAGATGAAAATGATGGTGAAATAACCGATGCTATGCCTTCAACAACAAAACTTGATGACCCTTTAATACATTAATATGGAAACTTTTTTAGGAATAGAATTGTCTACCTGGTGGTTTGCCATTGTAGGCGCTGTATTTACCGGTTATGCTATTTTAGATGGTTTTGATTTGGGTGCTGGTGCCATTCATTTATTGTTTAAAAAAGAGGAAAGCCGCCGTATTGCCTTAAATGCTATTGGTCCTGTTTGGGGGGGTAATGAGGTTTGGTTAGTAATTGGCGGTGGTGCTTTGTTTGCGGGTTACCCGGATGTATATGCTACTATATTTTCGGCTTTCTATATACCCTTTATTTTGTTTCTGGTATTGTTAATTTTAAGGGCTATCTCCATTGAGTTTAGAAGTAAAGAACCTATGTTGTGGTGGCGTAAATTATGGGATATTCTCTATTTTGTTTCCAGCAGTCTGATAGGTTTTTTATTGGGTGTGGTGTTGGGTAATTTAATCATTGGATTGCCCATTAATGAACATTTTGAATATACCGGTACTTTTCTGCAATTATTAAATCCATATGCCTTGTTAACGGGTGCTACTACTTTGTCGTTATTTGCCATGCATGGTTCTATTTATTTAGTCATGAAAACTGAAAAGCGTTTGTACACCAAGCTTTCATTAATGGTGCATGATACCAGCAGGGTATTTGTAGTGTTTTATATGTTGTTAACCATTGTTACTTTGGTGTATTATCCGCACATGGCTAATACCATTAAAAGGTATCCTTTTTTAATTGCTGTGCCGGTAGTAACCGTATTTAATACCATTAATACAAGGCGTTTGTTAGAAAGTGGTAAATATTTAGTTGGTTTCTTTTCTTCTGCACTAACCGTTGCATTGCTGCTTATTACTTTTGCCATGAATTTGTATCCCAATATTGTACGTTCTACTATCAATCCACTGTATTCATTAACAGTGCATAATGCGGCATCTTCTCCCCGATCACTCACCATTATGCTTATTATTGCAGCCATTGGAGTGCCAATCATTGCTCTATATACCGGTTTTGTATTCTGGACATTTAAGGGGAAAGTGAAATTAGAGGAGAATAGTTATTAAATAGCAACTGATTTTTCATACTTAATCTATAGGATTAATATACTAATAAAAAACATTTGTTATGTGATTTTAGTCACATACCTGTATCTTGTAGTACATTATTTTCAACAAAAAATAAGATTGCTATGCCAGTACAACATCAAATTGTAATTATTGGTGGCGGAAATGCAGGTATTTCCGTTGCCGGTAAATTATTGCTTAAGAATAAGCAATTAGATATTGCCATTATAGATGCTGCCGATAAACATTATTATCAGCCTGCCTGGACATTAGTAGGCGGTGGTGCATTTAATGTGGCAGATACCGTTCGCTCTGAAGCATCGGTAATGCCTAAATCGGTACATTGGATTCAAAAAAAAGTAACCGGCTTTTTACCCAACGTCAATAAGGTATCGTTAGATGATGGTACTGAAGTGGGTTATGAATATTTGGTGGTGGCACCCGGTATTCAAATTAACTGGAGTGCTATTAAAGGATTGCCTGAAACATTAGGTAAAAATGGAGTTTGCTCTAATTACAGTTTCCAATCAGTAAATTATACCTGGGAATGTATTCAAAATTTTAAAGGCGGTAAAGCCATTTTTACCAATCCCAATACACCGGTGAAGTGTGGTGGTGCGCCCATGAAAATTATGTTTCTGGCAACAGATTATTTCAGAAAACATGATTTGCTCAATAAAACGCAGGTTGAATATTGGAGCGGTGGTACCCGTTTATTTGGAGTTGATAAGTATGAAAATACTTTGAAAAAAGTGATAGCCCGGGGTAATATAAAAACACAGTTTTTTGTGCGGTTAGATGAAATAGATGGCCCCAACAAAAAAGCAAAATTTGTGAGCTTTGGCGAAAATAATAAGGATCAGGAATATTGGGTTGATTTTGATATGATGCATGTAACCCCACCACAAAGCGCACCCGATTTTGTACGAAATAGCCCATTGGCCAATGCTGCAGGTTGGGTAGATGTGGATAAGAATACATTACAGCATGTGCGTTATGCCAATATTTTTTCTTTAGGTGATGCTTCCAGTTTACCCACCTCACGTACAGGCGCTGCTATTCGAAAACAAGCACCGGTATTAGTGCAAAATTTATTAGCGCTGATGCAGGGGCAGTCTTTAACTGCCAGCTACACAGGTTATACCTCTTGTCCATTAATTACAGGATATGGCAAACTGGTATTGGCTGAATTTGATTACAACAATCAGCCTATGGAAACATTCCCATTTGATCAGAGTAAGGAGCGTTGGAGTATGTGGATATTGAAAACGAAAATCTTGCCCTGGTTATATTGGCACAAAATATTACCGGGTACTGCCTAAATTTATTATAACCCCCATACAAGAGCCTGCGTTCAATTTTCTAAGCAGACTCTTTTTAGCGGCTACTTTCTAAAGTATGAAAATTGAATTTTTATTTTTTTAATATAAATTTCGTTAAAATTTCAATGGCTGTGTTGTCTGTGATTCATGTCACTTTACAATGCAGTAATAAAAGCCATTTTTACAAATAAATTTTTATCCATGCAGTTTATTTTTGGTTATTTGGCATCGGCTTTAATAGGTATATCGCTCGGTTTAATAGGTGGCGGCGGCTCAATACTAACGGTACCGGTTATGGTATATTTATTTAGTGTAAGCCCGCTTTTGGCAACCTCTTATTCTTTATTTGTGGTAGGCTCTACCAGTTTGGTGGGTGCTTATAACAGTTACAGAAGAGGATTGGTGCGTATTAAAACCGGTTTGTTATTTGGTATATCCTCTATTGCTACTGTGGTTTTAACAAGAAAGTTTTTTATTCCTGCCATACCCAAAAAAATAGCTACCATAGGCTCTTTTGTAATTACAGAAAATATTATGACAATGGTGCTTTTTGCTATTTTAATGGTAGTGGCATCTTTGTCAATGATGCGCAATGGCAACAAAAAAGAAATAACTGATGTAATACCCGATAAAAAAATTAATATCCCCAAATTGTTGGTTTATGGTATTGGTATCGGTTTTATTACCGGTTTGTTAGGCGCTGGTGGTGGATTTTTATTAATACCTACACTGGTATTGTTGGTGGGCTTGCCAATGAAAGAGGCAGTAGGTACTTCCTTGTTTATCATTGCACTCAATTCATTAATTGGTTTTACCGGTGATTTAGGCCATTTTGAAATGGATTGGAAGCTGTTGACAATTGTTACGATCATCGCTATTGGCGGTATCTTCGTAGGTGGATGGTTAAGTAAAAAAATTCATGGAGATAAATTGAAAAAAGGCTTTGGATGGTTTGTATTGGTAATGGGTATTTATATTATTGTTAAAGAATTGTGGTTGCATTAATAAAATATTGTTTTGTGATATGAGTCACTATTCATACTGAATCGTTTTATTAATTTTAATTTTTTAAAAATATGCTTATGGTAGTTGAACAAATTTATACCGGTTGCTTAGCACAGGGCGCATATTATGTTGAAAGTGATGGCGAAGCGGTGATCATTGATCCGCTTCGTGAGGTAGAACCCTATATTCAAAAAGCAGAAAGAAATGGTGCTATCATAAAATATGTGTTAGAAACGCATTTTCATGCCGATTTTGTATCCGGGCATCTTGATTTATCTAAAAAAACAGGTGCTCCCATTGTGTATGGCCCCAATGCTAAACCGGCATTTGATTTTTATGCAGCAAAAGATGGTGAAGAATTAAAAGTGGGTAAAGTAACCATTCAGGTATTGCATACACCCGGACATACCATGGAAAGTACCTGTTATTTGTTGAAAGATGAAAACGGCAAGCCAACCGCGTTATTTAGTGGCGATACCTTGTTTATTGGCGATGTGGGAAGGCCCGATTTGGCTCAAAAAGTAGTAGCTGATTTAACACAGAATAAATTAGCGGCGCATTTATTTCATTCACTTCGTAACAAAATAATGACATTACCGGATGATGTAATTGTATATCCTGCACATGGTGCAGGTAGTGCCTGTGGAAAAAATATGAGTAAAGAAACAACCGATACACTCGGCCATCAAAAGCAAACCAATTATGCACTGCGTGCAGATATGACGGAGGCTGAATTTATTAAAGAAGTAACAAACGGATTGGTTCCACCACCTGCATATTTTCCTTTGAATGTAATGTTGAATATTCAAGGCTATGAAAGTATTGATAAGGTGCTGGAACGCGGACAACATGCTTTTTCTCCCAATGCTTTTGAAGCTGCAGCCAACGAAACAGGTGCCATTATTTTAGATACCCGCGACCCTCAGGTATTTGCGCAAGGCTTTATTCCCAATGCTATTAATATTGGTATTGATGGAAATTTTGCGCCTTGGGTGGGTGCCATGATTCCCGATATTAAACAGGAAATTTTATTGGTAACAGATGAAGGTAGAGAGGAAGAAGTAATTACCCGATTGGCCCGGGTGGGTTATGATTATACCATTGGTTACCTGAAAGGGAGTTTTCAGGCTTGGAAAGAAGCAGGTAAAGAAGTAGATATCATTCTATCCATAACACCTGAAGAGCTGGCCGCAAAAATGGAACAAGAAGAAGTGGCTATTTTAGATGTACGCAAAAACAGTGAATATTTAAGCGAACATGTAGTAGATGCCGAAAATGCACCGCTCGATTTTATAAATGACAGCATGAGCTTGATTAATAAAAATAAAACATACTATGTGCATTGTGCCGGTGGTTACCGCTCCATGATTTTTAATTCTATTTTGCGGGCAAGAGGTTTTGATAATTTAATTGATGTAAAAGGCGGCTTTACTGCTATTAAAGAAAGCGGTAAGTTTCCTGTTACCGATTATGTATGCCCAAGCACTTTATTGTAAAACCAAATAAATACGGAAAAATAAAACATATGTCAACATTAAAAGAAATCGTAAACAATTCAGCAACAAGTATTGTAGATGTACGCACGGTAATGGAGTTTCAAGGCGGCCATGTGCCCGGTGCAATCAACATTCCATTAGATGAAGTCCAGAACCGTTTAGAAGAATTTAAAAAGTTGCCAAAACCAATTGTGGTTTATTGCCGCAGTGGGGCACGTAGTGGTATGGCCATGTCAATGTTAAAACAATCCGGAATCAACGAAGTATACAACGGTGGTGGATTGTTGGATATGCAATTTATGTTAAACTAAAAAATCAGTTATGCTTTCATTTCTTAAAAAATTATTTTCAGGTAAAGAAGTAGATTATCGGGAATTACAAAACCGTGGTGCTATTATTATTGATGTTAGAACACCTGCAGAATTTAAAACAGGCCATATTCGCGGGGCTATTAATATTCCGGTTGATCAAATCAAATTAAAAACAGCCGAACTGAAGAAAAAAAATAAGCCGGTAATTACCTGCTGCCGTAGTGGTGCCAGAAGCGGCATGGCTAAATCTGTGTTATCTGCTGCCGGTATTGAAGTATACAATGGCGGTGCCTGGTTTATGTTGGAGAAAAAATTATAAATACATTTTAAATTTAAAAAAATGTTAAATCAATTGAAATACGGCTGGAACCTGATGCGGATTATACGTCTTGCTATTGCAGGTTTTGCCATTACGCAGGCCTTTTTGTCGCACGATTGGTTACTGGGTATATTCGGGGGAATAGTAGCGTACATGGCTTTGGCGAATATAGGCTGTTGCGGTGTTGGTGGCTGCAGTACCAACACTTATCAACGCAAAACAATCAATCATCAGGCAGCAACAGAAGAAGTTACTTATGAAGAAGTGGATCATCAAAAATAAATTATACATAGCCGGTGCAATTACCGGTGGTGTTGCAGGCTATTTGTACTATTACTTTATAGGTTGTGCAACCGGCACCTGCTTAATTACCTCAAAACCGATAAATAGTACGCTGTATTTTGCCATGTTGGGTGCGCTTGTTTTTGGAATGTTTCAAAAGCGTTCGGCAAAGCCAACTAAAATGCAACCTTAAACAGTACTAATGTTGAATTAATTTGAGTGCTTTAAAATAAATTGATATGTTAACCTCTGCTGATATTCAGGTACAGAACATAAAATGTGGCGGCTGTGTAGCTGCCATCGAAAAAAATATTGGCTCCATGCCGGGCGTACAGCATGTTTCTGTGAACCAGGCAACCGGCATGGTTACCATTACCGGCATTGGTTTACAAACCGATGAAATTAAACAACAATTAACAAAGCTTGGCTATCCGCCCGCTCCAAAAAACAGTGTATTCAAACGCATTAAAACAAGTATTCAGTGCGTATTTAAACAATAAAAATTACTGTATGGAAATAAATATTAACAATATTGATATGGCTGCTTACGAAAAAATTAAACAGTCCATTACCAGTAAAGATAGTGTGGTAGGTATTGATGCGGTACATACACACATTCTTATCATTCATAAATTAATGCAGATAGAGCAGCAATTGCAACAGCTCCAGCAAAGGTTAGAAGGCATAGATAAATAATCTCTCAACATTACGTAAATGGTATGCCGTTTAGGAATAACATTTGCAAATTTATTTGGTATGAAACCTTACAAAGCTATTATTCAATTAACTTCTGATGAACCAAGGGTGTATAAAAGTATTATTGGACAAATAAATAATTTATTGCATGCTTTGCCGGGTAAAGTTACAATAGCAATGGTTTGCCATGGCGGTAGCAGCGCTTTTTGTTTGAATGATAACAATCCTAATCGAGAGGCTATTTTGCAATTAATGGAACAGGGTGTTGTAATTAAAGTGTGTGAAAATATGTTGCATGCCAATCATATTTCAGCAACACAACTCATCCCCGGCATGCAAACAGTAGCCGCAGGTATAGCCGAACTGGTTATCCGCCAACAAGATGGCTGGAGTTATATCAAAGCCGGCTTTTAAATATTTGCTTGCAGTAAAGAGAATAATTTTGTTATGCAAAAAAATTGTATGCAATTTTATGGTTGCTATTCGCACAATTTACGGCAGTTGACGCAACAGCACAAACGGCAGATACTTCATTGGCCGACGATGAGCATAGGGAAGAGCCAAAACAAAACGATACAACCACTTTATTGCACGCTCTTTTCGGAAAGGCAGTATTGAAGGGCGTTTCCGATACTTTTTTATTTCGGCCATCAACGAGGGGCAATTATCTGATTATTATGCCAATGCTTTTGGTGGCGGTATCAAATATCAAACGGCGTCATTCCATCATTTTAAATTCGGCCTGGGTGGTTTTTATACTTTTAATCTGTGTTCCTCCAATCTTGCAAAACCCGATTCTATTACTGGCTCCCCCAATCGTTATGAAATTGGATTATTCAACATATAAAATCCTTCGCAAACCAATAATCTGGATAAGTTAGAATATTTTTATTTAAAGTATCAGCACAAAAATTTTCAAGCTATATTGGGAAAATAATTGCTGCATACTCCATTTATTAATCCGCAAGACGGCCGTATGCGCCCAATTTTTGAAGATGGCTTGTATTTGAAATATAACCGTAACAAAACAATTTGGGAAGGGGAGGGGGCTGGTTATACAACATTTTGCCGCGCAGCACCATACAATGGTTTTTTGTTCCCAATTCAATAGGTTGGTATGCACAAGGCATTAATCCAGATGGAACAGTAGGTAATTACAGGGGTAATCTTTCCGGAGCCGGTATTGGTTTATTCGGCATTACGCATCATTTCAATAAAAATGTAAGTATTAAACTTTGGGAGCAGTTTGTTGAAAATATATTCAATACTTCGCTTGCCGAATTCAACTACATGCCTGAAACAATTCAGCAAAAGCCTGTTTTCTTTACCGGTATTCGGTTCATGATGGCGGTAATCAAAATCAAGATAAAACCTATATGCAGAAAGGCAATGTAGCCTATGTTCTTTCAGGGAGAGTGGGATTGAAAAATAAACGATGTGAAACCACTTTGAATTATACCCGTATTACAGATAATGGTTGTTTTCTCAATCCCCGAGAATGGGGTATTGAACCCTTTTATACTTTTATATATCGCGAAAGAAATGAAGGCAACGGCAATTTGAATGCTGTGATGTGGAATGTAAAATGGAATGCAATGGCTAAACAATTGCTGCTGGAAGGCCAATTGGAATATTTTGCCCTACCCGATGTAAAAAATACTGCCATGAATAAATATGGCATGCCATCTTACGGCCAATTGAATCTTGACCTGAGGTATCAGTTCAATAAGCAATTAGCAGGGTTTGATGCTGAGTTTTTGTACACCTACAAAAAAGGATATGGCGATACCTACAATAACCCAAAATATGTGTATAACAAGGCAAATCTTTCGCTCTTTAACTTTATTATCAATTATTCTTTCTGAAATTTATTGGGGGAAATAAATTTTTTGTACTTTCCCTGTTCGTTCAATTGTGTTTAAATTGTAATTAATAAAAACTGCTATGATTTTAGTAACCGGAGGTTCAGGTTTATTGGGCACTCATTTAATTGAGGAGTTACTGCGAAGAGATTTTTCCGTAAAAGCAATCTATCACAACAACATGCCCCCTCATCTGGCCAATAAATTAGAATGGGTAAAGTGCGATATATTAGATGTGGAAGCGTTATCTGCTGCTATGGAAAATGTGGAACAGGTTTACCATTGTGCAGGACTTGTTTCTTTTAATCCGGCCAAGAAAAAGTTGTTGTACAAAGTAAATGTAGAAGGTACCGCTAATGTGGTGAATGTTTGCTTAGAAAAAAACATAAAAAAATTAATTCATGTTAGTTCAGTAGCTGCGCTGGGTAGAATGCGGGAAGGCAGACCTGTTTCTGAAAGAATGAAATGGAGCATGGCCACCAGTAACAGTGAATATGGCAGAACAAAATACTTAGGCGAAATGGAGGTATGGCGCGGAATCGGCGAAGGGTTGAATGCCGTAATTTTAAATCCTTCCATGATATTGGGGGCAGGCGATTGGAATACCGGCTCTACAGAATTATTTAAAAAAGTATACCATGGTTATTCCTGGTATACAGAGGGCACCAGCGGTTTTGTAGATGTAAAAGATGTAGTAAGATCCATGCTCATTTGCATGCGTGGTACTTGCAACAAAGAACGTTTTATAATTAGTAGTGAAAATAAAAGTTACAAAGAAATTTTAACAAGCATTGCCCATCACTTTGCTGTAAAACCACCACATAGAAAAGTAACTCCTTTTTTAGCAGAAATAGTTTGGCGAATAGAAGCAGCAAAAGCATTTTTTACGAAACAAGAACCGCTGATTACAAAAGAAACGGCTAAAACTGCATTAACAAAAGTTACATACGATAATCTCCGCTTTCTTACCTATGCTGTAAATTTTGAATACACACCCATTGATGCAGCCATTGAAAGAATATGTGGTGAGTTAAAAGCTAAGTATGGATTATGATGGTGTATCCATTACTTTTTTCCATAACTCCGGAATTCTTTTTATCCAAACCAATTCTCTTCTTTTAACTGCGGCCTCCTGTGTGGGGGTACCCCAATACACTTTATTACCTTCTAAATCGCTCGGTACTCCGCCCTGTGCTAGTACAACAGCATTTTCGCCAATGGTTAAAGTTTTGCTTACACCTACCTGCCCCCATAAAGTAACCCCATCTTCAATTACCACAGCGCCTGCAATTCCTACTTGTGCAGCAAACAAACAATTTTTGCCAACAAGGGTATCATGCCCAATATGTACCTGATTGTCTAAAACAGAACCCCGACCAATTCTAGTTTCAGAAGTTACACCTCTGTCAATGGTACAACCTGCGCCTATTTCCACATAATCTTCAATTACAACATGCCCGCAACTTTTCATGCGCTTAAACCATACAGGTCTGTTTTTTTTTGTATTATAATAAAAAGCATCGCTGCCAATTACGGTGCCTGATTGTATTACAACATGATCTCCAATAATACAGTCATCACCAATGGTAACATTGGGATGTATGATGGTGTTTTTACCGATTACAACATGATTGCCAATATAACAATTGGGCATTACCACACTGCCTGCTCCAATTTTTGCTGAACTACTAATTGCTTTTTCTGAAGGTGTAAATGGTTTAAAATAATCTACAATTTTTAAGTACGCTTCAAACGGATCGGCTGTGTACAACAATGCTTTTCCTTCCGGTATTTGTACTGCTTTGCTATTAATAATTATAACACTGGCAGCACTTTGTAAACAAGTGTCATAATATTTTGGATGATCTACAAATACAATATCACCTTGTTCAACTTTATGAATTTCATTTATACCGGTGGGGGTTACAGCAGCATTGCCAACAACTTCAGCATCAATCAATGTTGCCATCCAGGTTAAGGTTACAGGTGTAGGAAATTTCATAATTCTATTTATGAGTGTAAAATGCAAAGTTAAATCTGCTTGCTGTTATAAATTTTTTTGTTGCAGAATAAATATAAACGTTGTGTTTTTTATGTAAAAACGCTTCGATTTTTTAATTTGTTATTCAAAATTTATAAAACAGTTTCTTTTGAAATGCACTGTTCATCGATATTACAGCTATTTGTAAAAAGTTAAATGCAAACAATTGAAAGTAGTGCGCTATAGTTTTTAGAACAAAAATTTTGAAGATCTGTACTCCGCTATTCACATTTTTTTTAAAGATGTGAATAAAATAGTTTGCAATTTTTTTTGTATTGGAAAAAACTCTTTATAATATTGTGGTGGGAATTGTATTCCCGTACTTACTAACCCATCCATATATAAAGTCCCGCTTCTGCGGGATTTTTATTGTAATAGAAAATCAACACCATCCATTCAAAAAAAATAGTGCAAGTTTAAACATAAAAAATTGGATGTACATTACAAATGTTGCATTAAAAAACAACTTTTACAAATTGTATGAAACACACTGTTCATCAATATTTCATTATTTATAAACCATTTCAGGTATTATCGCAGTTTACAGCAACGGATGATAAAAAATGTTTGAAAGATTTTTTTTCGGTTCCTGATAATGTATACCCTGTTGGTCGTTTAGATTTTGATAGTGAAGGCTTATTGCTGCTCACCAACGATAGCAGCATCAATAAGAAATTATTAGATCCTGCATTTGCGCATGAACGTGAATATTGGGTACAAGTAGATGGCGCTATTACACCTGACGCAATCTTTCAATTACAAAATAGTGTAAATATTCAGGTAGATGGCAAGCAATATCGAACTTTACCCTGCAAAGCTGAGCTGCTTGTAACTGCACCACAGGTGCCCGATCGTTTTCCACCCATACGATTTCGAAAAAATATTCCGGCACCCTGGATTAAAATAATTTTGAAAGAAGGCAAAAACAGACAGGTGCGTAAAATGACGGCTGCTGTTGGATTTCCTACCCTACGGCTCATTCGCCACAGAATTGGACATTTAACATTGGGGGGCTTATTGCCGGGAGAAATGCGAATATTACATGATACAGAGATATCGAGGTTTTTTTGCGGCAGATAAATTAAGGAGCAGACGAACTGTTTAAATGTATCCATAAACAATGGTTTGTATTGGTGCCTGCTACCAACACTCATTTTTTGTGAATAGCATTTGTAAAGATTTATTTCCTTTGAAACACGATTTCATTGAAACAAGTGCTGGTTGAATAAAAAGTAATGCAACGCTGCGAATGGCATAGCTGCTTTGCACTTATCTTTGCAGCCATTAATTTTCTAAGTTATGAGTGTACAACTGAGTGAACAAGAGCTAATTCGCAGAGAAAAATTAGCAAAATTAAAAGCAGCAGGCATAGAACCTTATCCTGCAGCCTTATACCCCGTTACACATTATTCATCTGATATTAAAGTCAACTTCAGTGAGGAAAATAAAGATAATTTTCAAAACGTTTGTGTGGCCGGCCGAATCATGAGCATCAACGATAAAGGAAAAGTTTTCTTTATAAAAATTCAGGATAGCAAAGGTATTTTTCAGTTGTATGTAAAGCGCGATGATATTTGCCCCGGTGAAGACAAAAGCTTTTGGGATGATGTAATTAAACATGGTTTAGACCTTGGTGATATTATTGGTGCAACCGGTTTTGTGTTCATAACAAAAACCGGTGAAACCTCATTACATACACAAACCATTACACTGCTTACTAAATCATTAAAACCACTTCCGGTTGTAAAGCGCGATGATGAAGGGAATGTGTATGATGAAGTAACCGATCCGGAATTCAGGTACCGCCAGCGGTATGTTGATTTAATCATTAATCCTTCTGTAAAAGAAAATTTTGTGCAGCGTACGCAACTCATCAATACCATCCGCACATTTTTAAATGAAAAGGGTGCATTGGAAGTAGATACGCCGGTATTACAGCCTATTCCCGGTGGTGCAGCTGCAAAGCCCTTCATTACCCATCACAATGCATTGGATATTCCATTGTATTTAAGAATTGCAAACGAATTATATTTAAAAAGATTAATTGTTGGCGGATTCGATTGGGTGTATGAGTTTAGCCGAAACTTCAGAAATGAAGGGATGGACAGAACACACAATCCTGAGTTTACAGTATTGGAATGGTATACTGCTTATAAAGATTATTTCTGGATGATGGAAACAACCGAACAACTCATGGAAAAAATTGCATTGGCTTTGCATGGTACCACTGAAGTGCAGGTGGGTGAAACAATCATTAATTTCAAAGCGCCTTATAAACGCATCAGTATTTTTGAAGCCATTCAGGAAAATACAGGTATTGATATTAGCCAAATGGATGAAGCCGGCCTGCGTGCAGTTTGTCAGCAACTGCATATTGATGTTCCAGGCAATATTGGAAAAGGAAAATTAATTGATGAAATTTTTGGTGCTACCAGCGAACACAAATACATACAACCTGCTTTTATTATTGATTATCCGGTTGAAATGAGCCCGCTTACCAAAAAGCATCGCAGTAAAGCCGGTTTGGTTGAACGTTTTGAATTGATGGTGAACGGAAAAGAAATTGCCAATGCTTACAGCGAATTAAACGATCCGATCGATCAGCGGGAACGCTTTGAAGAGCAACTGCAATTAATGCAACGCGGCGATGAAGAAGCCATGTATATTGATTATGATTTTTTACGTGCATTAGAATATGGTATGCCTCCTACTTCGGGTATAGGAATTGGTATTGACAGGTTGTGTATGTTAATGACCAACCAGCCTTCTATACAAGATGTTTTATTATTCCCCCAAATGCGGCCAGAAAAATTATAAAAATTAAATAGCCATTAATTTATAACCACTAACACCTCTTTTCGAGGTGTTTTTTTTGTGCCACTTGCAAATATGAAAAATGATTTTTACCTTAAAGCCTAAATCAAAACTCCTAACTATGAACAAAAACATGGTTTCTCGTATTTCCAGTATTGTATTTGCATTGGTAATAGCCGTATTTGGCATTAATCATTTTAGAATGGGTGATGCAATGGCAGGGTATGTTCCCGGTTACTTGCCTGTTGCAGTTTTTTGGGTATATCTGGTAGGTACAGCTTTAATTCTGGCAGCTATTGCTATTATTATTAACAAACAAACCCGTTTAGCCTGCTATTTATTAGGGCTTATGCTGTTTTTGTTTGTAATATTATTGCATTTGCCCGGAATGATGCATGCCACTGACCCTCAAATGAAAGCTATGTCAATGACCATGCTATTAAAAGATTTAGGATTGGCTGCCGGTGCTTTCTATATCGGTTCACACAATCAATAAAAGGCAATTGGCGGTTATAAATTTTTCCCGGCAATTGACCACTGCCGGGATTTTTTATGTGCAGTTCTATCATAATCTTTCGCTAAATCAATAAATTCGCAATAATATCAATGTTCTCCATCTATTTTTGCTAAAAATATTATTCATTGAGTTTAACCATACATACAGAAGCATTAGTAAAAAGTTACAAGGGCAGAACCGTTGTAAGCAAGGTAAGCGTAAATGTAAAACAAGGCGAAATTGTTGGGTTGTTAGGTCCCAACGGCGCCGGTAAAACCACAACGTTTTACATGGTAGTGGGCTTAATTAAGCCCGATGAAGGACGTGTTTTTTTAGATACTGCCGATATTACAAAATTACCTATGTATAAAAGGGCACAAATGGGTATTGGTTACCTGCCGCAAGAAGCCAGTGTATTTAGAAAATTAACCGTACAAGATAATATAATGGCTGTTTTGGAAATGACGAATCTTTCTAAAAAACAGCGTCATGAAAAATTAGAACAGTTGCTCAATGAATTTAATTTACATCATGTAAGACATAATAATGGCGATAGTTTAAGCGGAGGTGAAAGAAGACGTACGGAAATAGCACGTGCACTGGCTGTTGATCCTAAATTCATATTATTAGATGAGCCCTTTGCAGGGGTTGATCCCATTGCTGTAGAAGATATTCAAACAGTAGTAGCCAAATTAAAGTATAAAAATATCGGCATCCTCATTACCGATCACAATGTAAATGAAACCCTGTCTATTTGCGACCGGGCCTATTTGCTGATTGAAGGGAAGATATTTAAACATGGCACAGCCGAACAATTGGCGCAGGATGAAAAGGTACGCCGTTTATACCTCGGTACTAACTTTGAACTGCGCAGAAAAGACTGGATTATTGAAATGGAAAGAGATAATGCCATGAAACAAACCACTGAAGGTTTTACAGAAGCGATAGAAGAATAATCTTTTTACTGTAAAATTGTTTACTTAAATTGCTGCAACCCCTATTTGAATGAAACTGCTTAGTCCTGCCATATCAAGATTTGCACGGTTGCGAAACTGGCGTATTGAACAGTGGATGCAAAATCCCATTGCTACCCAGCGCGATGTGTTGCAAGATTTGGTTACCCACGGGCAGTTTACGGAGTTTGGCCGAAAATATGGTATGAATAATTTATTCACCATTAAAGAATTTAAACAACGGATACCCATTAACGAATATGAAGATTTAAAGCCTTACATTGAAAGACTGATGCAGGGCGAGCAAAACTTATTATGGAATACACCGGTTTATTGGTTTGCCAAAAGTAGCGGCACTACCAGCGATAAAAGTAAATTTATTCCCATTACAGAAGAAAGTTTACAGGATTGCCATTACCAGTCTGCGAAAGATGTGCTTAGCCTTTATTATAAATTTAATCCGGAAAGCGACTTACTAACGGGGAAGGGATTGGTGATTGGTGGAAGTCATCAAATCAGTCCTATTAATGATGAGGCTCAATATGGCGATTTAAGTGCCGTATTGTTACAAAACACGCCAATGTGGGCTTCGTGGATACGCACCCCCGAATTATCCATTGCATTAATGGATGAGTGGGAAAGTAAAATTGAATATTTGGCACAAACCACTATTCAGGAAAATGTAACTTCTATTTCCGGAGTGCCTACCTGGACTTTATTGCTGATTAAACGTATTCTTGAAATTACCGGAAAAAATACTTTGAGTGAGGTTTGGCCGAATTTAGAATTATACTTGCATGGTGGTGTTTCCTTTGTTCCTTATCAGGAACAATTTAAAAAGCTGATTGGGAAAAGTATATTTTATTTAGATTTATATAATGCCAGTGAAGGTTTTTTTGCTGCACAAAACGATGCACAGGAAGAAGGCATGTTACTGTTTTTAGATTATGGTATTTTTTATGAATTTATGCCTGTTGAGGAATATGGAAAACAAACACCCATTACTATTGGATTGAAGCAGGTAGAAATAGGAAAAAACTATGCACCGGTTATTTCAACCAATGGCGGTTTATGGCGCTATCTCACCGGCGATACTATTCAGTTTACATCAATATTCCCTTTTAAAATAAAAGTAAGTGGGCGGTTAAAACATTTTATCAATGCCTTTGGTGAAGAATTAATTGTAGATAATACTGATAAAGCCGTAGCCATTGCTGCCCAAAAAACAAATAGCATTATAAGTGAATATACTGCAGCCCCTGTATATTTTAACGATGAACAAAACGGTGCACATGAATGGCTGATAGAATTTGAAAGGCCGCCCCAAAATATGGAACATTTTGCATTTGAATTGGATTGCGCTTTAAAATCTTTAAATAGTGATTACGAGGCCAAACGCCAGAAAGATATTGCCTTACGGAAGCCCATTGTACATGCTGTTCAAAAAAATATTTTTAATGGATGGTTGCGGAACAAAGGCAAATTAGGCGGCCAACATAAAGTGCCTCGCTTGTCGAACAACAGAATATATGTGGATGAATTATTACAACTTATGCGGGAAGAGTTTAAACAATAATATTATTTTTATCCCACAAAAACAGTATTCGAAAGAATGAATGCAATGCAAACACATTCATCACACTCATTATCAAAACATAAAACAAGTGTATCTTTTATGAAATTGTTAGAAGGAAAAACAACCGTAATTACTGGCGCAGCCAGAGGCATAGGAGCCGCAATTGCTTTAAAATTAGCCGAACAGGGAAGTTATATTGCTTTTACCTATGTTAGTGATAGCAGCGCAGATAAAGCAGCCGAACTGGTAAAACAAATAGAAGCAATGGGTGTAAAAGCTAAAGCTTATCAAACCAATGCAGCCAGCTATAGTGATTCAGAATTGTTCATTAATGAAGTACTAAAAGAATTTGGAACCATTGATGTTTGTGTAAATAATGCCGGCATATCAAAAGATAATTTGTTATTGCGTATGAGTCCGGATCAATGGAATGATGTAATCAATACCAACTTAAATAGTGTGTATAATGTTACCAAACAGGTAATTAGACCCATGATGAAAGCCAAAGCCGGCAGCATTATCAACATGAGTTCTATTGTTGGCATTCGTGGCAATGCCGGACAAAGTAGTTATGCTGCCAGTAAAGCGGGTATCATTGGTTTTACAAAATCAATTGCTGCTGAGTTAGGTAGTCGTAATATTCGTTGCAATGCCATTGCACCCGGATTTGTTGAAACCGATATGACTGCTTATTTGAAAGAGGGCGATGCAGGTAATACATTCCTCAGTAAAATACCGTTGGGCCGTTTTGGTAAACCAGAAGAAATAGCCAACACAACCCTTTTTTTAGCGAGTGATTTAAGCAGTTATATCACCGGTCAGGTGTTGAGTGTATGCGGCGGATTGAATATTTAATTCAATAAAATTTGCTACCCTATGTAATTTTATGATTTAAGCAACATATTCTTTTTTAAATTTTGTTATTTTCGCTGCGATGCTAAAACCACTGATCGCTGCTTTTTTATTAATAACTATTTCCCTGCAAATCATTCCGATTAAGCAGGTGGGTGCGCTTTTATTCAATAATTCCATTACCGAAGAGTTGGCACATGGCCAAGGTCTTGAAAAAGATACCATCAAAAAATTCAATTTTTTGTATAATTTGCTTTATAACACTAATCAGCATTTCAATATCCTTTCCTTTAACGCATTGGATGTTTACATTCAACGCTCCGAGAAACTTCCCATTCAATTCAGTCCCGATATTTTAGTGCCTCCCCCCAACAAGGCCTAATGCAATCACAATCCGGATTGCAAGTATGCTCCACATTTTACCAATGATCATGCGTTTAATTCAATTATAATAATTATTAGGCATGCTTATCAATAAATACAGCATAGTTCTGTGTATGCAATACCGGAAGCCTGCATTTCTTTTTATTCTATTAAATTGTAATTAAACATATTCATGAAAAATTATTTCCGTTCTGCCGGAAAAGATATTCCGGCCTCTATTGTAGTGGTATTGGTAGCATTGCCCTTATGTTTGGGAATTGCTTTGGGATCAGGTGCACCATTGTTTTCAGGTATCATTGCTGGAATTGTAGGAGGTATTGTGATTGGATTATTAAGTGGTTCACATTTAAGTGTTAGTGGACCTGCTGCCGGCCTAACCGTTATTGTTGCAACGGCTATTGCCAAATTACAAGTGTATGAAGCATTCTTACTGGCTGTTGTAATAGCAGGAATATTGCAGGTGGTGTTGGGTTTTATAAAAGCGGGCATTCTGGGCGATTATGTACCCAATGCAGTGATAAAAGGCATGTTGGCTGCCATTGGCATTTTACTAATTTTAAAGCAAATGCCACATTTAGCAGGTTATAATTCCGATTTTATTGGTGATGAATCGTTTAAAGAAGCAAATTCGCAAAATACATTTACCGCTTTCGAAAACTTTGCTTCAAAAATAAATGAAGGTGTATTATTGATAGGGGTAGTTGCTTTATTAATTTTAATTGTTTGGGATGTTTGGATTGTAAAAAAAATTAAAAAAGTGCAATTGATTCCCGGGGCATTACTGGCTGTAATTGCAGGCACATTCATGAATGAATACTTTAAAACAAGTATACCTTTTATAGCGCTGCAATCAAACCATTTGGTAACCCTGCCTGTAGCAAAAGATGTTATCAGTTTTCTCTCTTTCTTTACCTTTCCTGATTGGTCGTTCATTACCAACAAAGAAGTATGGATTGCTGCCGTAACCATTGCCATTGTTGCTTCATTAGAAACGCTGTTAAGTATAGAGGCTATTGATAATTTAGATCCTTTAAAACGGGCAACACCTACCAACCGTGAATTAAAAGCACAAGGGGTGGGTAATTTAATCTCCGGTTTAATAGGCGGTATACCTGTTACTTCAGTTATTGTAAGAAGTTCTGCTAACGTATATGCAGGTGCAAAAACTAAACTTTCTGCAATTCTGCATGGGTTACTGTTATTGTTGTTTGTATTATTTATTCCTGAAATCATTAATCATATACCGCTAAGCGCATTGGCTGCTATCTTAATTTTTACCGGATATAAATTGGCTAAAGTTTCTTTGTTTAAAGAGTTTTACAAAAAAGGATTAGACCAGTTCATTCCTTTTGTAGTTACCATTCTTGCTATTTTATTAACCGATTTGTTAATTGGAATATTAATTGGGTGCGGAGTGGCATTGTTCTTTTTAATTAGAAGTAATTTTCATTCTGCTGTTTTGGTGGTGAATGATACCAATAACTATTTAATCAGATTACGGAAAGATGTATCATTTTTAAATAAGCCTATTATCAAACAAAAATTAGAGGAAATTCCTGAAAATTCTTTTGTACTGATTGATATTACCAGGGCTGATTTTATTGATAAAGATGTGATAGAAGAAATTAATCATTACATGCAACATGCACATCTGAAAAATATTAAGGTAGAAGTTAAGAAAAGCCGGAACAAAAGCATGCACCAATTATTTTCACAACCAAATGAATTAAAATATGAATTCAATTGATAAATTATTTTTAGAAAATAAAGCATGGGCCAATGAACGGAGGAAAGATGATCCTTCATATTTTAAACGCCTTAGCAAAATTCAAAGACCCGAATTTTTATGGATTGGTTGCAGCGATAGCCGGGTGCCCGCCAATGAAATAACCGGTACCGATCCTGGTGAAATTTTTGTACACAGGAATATTGCCAATATGGTGGTACATACCGATTTAAATTTGTTGAGTGTATTGGGGTATGCTGTGCATCATTTAAAAGTGCAGCATGTAATTGTATGTGGTCATTATGGTTGTGGTGGTGTAAAAGCTGCTGTTACACAACATAATTTTGGCATCATCAACAAATGGCTGCGCAATATAAAAGATGTAAAAAGGCTGCATCAATCTGAAATTGAACAATTACCAACCGAAGAACAACAACTAAACAGATTAGTTGAATTGAATGTAGAAGAGCAGGTGATTAATTTAGCCAAAACTTCTATCATTCAAAAGGCATGGCAGTATCATCATCGTCCAAGCTTGCATGGTTGGGTATACAATTTGGAAGACGGGTTATTAAAAAAAATAAAAGAAATACAACCAAATGATGTAATCGATGACTTATACTGTTACGATAATTTGTAAAACTGTTTTCTAAATGCCTATCAATACCTTTATGGTACTAATTTATTCACTCAAATTAATCATTTTATGAAAGTTTACGAGCAATTATTAAAAAACAATGAAGAATGGGCCAAGAAAAGAGTAAGTGATGATCCTGAATTTTTTTCAAGATTAGCACACTTACAAACCCCACAATTTTTATGGATTGGTTGCAGCGATAGCCGTGTGCCTGCCGATATGATTACCGGTACACAGCCGGGCGAAATTTTTGTGCATCGGAATATTGCCAATATGGTGGTGTATACCGATGTTAATTTGTTAAGCGTTTTAGAATATGCCGTGAATCAGTTAAAAGTGCAGCACATTATAGTTTGTGGGCATTATGGCTGTGGTGGTGTTAAAGCGGCCATGACCAAACATAGCCTGGGCATTATCAACAAATGGCTGCGTAATATTAAAGATGTATATCGTTTTCATAGGGAAGAGTTAGATGCCATAGCAGATGAAGAATCAAGAGCAGATCGGTTAACCGAGTTGAATGTTCGTGAACAGGTAATGAATCTGGCCAAAACATCAATTATTCAAAAAGCCTGGAAATATGAAAATAAACCACATTTACATGGCTGGGTGTATGGGTTAAAAGATGGCATTATACATCCTGTTTTTGAAATGACTTCCCGCACACATATTGATCCGTTGTATGAATATGATGACTTATAATAACAAATTAAAAATAATATGACAAAAACTGCAAATATTTCAATTATTGGTGCAGCAAAAAAATTTTTTGAAATTTTAAAGTTCGATAGAAGGGATATTTATGCTATTTATTTCTTTGCCATTTTAGGTGGGTTAATTTCACTTTCGCTACCACTCGGAATTCAATACATCATCAGTTTTGTACAGGCAAATACCATCTCAATATCAATTGTGGTGCTTATTTCAATTGTATTGATAAGTGTATTTATCAATGGTTTATTACAGATACGGCAGATGGAAATAATAGAAAAAATTGAGCAAAAAATTTTTGTAAGATATGCATTAGAATTTGCTGACCGTATTCCTAAATTGGATGTTGAAAAATTAGACCACTACCACCTGCCGGAACTGGTGAATCGTTTCTTTGATACTACTGCTTTAATCAAGAGTATTGAAAAAATTTTATTAGATATACCGGCAGCAATCATTCAAATATTTTTTGGTTTGGTTTTATTGTCCTTCTATCATCCTGTTTTTATTGCATTCGGTGCTTTACTGGTAATAGTACTTTCTGTTATCATTAAATTTACTTCACCCCAAGGTTTTGAAACCAGTTTAATTGCAAGTGATTATAAGTATAACATTGCCGCCTGGTTTCAGGAAATGGCTGCAGAAATTAAAACGTTTAAATATGCAAAGAAAACAAACATTCATATTAAGAAAGCCGATGAAGATGTAAATGGATACCTCATCGCAAGAACAAACCATTTTCGCATTTTAGTAATGCAGTATTGGAGTTTTATATCATTTAAAATTATCATTATTGCCACAATGCTGATTGTTGGGTCAATATTATTGGTGAACCAGCAAATTAACATTGGGCAGTTTATCGCCTCAGATATTGTTATCATTCTCATTATCAACTCCATCGAGAAATTAATTCAGTCGCTGGATAAAGTGTATGATACCCTTACTTCAGTTGAAAAATTAAGTAAGGTGGTTCACGCACCCATTGAAAATGAAGGCAGCATGCTATTGCCAAATAATAATGTTGGCGTGCAAATAACACTGAATCAGGTAAATTTTACCTATCCTGATGGTAAAATAGCCTTAACTGATATTCATGTAAATATACCTGCAGGCAGTTTGGTGCAATTGTGTGGTGCTTCCGGTTCAGGAAAATCATCATTTCTGCGTTTATTAACCGGGGCATTTAATCATTATACCGGCAATATTTTAATTGACGGAATGCCCATCAATAATTTTCAATTGGCCGATTTACGTGCCAAAACTGGTATTTTATTTGGTAGGCAGGACGTTTTTAAAGGTACATTACTCGAAAATATTACAATGGGGAATGAGGCCATTGCAGTGCAGGATGTTTTAAAATTGGCTGAACAAATCAATTTTCTTTCTTACATTAATGAACTGCCAATGGGACTGTATACACCGATTGATCCTGTTGGTAAACGATTGTCGCAAAAAATAAAAAAAGAAATTTTATTAATGCGTGCCCTGATTGGCGATGCACGTTTAATATTACTGGAAGATCCTTGTGCACACAAATCTGAACAACAAATGTTAGCCTTGCTTGAATTTTTAAGAAAGAAAAAAAGCAATGCTACCATTATTATAACAACCGAAACACCCGTGGTAAAACATTTGTTTGATATGTTCATTCAATTAGATAATGGTAAAATAATTTTTATTGAGGAAAAATGAATACAGAAAAATCAACTTATTTAAACATTGAAATTGAATCGGCAACAACAAATCATTCGTTGCAATCATTTCATTCTATCTATAAAATACACAAAAAAAAATACATCAAAAAATGGGTTATTGGCTTAATTGTTTTTTGTGTAATTGTACTTTTTTTACCCTGGACACAAAATATCAGAACCAAAGGAAAAATTACTACTTTACGTCAGGAAGCTCGTCCGCAACAGCTCAATACCATTCTGCCCGGTAAAATTGTAAAATGGTATGTAAAAGAGGGTGATATGGTAAAACAAGGTGATACCATATTACAATTGGGAGAAGTAAAGGTAGATTATTTTGATCCACAATTATTAAACCGCACACAACAACAAATTACTGCAAAAAAACAAAGTATTCAGGCTTATCTTGAAAAAGCTGCAACTGCCGATAAACAGGCTGATGCATTAAAAAAAGGGTTGCAATTAAAATTAGCATCTTTCGATAATAAAATTGCGCAGCAACAATTAAAAATAGTGAGCGATAGTATGGATGTTTTAGCAGCTGTGAATGATGTAAATATTTATAAGCGACAAATTGAAGCTGCCAGGCTAATGCTGGATAGTGGCGTAATTTCATTAACAGATTTTGAAAAACGAAAAGCGAACTATCAAAATGCTATTGCAAAAAAAACAAGTGCCGAAAATAAATTTTTACAAAACAAACAGGAACTGTTGAATCTTAAAATTGAAAAAAACAGTGCCATTCAGGATTATACCGATAAAATTTCAAAAGCCGAAGGTGATAAGTTTGCTGCCCTTTCGCAAGTTGCTTCAACCAATGCCGAAGTAAGTAAATTAGAAAATATTTATACAAATTATGATATCCGAAATCAACTCTATTATATTACCGCACCTCAGTCTGGCCAAATAACAAAAGCTAAAAAAGCCGGGTTAGATGAAATTGTTAAGGAGGGGGATATGATCGTTGAAATTGTACCCGATTTCAGCAATTATGCTGTTGAAATGTATGTATCACCCACCGATATTCCGCTCATTTCTAAAGGGCAAGAAGTGGCTATTATTTTTGACGGATTTCCTGCCATTGTTTTTAGCGGATGGCCCGAATCGACATATGGCACTTTTACAGGTAGGGTTTCAGCTATCGAAAATAATATCAATACATCAGGAAATTACAGAGTGTTAATAGCACCGGATACTACCAAAAAACCATGGCCCAAACAATTAAAATTAGGTGGTGGGGCTAAATGTATTGCGCTGTTAAAAAATGTACCGGTTTATTATGAATTATGGCGAACCATTAATGGCTTTCCACCAGAGTACTATTCAGCAGAAAATAATTTTGAAAAAATATCAAAAAAATAAACTAATTTTTGAATGTGTAAATAGAAGTCATTTGATATGAAAGTATTTTTTATTGGTATATTATTGTTTTGCATCAACAGCTTTGCTTCAGCCCAAACTGAATCAGAGATTGTGTTTTCATTCAATGAGTATATACAAGGAGTGAAAAAAAATCATCCGGTTGCACGTTCTGCAAATCTGTCTGTTGAAAGTGCTCAGGAAGGAATTGTAGCCGCGAAGGGTGAATTTGATCCGAGCATTAGTTATACAAACAATCAAAAAACTTTTAACGGAACCAATTATTTCTATTATAACAATGCTGAACTAAAAATACCCATACCAATTGGTATGGATATTAAAGCCGGAGTAGAGGACAATGGAGGCAACTACATTACAAGAGAAGTAACAACAGGTAAAACAAGTTATATTGGTGCAGAAGTAGCAGTATTAAAAGGATTATTAATTGATAAAAGAAGAGCCGCTATTCAACAGGCTAAAATTTTAAACAGCCAGTCAGTTCAGGAAAGAAATGCAATGGTCAACGATTTACTGCTTGATGCAGCATTGCGCTACTGGCAGTGGTATGGTGCCTATGCACAAAAAAAATTGTATGAAAGATTTTTGGACGTTGCTAAAAACAGGTTACATTTAATAGTGATTGCTTACCAACAAGGTGATAAAGCTTTAGCAGATACTATTGAAGCGAATGCACAGGTTTTAAACTATCAGTTATTGCTGGGTGAATCAATCATTAAATTCAATAAAGCAAGTTTTGAATTAACCGATTTTTTATGGGATGAAAACGCAATGCCTTATTTTTTGCCCGGTCATTTTATTCCTGATACCACAGCACTGCAGGATTATATTGTTCCATTGTCATTGGATGATTTGATGAATCAGGCAGTACCTAATCATCCGGAAATAAAACAATATGAATTTAAGCTAGATGCATTGGAGGTTGAGCGGAAATTAAAATGGCAAAGTTTTCTGCCTGCACTAAATCTAAAAGCAAACTTGCTTAATAAAGGGTACAATGCTTTATATAATGTTGCTGATGCAGCTTTTCTTGAAAATAACTACAAGTTCGGCATTGATTTTAAAGTGCCTTTGTTTTTACGAACAGCCCGTGGTGAGTACAGGAAAACACAAATTAAAATTCAACAAACCAATTTAAGTTTGGCTTCAAAAAAATGGCAGATTCAAAACAAAATAAATTCTTACTATGTTCAAAATCAATTGTACGCAGCACAATTTCAGCAAGTTGCAGCTCTGATTAATAGTTTTGAAATTTTATTTAGAAATGAGTTGTTGAAATTTAATAATGGCGAAAGTTCTCTGTTTTTAATCAATAGCCGTGAATCCAAATTATTAGAAACAAGGCAAAAAATGATTGATTTACAAACAAAATTGGTTGTATCAAAATTTCAAACCGAGTGGGCTGCGGGTTTACTTTTTTAAACTATTTCCGCTTATTTTTAAATTGCTCAATAAACTTTTTGGTATAGTCGCTCAGCACCAATTTACCGCTAACGGATGCACGTTTGTGTAAAAGGTCATCCCAGTGTTCTGTTCCCTGCCAAAATACATGTTTCAGTTCTTTAATGGCAGTGATGCTGCTTTGCGATAAAAAGTTAGCCAGACGATGAATGCTTTCATCCATTCCTGAAATTTCAGCATGCAGCTCGGCATACAAGCCTTTTTGTTTGGCCCATTCTGCCGGTCGCCAGTTGGCTGCATCAATGGCTAACTGCGAAAAAGCAGATAATCCTATTTTTCTTTCTACTGCCGGTCCTACAACAAATGGCCCAATGCCTACTGCCAACTCGCTTAATTTAACATCAGCACCTGTTGTTGCAATGGCATAATCGGCTGTAGCTGCTAATCCTACGCCACCACCTACACATTTTCCCTGTATACGTGCAATAATGAGTTGTGGTGCTTTACGCATGGCATTAATAACATGGGCAAAACCACTAAAAAATTGCTCTCCGGCTGCTTCAGTTTGAATGGCTGCCAATTCCTCAAAAGAAGCGCCGGCACAAAAAGTTTTTTCGCCGGCAGAACGCAGTATAATCACTTTTATATCTGCATTAATGCCTTCATTGTGTATGGCTTCTGCTAATTCATGCAAAATTTTTCTGGGTAATGAGTTACTTTGTGGATGATAAAATTCAATGGTGCTAATACCATGACTTCTGTGCACTGATACATATCCATGATCGTTATCCATATAAAATTATTTTATTGTTTTTGTTTTTTTACCATCGTTAAAATGGTGGCTATACCTACCAATTCATTCGTATCATCTATCATTTCTACCAGCCATTTTACAATGCCCTTTGCAATATCAGTTGGTTCTTTTCTTTCCTGACTAATTTTTTCTTTACAGGTAAATTTAACATGCATTGACGTACCCGGATATACCGGCTTGGTAAATCGCAACTCATCAATGCCATAATTCAATAATACCGGATTTTTTTCATAACTGTCTACAAACAAACCTGCAGAAAGGCTTAATAACAAATACCCATGTGCTACCTGTTGAGTGAACATGGTGCCTTCAAAATTGGTATTTCTTAAATGAGCATAAAAATGATCGCCCGATAAATCAGCAAATGCATCAATCAAATCGTGGGAAATGGTTACAGAGGGGGTAATCATTTGCTCACCAATCCTTAGTTCTTCAAAATATTTTTTAAAAGGATGAACGGTTGCAGTTATACCATTTGCGCCTTGTTGGTATTGTTGTAAAACAGCAGTGAGCATATCTGGCGAACCTTGAATGGCTACGCGTTGCATATAATGTTGCAGGCCTCTTAATCCGCCCATTTCCTCACCTCCTCCTGCACGTCCGGGGCCACCATGTACAAGCAGTGGCAATGGCGAACCATGTCCGGTATTTTCTTTGCCACATTGCTGGTTTAAAATCAATATTCTGCCATGATGAGTACCTGCTCCCAATACATAATTTCGGGCAGTTTCTGCAGATGCGGTAATAATGGTAGATACCAATGATCCCTTTCCTAATTTAGTAATGTGAATTGCTTCCTCTAAATTGTGATAGGGCATTAAAGTTGAAACAGGCCCAAACGCTTCAATAGCATGTACTTCGGGTGAATGCAGTGGGTTATTGTTTCGCAATAGTAACGGACTCATAAAGGCGCCTGCAGTAGCATCTGCATCCATTACCTCAACAGTATCTAAATTGCCATACACCAATTCACTGCTTTGTAATAATAATTGTACCTGATGAAGCACTTCTGCTTTTTGAGTTTTGCCTGCCAGGCTACCCATTCTTACTTTTTCATGCAATGGATTGCCAATGATTGTTTGCGACAGTGCTTTGCTGATATCTTGTTGCACTGCTTCAATTTTATTTTCCGGAACCAAAATGCGGCGAACACCTGTACAACGTTGTCCGCATTTTAAAGTCATTTCCTTTCTAACTTCCTTAATAAATAAATCCCACTCGGGCATTCCGGGTGCAACATCGTTACCCAAAACAATGGCATTCAATGAATCCGCCTCCATTGTAAATGATACGTTGTTTTGCACAATAGCAGGAGTGGTTTTTAGTTTTAATCCGGTATGTGCACTGCCGGTAAATGTAATGGTGTCTTGTGCATTCACTAAATCCAACAAATTCCCTGTACTGCCACAAAGCAGTTGTAATGCACCTTCAGGGAATATGCCTGATGCAACAATTTGTTTAACCACAGCCTGGGTTAAATAACATCCAACGGTAGCAGGTTTTACAATAGCGGGCACACCTGCTAAAAAATTTACTGCAATTTTTTCTAACATGCCCCATACGGGGAAATTATAGGCATTAATATGAATGGCAACTCCTTCTTTCGGTAACAATAAATGGTGCCCCATAAATGTATGGGCTTTGCCCAGCATGTGCGCCTCTCCTTCGGGCCAGTAGGGCAAATCGGGGAGTTTTCTTCTCAGCGATGCATATGAAAATAAATTACCGATTCCACCCTCAATATCTACCCAGCTATCTGCTTTGGTTGCACCGGTTTTGTAACTGAGGGTATACAATTCGGGCAAGTACTGTTGTAAATGCAGTGCTAAGGCTTTTAATAGTAATCCACGTTCCTGAAAAGTCATTTTCCGTAAAGCGGTATTTCCTTTTGTTCTGGCATACTCCATAATTGTAGCCATATCAAACCCTTCTGTACTGGCCGCTGCAATGTATTCGCCGTTTACTGCATTGTACAAAGGCTGCCCTTCGCCGCTGCCGGCAATCCATTTTCCTAAGATATAACTTTCTAATATCATTTCTTTTGTTAAGATTATTGCTGCAATAATGCGCTTCAAAAATAAGGAAAGCAGTATTTAAATACTAATGATTGTTAGTTTAAATTGAGGTTGCATAAATAAAAAACCCGCTTCAAGGTTTGTATACTCAAGCGGGTTAGCAGTTGGTTTTGGTAGTATCTTTCTGCTATTAAGACAAGCGTTTGTTAATTTCGCTGCATAAACTGTTAAAAATTTCTTCAACAGTACCTTCGCCTTTTACATCTACTACCTTATTAAATTTTGCGTAATATGCTTTTACGGCTGCTGTTTTAGCATTGTATTCTTCAATTCTGGCCCTGATAATAGCCTCATTGGTATCATCACTACGACCACTGGTTAAGCCTCTGTTCAATAGGCGTTTCACCAATTCTTCTTCACTTACTTCCAGCGCCAGCACTACATTTATCTGGGTATGTTTTAATTTTAAAAGTGCATCCAATGCTTCACATTGTGTTTTGGTTCTGGGAAAACCATCAAACAAAAATCCTTTGGCATCAGGATGATGCTCCAACGCAGAACTAATCATACCAACTACTACTTCATCGGGAACCAATTGCCCTTTGTCCATTAGGCTTTTGGCTTCCAAACCCAAAGGAGTTTGCGCTGCAATTTCGCTGCGTAATAAATCGCCGGTACTTAAATGTTTCAGGTGATATTTAGCTACTAATTTTTCACTTTGTGTTCCTTTTCCGCTTCCGGGAGGGCCAAACAGAATAATATTAAACATAGCCACACGCTCTTTAAATGAGGAACAAATATAAGCCTTGCGCTTTACATTTCCTTTAACAAATGAACAAACTACTGCGCTACCTGTTAATTATTTGGCTTTAACATTTGCCTCCAAACCATTTTCTGTCTATTTGCGTAGTTTTATTGTCTGCATATAGCATGCTGAAATTTTTTATAAAGCGCTTTGCAATGCATTCATAGAATCTCATACAATCATTGCTGGCAAGCAAATGGTTAAAACGAAAATCATGAAATTAAATTTATTTTCAATAACACTATTTTTGCTAATGAATAGTTGTTATAGTCAACCCCAAACAAAAACAACAGTTATGGAAAACAATTCCAAAAACGAATTTTCAAAAACCGGTGCAGATGCCGGTGCTGCCATTGTAAAAACCGATGCGGAGTGGAAAGAATTGCTTTCACCCGAAGTGTATTATGTGGCAAGAGAAAAAGGCACCGAACGTCCATTTACCAGTAAGTTTGAAACTTTTAAAGAAGTGGGTACCTATTATTGCGCTGTTTGTGGTAATGCATTATTTAAAAGCGATACAAAATTTGACAGTGGATGTGGTTGGCCAAGTTTTTATGAACCCATTAGTAAAAATTCAGTAATTTATTTACCGGATAACAGTTATGGCATGAAAAGAACTGAGGTGGAATGCGGTCGCTGTAAATCGCATTTAGGCCATGTGTTTGAAGATGGTCCGCCACCAACAGGGTTGCGTTATTGTATTAATGGCGTGGTTTTAGATTTTAAAAAGGCACAGGAAGCAGAAAAAAAATACAACGAGAATCATTAATAGTACATATGTATCATTCAATAGCGGCTCTTTAAAAGCGGTCGTTTTTTTTATGGCCACTCCGCCCGATTACTGTAATTTTGCTAACAGTTGTAAGTTTTAATCAATAAAAATTTGGAAATGGTAAAAGTAAGTAAGTTGGCTGAGAGCCTGATTGGTAGTGAAATTGTAAAGTTGGGCAATGCTATTACAGAACGCATTAAGAAAGGAGAAAAAATTTATAATTACACCATTGGCGATTTTGATTCTTCCGTATTTCCTATTCCTACCGAGTTGGAGCAATATATTATAGAAGCCTATCAAAAAAAGTTTACCAATTATCCGCCTGCAGATGGTATTGCTTTGTTACGTAAAGCTGTTTCGGCATTTTTGGCGCAAAGAGAGGGGTTGGTTTATGCTGAAAATGAAATACAAATTGCATCAGGTGGCAGGCCATTAATTTATACCTTGTTTGAAACATTGGTAGATGCAGGCGATAAAGTAATTTATGGGGTACCATCCTGGAATAATAATCACTACGTTCATTTAACACAAGGGCAACATTGTACCATTGAGTGTACTGCGGAAAATAATTTTATGCCTACAGCCGAAGCCATTGCACCACACATCAAGGGGGCTACGTTACTTTGTTTGTGTACACCGCAAAATCCTACCGGAACTACACTATCCAAAACATCTTTAGAGCAGATATGTGATATGGTACTGGAAGAAAATAACAACAGGCCGCCCGATGCAAAAAAATTATATGTGATGTTTGATCAAATGTATTGGACACTTACCTATGGCGATATTCAACATTATAATCCGGTTACCTTAAGGCCAGCAATGCGGGAATACACCATCTTTATTGATGGTATTTCTAAAGCTTTTGCAGCAACGGGTGTACGGGTAGGATGGGCAGTTGGTCCTGCTGCTATCATTGCCAAAATGAAGGCAATTTTAAGCCATCTTGGTGCATGGGCGCCAATGGCAGAACAGCATGCAGTTGCAAAATATTTGGGACAAACAGAAGCAATTGATCGGTATTTGAACAGCTATAAACAAGCACTTGAGTTTAGATTGAACAGTATTTACCAGGGTATTAAAGCATTGCAAAAAAAAGGATATTCTGTTGATGCCATTGCACCGCAGGCTGCTATTTATTTAACTGTTCAAATGAATTTAACCGGCAAAAAAACAAAGGAAGGCCAACTGCTTGAAAACCAGGATGCGGTTACAGGTTATATTCTATCTGAAGCTAAAATAGCCATTGTTCCTTTTTATGCTTTTGGCGCCGGCCGCAATAGCAGTTGGTACAGATTGAGTGTAGGTACCTGCCGGGAAGAAGATATTGTTCCTATGCTGAATGGATTGGAAAAAGCTTTGGCTGCATTACAATAACTGAAATAAAACGTATAAAAAAGAGGAAATTTCAAAAGTAAAATGAAGCGTTTGAGAATGGCTTAAATGAAAACTTTCTCCACCACCCCCCCCTTACCGAATAAAAAGAGGCTGCCTCGGACTTTTGAGACAGCCTCTCTTTTTAAAATTATTTTTGGATCAATAGGACGTGGAACAGGTGATGAAGGTGGCAATTAGTTTTTATTGCAGATAAAAACAAAAGGTTTGTATAACCGGTCTTTAATAGCTTGTTGCATTAAATGTTGCGAACGGATTATTTTCGATCGGTTCACATCAATTAATTCATTGGCAATACAAAAATTACGGAAACTTTCTGTTCGGTGCAGTAATAGATTTAATTGCGCAACTTCATTGGCAAAATCATCGGGTCCAATTAACTCGCTTTTAGAAAGTACTAAAAGATCTCTGCTGCTATTTTTCATATATATTTAATTCATTTGGGGATAAATGAAATTTTTTATACAGGTTTATAAACAGGGCACATACAATGTTTCTTATAATTAGATTTACTCAAAATTCCGCAGGAAACTAATCCCATCATCATTAATAATAACAGAACTATTCGTATTTTGTTGCGCTGATGAAACATGATTATTTTCTTCCGTAAAAATAAAAATACGGTATAAATTGATAAAAAAATCATCAACACCAAATATTTCGGTGAAAATTAAGGGCAAAAATGTATTGGTAGCACCATTAGATTGGGGGTTGGGTCATACAACCCGCTGTATTCCTATAATTAATGCCCTGATTATCAATCATTACCATGTAATTCTGGCTGCATCCGGTAAGTCGGCCGCTTTGCTGCAAAAAGAATTTCCTCATTTAACCATTGTTCCCTTAGCCGGATATCATGTTCAATATGCGCAAAGCAGTACATGGTTGCCAGTTAAATTATTGCTGCAGGTGCCTAAAATTATTCGTGCCATTAAAAATGAACATGCAGTACTGAATGAAATGGTACAGCAATATTCCATTAATTGGGTAATCAGTGATAACCGTTTTGGATTATACCATCCTGCTGTTCATTGCACCTTCATTACCCATCAATTAACCATTCTGGCTCCTTATCAATGGTTAAGAAATTTGCTGCAACGTATCAACTACCAATACATTAATCGTTTTGATACTTGTTGGGTGCCTGATATGGGCGGTGATGAGGGATTAGCGGGAATACTGTCTCATCCCAAACAATTACCTGCTATTCCAGTGCAATACATGGGAATGTTATCTAGATTTGAAAACACTGCTACATTCCATTCGGAATATGTTTATGATTATTGCTTTCTGTTATCCGGCCCCGAACCGCAGCGTACCCTTCTTGAAAATATAGTCCTTTCTAAAATAGAGCAGATAGATGCAAGTATTATTGTTTTGCGAGGGTTGCCAGAACAGGCAAATGCCATCAAAAGCAAACACAATATTTTATCACATTTACCGGGTAAGGCATTGCAACAGGTAATTGAGCAGAGCAAATTTGTAATTGCAAGAAGTGGTTATACTACGGTAATGGAATTATTATCATTGCAAAAAAAATGTTTTTTTATACCTACGCCCGGGCAAACGGAACAGGAGTATCTGGCAAAACGTTTAGCCGACTTACAATTATGTTTTATGGTGAAACAAGAGCATTTGAATATAGCAGAACAGTTAACAGCACTTGAACAGTTTCCTTTTAAAACTCTACAGCCCAAAATTTTTACCGCGCAACAATTAAAGTTGCTCATACAAAATCTTTAAAACCAAGTAAGCGTGCTGCTATATTTGCAATATGCTCAGTAATACCAGGTGGAATGCACATGCAGCCGTATTAATCACCAATCTGCTTTTTGGCGTAAATTATGCAGCCGTAAAATATATTACCCCTGCATTTATTTTACCTTTTGGATTAAACTTTGCGAGGGTAGTAACAGCACTGATATTATTTTGGACATTGTTTTTATTAAAGCCTGGAAACAGTGCCGGCATTGAACGCAAACATATTTCCTTATTTGTGCTCTGTGGTATTACAGGTGTAACAATTAATCAGTTATTTTTTATTAAAGGCCTGTCACTTACTTCTTCTATACATGCATCGCTGCTTGCTTTGGCAACACCCATATTCATTACATTCATTGCTGCATGGTTGTTAAAAGAACGGTTATCTGTTGTAAAAATATTGGGATTATTAATGGGCGTATCCGGCGCTGTTATTTTAATTGCCATGAAACAAAATAGTGGCAACAGGCAAGACAGCCTTATTGGCGATTTGTATATTTTGGTGAACGCCATCTCTTATGCTTTTTATATGGTTTGGGTTCGCCCTTTAATGCAGGTATATAGCGCATTGCATGTAATGCGCTGGATTTTTACCTTTGGAGCTTTGTTTTTAATTCCCTTTTGCTGGAACGATTTTTTTGTAACCCAATGGCATGCTTTTGGCATATTTGAATGGCTGATATTGGCATTGATATGTGTAGGTGCCACATTTGTGGCTTATCTCTTTAATGTGTATGGTATCTCCGTTATTGGTGCATCTGCTACGGGCAGTTACATTTATACTCAACCGGTATTTGCAGCCATTATTGCTGTATGGCTTTTGGGCGAACATTTTACACTCACTAAATTACTGGCAGGCTTATGTATTTTTGCCGGGGTGTTTTTGGTGAATAGTAAAAAAAATGTATTTAAATTTTTTTGGGGGAATAGAAAAACAGAAAATGCTTAGGCGCTGCGCTGAAATCTTTCCAGGAAGCTGCATCTACAGCAATGCCAACTACCCCGCAGGTAGGCATGGGCACTATTTCTTGTTTAAAAGCGGAACATTTGTAGGCAAACTCTGTAATGCCCGGATTGTGTGAAAACAAGGCGGCTGACTGAATGGCATCATCTAATTTTTCAGTAACATGAAAAAAAGTATCTAATTCGGCGTCGTATAATTCGGGTGCTTCACTAATTTGATTGTACAACAATTTTCCCTTTTGTTGAAAGGCTTCTAAAAAATAAGAGGCAGTGCTTATGGCTCTTAAAGCCGGGCTTGAAATAAAAGCATCTACCGTAATATTTTCTGCTATGAGTTTTTGGGCCATTTCAGCAGCCTCCATTTGTCCTCTATTGTTTAAAGGCCGGTCAAAATCAGTAAGTGCATCCAAACTACTTTTGGCATGCCGAATAATTAATAATTGCTTCATGATGCATTTAGCGTTTAATTAATAGCCTCTTACATTTTTCCCTTCCATATAATTCATAAAAGCTTTATTGCAAACCTTGTTGCCACCCGGGGTGGGATAGTTGCCAGTAAAATACCAGTCGCCGGTATTGGTAGGGCATGATTCATGCAAATCTTCAATGGTTTGAAAAATCACTTCTACATCTAAATTTAATTCAGAAGGCGTAATTAATTGGGCAATTTCAGCCGATATTTCTTCTGTACTAAAGGGTTTATACACCTGCCGAACCATATTTTCGGTATGTAACTGATTGTTGCGTTCCATTTCTTTGCAGGTTTGGAACAACTGCTCCAGACCGGCTTCAATATCCCGTTTTTTGTGCAATGAAAGGGCTGCTTTAAAAGCAATGAAATCGCCCATTTTGCTCATGTCAATTCCATAGCAATCCGGGTAACGTATTTGCGGGGCTGAAGAAACTACAATAATTTTTTTAGGCTCTAAACGGGCCAACATTCTTATAATGCTTTCTTTTAAAGTAGTACCTCTTACAATACTATCGTCAATAACTACTAAAGTGTCTTCCTGTTTTTTTACGGTACCGTAAGTAATATCATAGACGTGCTGCACCATTTCATTTCGGCTATTGTCTTCTGTAATAAAAGTGCGCAGCTTCACATCTTTAATCGCTATTTTTTCCTGTCTTATTTTACGGTTAATCATTTCCTGCAGTTTATCTTCCGTAAAATCATTGCCCCAACTTAAAATGCGTTGAATTTTAATTTGGTTCAGGTATTCTTCCATTCCCTTTACTAAGCCATAAAATGCTACTTCTGCGGTATTGGGTATGTATGAAAAAATGGTTTGTTTTAAATTATAATCAATGCTTTCTAATACTGTTTTGCTTAGATGGTGCCCTAAGGCAATTCTTTCGCGGTAAATTTTTTCATCGCTGCCACGTGAAAAATAAATGCGTTCGAAAGAGCAGGCTCTTCTTTCCTTTGGGGGTAAAATTTGTTCAATGGCATATTTCCCATCATCATTTACAATTAAAGCACAACCGGGCATTAATTCTTTTACTTCATTTTCGCCCACATTAAAAGTAGTGCGTATGGCGGCCCTTTCACTGGCTGCCACAATAAATTCATCATGCACAAAATAATAGGCAGGTCTTATGCCATGTGCATCACGCATCACAAAGCTGTAACCGTTACCTGTTAATCCGCCAAAAGTATATCCACCATCAAACAATGGTGTTGCTTTTTTTAGCACTTGTGTTATGGAGGCCTGGTTGGGGTTTGCTTCATCTTCTTTTACCAAAAAATGATGCACCACTTCCATCATGGCAGCCAAATCGCTTTGTTTTTGAAATTCGCCGGGTTCAATATTCAGCAATTGATACAGTTCTTCCGTATTCACCAAATTAAAATTGCCGGCTAAGGCTAAATTCCTTCCTGGTAATAAATCTCTTTTTATAAAAGGGTGGCAAAATTCTGCATTGTTTTTTCCCTGGGTACCATACCGCAAATGGCCTAACATTAGTTCGCCCAGCATGGGTAAATGACCTTTTAATAATTCGGGCTGTTGTGTAATGTCTTTCTGGTATTTTTCCAGTTCTTGTACTTCTAAACCAATTCTATAAAATATTTCTGCAATAGATTGTGGAACAGCGCTGCGCATTCTGTTTAAAAATGCATAGCCATTGGGTACATTTAATTTTACGGAAGCAATACCGGAGCCATCCTGCCCACGGTTGTGTTGCTTTTCCATTAAAAGGTACAATTTGTTTAAACCGTAAAGGGCCGTTCCGTACTTTTCCAGATAGAATGATAAGGGTTTGCGTAACCGGATGAATGCCAAACCGCATTCGTGTTTTATTTCGTCGCTCATGTAAAGTTTATAAAAAGAAGTGGCGAAGTTACAACTCCGCCACTTTATTGAAAGGTTAATTATAGGAAGTTACCGGTTCGGGGTGCAAACTTTCTGCAAGCCATAAAAATTCTTTGATGAAATTGTCGATGTTTTTTTGAAAACTGCTATCCAATAGTTTGCCTTCGGGGCTAAATTTTTGATCAACAAAAGGGGTTACCAATAAATAGGGAGAAACTATGCCAAACAGGGCGGGTACCAGCAACAGTAATTGCTGTGCGCTGCGCATACCACCCAATGCACCGGTTGATGCGGTAACAATGCCAAACGTTTTATGTGGTTGTTTGGGAAAGTGATCCAATAAATTTTGCAATGCGGCGGAATAGCTGCCATTGTATTCGGGGGTTACCAAAATAAAGGCATCGGCTGCAAAAATTCTCCTGGCCAATGGTTTTAGATGTTCAGGAGCATGCTCTTCTGAAGTATATACCTGCTGTAAAAGCCCTATTTCCCAATCTTTTACATCAATCATTTGTACAGTATGTGCTGTATTTTCTGCCAAATAATTCTTTAAATAAATGGATAGTCTTTGGGTAACACTATCTTTTCTGGGACTGCCTGAAATAATTTCAATATTCATAATCAATATTTGTTGCTTAATTCAACAGCAAATGTGTTGGAAAGTTGCTTTTATGGTTTTTATTTCCGGAATAAAGCAGGATGAATAGCAAATGTTCATCCTGCCATTATTTTGAAATGGGTATTGTGCATGCTATCAGGCTTGTTTTGCCAGCTCAAAATTCATGTGTAATTTCACTTCATCACTTACTACTATACCGCCAGTTTCGGTAGTGGCGCTCCAGGTAAGGCCAAAATCTTTACGATTAATTTTTCCTTCTACTTCAAAACCCAATTTGGTTTGTCCCCAAGGGTCCACAATCTGACCGCCGTAAGAAACATCTAAAGTCACGGTTTTGGTAATATCTCTGATGGTTAGGTTGCCGGTTAAGCTGTATTTTTCATCATTTACTTTCTTAATATCGGTTGATTGGAAAAGAAGCTTTGGAAATTTGTCGGCTGCAAAAAAATCATCACTTTTTAAATGCCCGTCTCTTTGTTCATTGCCAGTAGTAATGCTGTTTACATCGGCTTCAAAGTTGATTTTTGCATCGGTAAAATCATCTTTCTCAACTTGTAAACTCCCGTCGAATTGCTGAAATTTTCCGGTTACACTTGAAATCATCAGGTGTTTTACTTTAAATGTTACTTCACTGTGTGCTGCATCAATTTTGTAGGTTGCCATTTTTTTTGTTTTTAAAGTTTAATGAATAAATATGTGTTTGTATTTAAGATGTTGCTTCAATTAAAACCCCCATTTTGCCCATTTGGTAATCTTTAAATGATTGTAAAATTTCTGTTTGTGTATTCATTACAAAAGGGCCGTGTGCCGCAATGGGCTCGTTCAAAGGTTCGCCACTGCCAATAAATAAATTACTGTCTTCGATAGCATCAATGGTAAATGTTGTTCCATTTTGCTGCAACAATGCTAACCGGCGGGCAGCAATGCTTGTGCTGGAATTGAATAATATGGCCCCACTTAATACATACACCAGCGATTGGTGTGTAGCCGGAATATGAAAAGTATACACACCGCCTTTTTTCATTTGCACCATCCATGTATTGACTGGTGTAAAAGTTGGAATGATACCTTTAATGCCATCCAGTTCTCCGGAGGGGATTAAGATGTTGGTTAAACCATCTGATGTTTGAATGGAGGGTGTTTCCGCTTGCGTTGCGGGATAATAATGCGGCTGATCCATTTTATAGGCTGCAGGTGTATTAATCCAAACCTGTAACAATTCCTGTACACCGCCGTGTTCAAAAATATCGGCAGGTAGGCGTTCGCTGTGAATAATACCCATTCCTGCATGTATCCATTGGGTACCGCCTGCATATACTACATGATTATTGCCCCGGCTATCCTGGTGATGCACACCTCCTTTATAAATAAAGCTAATAGCCGAAAAGCCACGATGTGGGTGTGGACCAACACCCTGCAAACGGATGGGAATGGCAGGGTCTGCTTTGGCTATGCCATGATGGAATACTAAAAAAGGATCAAAAAAATTGCCGCTGTTGGGCAGTAATTCCAGCACATCAATACTACCAACTTGGGTAGGGTTACCGGAAATAAGTCGCTGAATATTTTTTGTTGACATGTTTTTTTGTATGTTTTATATTTATTGCAAAATGGGCACTTCCATTAATAAAATATGTGAGCCTGCCTGAACAGACAATGGAATGTTATCGGTTGCTGAAACCCCCAGCGCATCTCTTTTGTTTAATGTTATTTTGTTAACATTTGCGGCACCCTCTATCATAAAAATGTAAACGCCATGGTTCTTGTTCTGCAAACGATACTCGATCGTAGTATCTTTTGAAAATTTGCCCATGCTGAACCATGCATCCTGATTGATCCATAATGCATTTTCATCATTGGGTGCAACAATGGTTTTTAAACGGTTCAATAAATCTTCCTGCTGTAATGTGATTTGCTGATACCTGGGCGCAATATTTAAATTTTTAGGCATTACCCATATTTGTAAAAACTGTACCTGTTTGTCTTTGTTGGCATTGGTTTCGCTGTGCACAATGCCACTGCCTGCGCTCATTATCTGTACATCATTTTCTTTAATAATGGCATCACGGCCCGTATTGTCTTTATGATGTAAATCACCATGCAGGGGTATTGATATGATTTCCATATTTTGGTGTGGATGCGCTCCAAAGCCCATTCCCGGAGCAACAGTATCATCATTTAAAACCCTTAATGCACCAAAATGCATACGTTCCGGATTATAATAATCTGCAAAACTGAAGGTATGCCAGCTGTTTAACCAGCCATGTTGTGCATGACCTCTTGAAGCCGCTGTATGTAAAATGGTTTTCATGTTTTAATACTTTAAATTTTGAATGTGCTTATTTTGTTAATTATATGTATGTACATCTATCTACTTAAAAAATTTTTATACTTCTTTCGATCGGATTTTTTCGAGTAATGCATTGAGTTGCCTTGCTTCTTCATTATTTATTGCAAATTCAGTGGCTCGGTGTGTATCTATCGCCTCACTGCATTTTTCTAAAAGATTTACACCTAATGGTGTTAAATGAATTACCGTTTCACGTTTGTCAATTTGTGATTGCTTGCGTTCTACCAATTTTTTTAGTTCCAGTCTGTCTATAATTCTGGGCACATTTGAGTTTTTTTCAATCATCCTTCCTGCAATGTCTCTTACGCACATGTCATCCGGATGTTTCCCTTTTAAAATACGCAGTACATTAAACTGTTCATGTGTAATGCCAAATTGCTTTAAAATAATGGCCGATTGGGTTTTTAACCACCAGGCAGTATATAAAATGTTCAATGCCGATTTATGCACCTCGTCTTTAAATTTATTACTTTGTATGGCTTGTTCTAATTTCATAACACAAATGTATGTACATACATGCAATTTTTCAAATTTTTCTTATTTTCAATCAAAAAGGGAATTTTAGAAGCATCAGTCAATCGTGCTTTTTTAAATTTTTATAAAAACTAACCAACGGGAGCCTACTTTTGAAATGCAGAAAATTTAATTTTCTGTTTATACTATTTTGTACAAACAGTAAAAAGCTGTTAACTTTGCAGTTGTTACCGAATTGCTCTTCACGATAAAAAAACAGGTAGAATGAAAGAAGAAATGGATGTTTTGGAACAAACCATTGGTTCAGAGTACAAGTACGGGTTTGTTACAGACATTGAAACAGATACTGTTCCAAAAGGAATTGATGAATCAATTGTACGGCTCATTTCAAAGAAAAAAAATGAGCCTGAATGGATGCTGAACTGGCGGTTAAAAGCTTTTGCCCACTGGCTAAAAATGGAAGAGCCCCAATGGCCCAATGTAACATATCCACCTATTAATTTCCAGGATATTATTTATTATGCTGCTCCCAAAAAGAAAAAGGCCTTAAACGGATTGGATGAAGTAGATCCCGAATTACTGAAAACCTTCGAGAAATTGGGGATATCGATTAATGAGCAAAAACGATTAACCGGTGTGGCTGTGGATGTGGTAATGGACAGTGTGTCTGTAGCTACTTCCTTTAAAAAACAATTGGCCGAAGTGGGTATTATTTTTTGCTCTATGAGCGAGGCCATTCAAAACCATCCGGAGCTGGTCCAAAAATATATAGGCTCTGTAGTGCCCATGACCGATAATTATTTTGCAGCCCTGAATAGTGCTGTTTTTACCGATGGTTCATTCTGCTATATTCCCAAAGGGGTTCGTTGCCCCATGGAATTATCTACTTATTTCCGAATAAATACTGAAAATACAGGTCAGTTTGAAAGAACACTGATTGTGGCAGAAGAAGAATCTTATGTAAGTTATCTGGAAGGTTGTACTGCCCCTAAACGGGATGAAAATCAATTACATGCCGCTGTGGTTGAATTGGTGGCGCATCGCAAAGCCGAAATTAAATATTCGACTGTACAAAACTGGTATCCAGGCGATGCCAATGGTGCCGGAGGTATTTACAATTTTGTTACCAAAAGAGGTATTTGCTTAGGCGAATATGCTAAAATATCTTGGTCGCAGGTAGAAACAGGTTCTGCCATTACTTGGAAATATCCTAGTGTAATTTTGAAAGGCGATAATTCTGTTGGCGAATTTTATTCAGTAGCACTTACCAATCATTTACAGCAAGCCGATACCGGTACCAAAATGATTCATTTGGGCAAAAACACCCGTAGCCGAATTGTATCAAAAGGTATTTCAGCTGGCAAAAGCCAGAATAGTTATCGCGGATTGGTTCGGGTGGGTAAAAATGCCATCAATGCCCGTAATTTTTCTCAGTGCGATTCTTTGCTTTTGAGCGATCAGTGTGGTGCACATACCTTTCCTTACATAGAAGCTGCGCATCCATCAGCTGTTATTGAACATGAGGCCACCACTTCTAAAATTGGTGAAGACCAGCTTTTTTACTGCCGTCAACGCGGTATTGATACTGAAGCTGCCGTAGCGCTCATTGTTACGGGCTTTGCAAAAGAAGTGATGAATCAATTGCCTATGGAATTTGCTGTAGAAGCACAAAAACTGCTGGCTATCAGTCTGGAAGGAAGTGTTGGTTAAAACTAATTTTTTCATTAATTACATTTTAATAATATGTTATCTATTCAAAACATTCATGCTGCTATTGAAGGTAAAGAAATTTTAAAAGGAATCAATCTTGATATTCAACCCGGCGAAGTACACGCCATCATGGGTCCGAATGGTTCGGGTAAAAGTACGCTGGCATCTGTACTGGCAGGAAGGGAAGAGTATGAAGTAACTGAGGGCTCAATTGAGTTTCTTGGGAAAAATATGTTGGAACTTTCGCCTGAAGAAAGAGCCAGAGAAGGGTTGTTTCTTGCCTTCCAATATCCGGTTGAAATTCCGGGTGTAAGCACTACCAATTTTATTAAAACTGCTTTAAATGAAAAAAGAAAATACCATGGCTTAGAACCCTTAGATGCCGTAGCTTTTTTGAAATTAATGAAAGAAAAAATGCAGTTGGTTGAAATTGATAAAGCCCTGCTGACACGATCAGTGAATGAAGGCTTTTCAGGCGGTGAAAAAAAGAAGAATGAAATTTTTCAGATGGCGATGCTTGAACCGAAGCTCACTATCTTGGATGAAACAGATTCAGGATTGGATATTGATGCCTTACGAATAGTAGCCAGTGGTGTAAATAAACTGCGTAATAAAGACAACGCTATTATTGTTATTACCCATTATCAACGTTTATTGGATTATTTACAACCCGATTTTGTACATGTTTTGTATAAGGGACGTATTGTAAAATCAGGAACCAAGGAGTTAGCACTAACTCTGGAAGACCAAGGCTACGACTATATTAAAGAAGAGTTTGGGGCTACAACTATTTAAAATCAATTCCAAAAATATTCCAGTAATATGGCAATTTTACAAACGGCGTATATAGAAGAAAAGTTTGGCACATTGCAATCATCGCATCCAAATGTGTTGTTGAATGAGGTTAGACAAAAAGGTTTTCAAGCCTATCAAAATGTAGGTATTCCATCTTATAAAAATGAAGAGTGGCGGTATACTCCGGTCAGTAATTTATTTAAACAGTCATACAGTTTTTCTGAAAAAATTTCAACCATCAATCAGGCGTCTGTTAATACATTTCGCTTGCCGGATAGTGCAACAGCCAATGAACTGGTATTTGTAAATGGTTTGTACAATCCGTTGCTTTCTAATATTCGTTCTGCAGCCAATGAACTGGTTATTATATCAATGGAAGAAGCAGCGAATGATATACGTTTTTCTGATATTTTGAAAGAGCACTTAGGTAAAAGCAGTTTGTATTTGCAGGATGGTATTCATGCACTAAATACCTCTTTCATTAACGGTGGTGTATTTGTGTATGTTCCCAAAAAAGTACAGGTAGCACTGCCATTGTATATTTATCATATTGCCGATACTGTTCAAAATCCGGTTCTGGCTCAGCCCCGCAGTTTGATATATCTGGCAGAATCAGCTGAATTGAAGTTGGTTGAAACATATAAAACTGCAGGTAGTTCAGATAGTTTTACAAATGAAGTAATGGAAGTGGTGGTTGCAGGCAATGCGGTGTTTGAATATTATAAACTACAAAATGATATTGCAGTAGCTAATCAGGTAAACACAACCCATATTCGCCAAATTGGCAAAAGTTATGTGCATACCGTAGTGGTTACTTTAGATGGTGGCATGGTTCGTAACAACACCAATATTATTATGGAAACACCAGGTAATGAGGCACATATGTATGGCTTGTATTTGTTGAAAGGGAATACACATGCTGATAACCATACATTGGTTGATAACAGAGAACCCCATTGCTTTAGTAATGAGTTGTATAAAGGTGTAATGGATGATGCAACTACAGGCGTTTTTAGCGGAAAAATTTATGTGCGGCCACAGGCTCAAAAAATCAATGCATACCAGAGTAACAAAAATATTTTGTTGAGTGAAATGGCCAGTGTAAATACCAAACCTCAGTTACAAATTTTTGCTGACGATGTTAAATGTTCTCATGGATGTACTATAGGAAGGTTAGATGAGGAAGCTTTGTTTTATCTGCGTTCCCGTGGTATTGATGCTGCACAGGCTAAAGCTATGTTGTTGCAGGCATTTGCAAACGATGTTATTGAAAAAATTAAAATTGAATCATTACGCGAACACATTGAAACACTGATTGTAAACAGGCTCTCCGTTCAAATCAGCTGATATCATCATGGAAACATCAACCCATATATTGAATACATTGCAGGTGGAAGATATTCGGAAACAATTCCCAATATTGAAGCGCACTATTCATAACAAGCCTATCGTATATCTCGATAATGCTGCAACTACACAAAAGCCAATGGTTGTTATTGATGCATTGAGCCATTATTATATGCACTCAAATGCCAATATTCACAGAGGTATTCATACACTTGCAGAAGAAGCAACGGCCGCTTATGAAGCAACACGCACAGCAGTGCAGGTTTTTATCAATGCATCTTGTACCGAAGAAATAATTTTTACACGAGGTACCACTGAGTCAATCAATCTGGTTGCTAATACATGGGGAAGAAAAAATATTCAGGAAGGTGATGAAATCATCATTTCTGAAATGGAACATCACTCCAATATTGTGCCTTGGCAAATACTTTGTGAAGAAAAAAAAGCAGTATTAAAGGTTATTCCCATTAGCGATGAAGGTGAGTTGTTGTTAGATGTTTACCGGCAACTGCTAACGTCTAAAACGAAATTGGTTGCCATTACTTATGTATCGAATAGTTTAGGCACCATCAATCCTATATCTGAAATCATACAAATGGCACACAACGCTGGTGCGCTTGTGTTAGTGGATGGCGCTCAGGCTACTGTACATTTAGATATTGATGTACAAAAAATGGATTGTGACTTCTATGCTTTTTCAGGACATAAAATTTATGCTCCAACAGGCGTTGGTGTTTTGTATGGTAAAAAGGCTTTGTTAGAAGCAATGCCCGTATTTATGGGCGGTGGCGAAATGATAAAAGAAGTAAGTTTTGCCAAAACTACTTATGCTGAATTGCCGTATAAATACGAAGCAGGCACCCCAAACATTGCTGATACCATTGCATTAAAGGCAGCGATTGATTTTATGCGTGAAACCGATGTTGCAATGATACACCAACATGAAAAAGAATTATTGGAATATGCTACGAAACAAATGCTCCAAATTCCCAACTTGCGCATTTATGGAACGGCTGAAAATAAAACCGGAGTTATTTCTTTTCTGGTAAACAATATTCATCCGCAAGATATGGGTGTTTTATTAGATAATCAGGGCATTGCCGTTAGAACCGGGCATCATTGTACACAACCCTTAATGCACCGTTTGGGTATTCCCGGAACGGTTCGTGCTTCTTTTGCCGTATATAATACAATGGAAGAAGTAGACCGGCTAATTAACGGCATTCAAAAATCAATTAAAATGCTTTTATAATATGGGTGAATCAAGCACTATTGCAGCAAGAGAGGCAGAAATAATTGAAGCATTTGCTTTATTGGATAGCTGGGAAGAAAAATATGAATACATCATTGAACTGGGTAAAAAACTTCCACCGCTGGATGAGCGATATAAGTTAGCAGAAAATATCATTAAAGGCTGCCAGTCAACTGTTTGGTTAGTAGCCAATTATTCAGATGGGAAAGTATTTTTTAAAGCAGATAGTGATGCGGTAATTGTAAAAGGATTGGTGAGTTTGCTGATTAAAGTTTTATCCGGCGTTACGCCTCAGGAAATTTTACAAGCACAATTAGATTTTTTACAAGAAATAGGCATGATGACACATTTGGCACAAACCCGTTCCAATGGTTTGCGTGCCATGATTCAGCAAATGAAACATTATGCATTGGCGTTTCAATCTATTAACTCCTGAAAAAGGAAAACTATGGAACCGGAAGCATTAAAAGAAAAAGTGATTGAAGCTTTACATGAAATATACGATCCGGAAATTCCGGTAGATATTTACGAGCTGGGTCTGATTTATGAAGTTGAAATTCTGCCTATTAACAATGTGCAGATTGTAATGACTTTAACTGCACCCAGTTGCCCGGCTGCTCAGGAATTACCGATTGAAGTTGACCAAAAAGTGCGTGCTATTGAAGGGGTAAATGATGTGCATGTTTCAGTAGTTTGGGATCCGCCATGGGATAGAAGTATGATGAGTGAGGCTGCTCAACTTACTTTAGGATTTATGTAACGCCGGCATTCAAATTTAATACTGAAAATAAATAAATTATTTTTTAATATATTTAAATCTGTACGCTTACCTTAAAAAATTGCAACATGAAAATAACTTCACAGGAAGAATATGGTTTTCGTATTTTACTCCGCATTGCAAGGTGTAAGGATAGTGAAAGCATGAGCATACAAGCACTGAGTGTTGCCGAGGGTTTAACAATGGCTTATGTGGCTAAATTAACCCGATTGTTGCGGAAGGCAGGATATATTAATAGTACACCCGGTAATGTGGGCGGTTATGTTTTGGCCCGACCTGCATCTGAAATTAATGTAAATAAGGTATTAAAATCATTGGGTGGGGCATTGTTTTCAAAAGAGTTTTGCGGTACGTATTCCGGATCTATGCGTTTTTGCAATAATTCGGTAGATTGTTCTGTGCGTTCATTGTGGCAAATGGTGCAGTTCTCCATTGATCAATTATTAGATAAAGTGAGTTTACAGGATTTGATTGGTACTGAAAAAAAATCTGAAAATTTGTTGAGCAATTTGTTTCAGGCGCATCTGCAATTGTTGAAAGAGGCCGAAGTTGCTACCGTATAAATTTTGAATTTACTTTAAAATAACGGTGTACAGTTGGTGTAATGATACAAAGTGGGCTGTAATTCTGCAATTTTTTTATTGCAGATAGAGTGCCCTCTTTTAAAAAATAAAAAACCATTTCTGCTGTTGGTAAAATGGTTTTGAATATGTTTGAAGAAAGTGGATTGAACTATATATGCTACAACTTTTAATTTCTAGCAGCATATTTCCACCACTCATCCAACGATTTGCAACCTTTAAATTCTTTATCGATAGTAATGTAGAAATTAGGTAAATGATCGTTAAACCATTGTTCTAATTTCGATTGTTTTTTATCTTCCAATGCTTGTTGTGCAATTTTGTTATAATCTTCTTTCAGGTTTTCGCGATGTGGCTCTGTTCTGGTTTTCAGATAAACCAATCGTACCATTTTTCTGCCCCGGTCGTCGGTATAAACTTGTGGTTGCGATATTTGTCCGGGCTTCAGTGTTTTTAATAATGGAATTAAGTCTTTATCGGGTAACTGATCAATGGTAATGTATGAACTGCCATCTCTTCCCTGAATTTGACCGCCGGTAAATTTGCTGTTATCATCGTCGCTAAAGCGGTTAACAGCTTCACCGAAAGTCATTTGTTTGGTTTCAATTAAATTACGAACCGAGTCTAATTTTTGAACGGATAAATCAATTTCTGTTTGTGTTACCGGTGGAATTTTAAGAATGTGGCGTACTACCGCATCATCGCCGGAACGGCTTACTAATTGAATGATGTGTAAACCAAATTTTGATTTAATAACCGGAGAAATTTGACCTTCCTTCAATTTAAATACAGTGGCCAAAAATGTAGGATCCCAGAATTTATCGTTTCTGTTCAGGTGTAATAAACCACCTTGTTTTTCTGTTTCCACATCATCAGAATATAGCTTTGCTAACTGATCAAATCTTTTCTGGCCCGATTCAACTTGTTTTTTATAGCTGTATAAATCTTTTGATACATAATCTTCTACTTCTTTATTCGCTTTTGGCTGTGCCAAAATTTGGCTCACTTCAATTTCGCTTTCAAAAAATGGGAGACTGTCTTTTGGAATTTTATCGAAATATGCTTTTACTTCATTGGGAGTAACTTTTACGTTCTCCAGAATTTTATTGCGCATCTGGTCGGCTAATTTTCTGTCTCTGAATGCCGGCCTGAAATCTTCTTTAATTTGATAAATGGTTTTACCTGCAATTTCCTCCAGTACTTCTTTCGAACCATATTCTCTGATAAAACCTCTGATTTGATTGTCTAAAGCTGCATCCAAATCTTCATCAGAAACAACGAGTGAATCTTTTTCAGCTTGTAAAACCAATGCTTTTTGAATGAGTTGTGCTTCTAAAAAGGCACATTCAGGATGTGGAGGTAATGATGCTTCCTGACCCTGACGTTTGGCATCTGAAATAGCATTCATTACATCTGATCGTAAAATAATTTTATCGCCAACCTGGGCAACAATTTTATCGGCTACTACTTTTTGTACCTGCGCTTTTATAGTGGCAGATACGGAAAAGAAAAGAATGCTTACTAATAAAAACTGCTTCATAATTTTTTACTATGTATCACCTGCAAGGCTATTTCATTTATTTAAAAATGTTTATTCCTGCATGCTATTCAGGATAAAATATTTAGGTATTGTGTGTTTCAAAAGTACTTCTAAACTGTGTGAAACTGCTCACTGCTAAAGCTTTTAACAAAAAAATTTGCTTCAGGCAGGCTTACCCGCTACATCCTGAAGCAAATGATAGGAAAGTATGGTTATAATGTACGTTTTATTTCTACTTCTTCATAAGCTACAATGGTATCACCTACTGCTAAATCAGTATAATTTTTAATGGTTAAGCCGCACTCCATATTAGAGGGCACTTCTTTTACATCATCTTTATATCTTTTTAAACTGCCTAATTCAGCAAATGCACCTTCCTGACGTGGATAAATTAAGATGCCATCTCTAAACAATCTGATTTTTGCATCTCTTTTTATACGGCCTTCTAAAACAAAGCAACCTGCAACGGTAGCTTTATCAAATTTATATACTTCGCGTACTTCAACGGTGGCCACTTCTTTTTCCTGAATTTTGGGTTCCAACATACCCTCCATGGCGCTCTTCACTTCTTCAATAGCATTGTAAATAATGGAGTACATTTTAATTTCTACGCCCTCATTTTGTGCCAGACGGGCAGCTTGTGCCGATGGGCGAACATTGAAGCCAATTAAAATGGCATCAGAAGCGGTAGCCAGCAATACATCACTTTCTGAAATCTGACCCACTGCTTTGTGTACAACATTCACTGCAATTTCAGCGGTAGAAAGTTTTTGTAAAGAATCGCTCAATGCTTCTATTGAACCATCCACATCACCTTTGATGATAATATTTAATTCTTTAAAGTTACCCAAAGCTAATCTACGTCCAATTTCATCTAGGGTAATATGTTTACGTGCTCTAAGTCCCTGTTCACGCATTAATTGTGCCCGTTTATTGGCAGATTCTTTGGCTTCAGATTCACCTTTATATACTTTAAATTTTTCACCGGCCTGTGGTGCACCATTTAAGCCTAAAATAACTGCGGGTGTTGATGGAGGTGCTTCTGTAATTTTTTGATTCCGTTCGTTAAACATGGCTTTAACACGGCCATAATATTGTGCACTTACAATAATATCACCTTGTTTAAGGGTGCCATTTTGAACCAGAATAGTAGCTACATAGCCGCGACCTTTATCTAAAGTGGCTTCTATAATAGAGCCGGATGCTTCTTTATTGGGGTTGGCTTTCAGATCTAACAATTCTGCTTCCAGCAATATTTTTTCTAAAAGTAAATCAACATTTAAACCTTGTTTGGCACTCAGTTCTTGACTTTGGTATTTTCCACCCCACTCTTCCACCAAAATATTCATATTGGAAAGTTGTTCATATATTTTTTGTGGATTGGCGCCTTCTTTATCAATTTTATTGATGGCAAAAATCATGGGTACATTGGCAGCTTGTGCGTGGCTAATGGCCTCTTTGGTTTGTGGCATTACGGCATCATCTGCTGCAATAACAATAACTGCAATGTCTGTAACTTTTGCACCTCTAGCACGCATAGCGGTAAAGGCTTCGTGTCCGGGTGTATCTAAAAATGTAATGTGTTTGCCACTTTCGGGTAAGGTAACTTCATACGCACCAATGTGCTGGGTAATACCGCCTGCTTCACCTGCAACTACATTGGCATTTCTAATATAATCGAGTAATGAGGTTTTACCATGGTCAACGTGGCCCATAATGGTTACTATTGGTGGGCGGCTTACTAAGTTTTGGGTATCTTCCTCTTCTTCTTCCTCATTTAATTCATCCACGTCATCCACGCCAATAAATTCTACTTCATAGCCAAATTCACTAGCCACTAATTCAATTACTTCTGCATCAAGGCGTTGGTTAATAGACACCATAATGCCCAGGTTCATACATTTACCAATTACATCTGCAAAACTTACGTCCATTAAATTGGCCAGTTCGCTTACGCTGATAAATTCTGTTACCTGTAGTTTATTATCTTCCGATAATTCGCCCATTGATTCGGCAGCTTCATCTCGTTTGGCACGGCGATATTTTGCTTTTAGGCTTTTACCTCTGCCACCTGCACCGGCTAATTTAGCCTGCGTTTCTTTTATTTTTTCCTGAATATCTTTTGCGTCAATTTCTTTTTCTTCTTTTCTATGATCACGTCCGGCACCTCGTTGGTGTGGGGTATGTCGGTTATTGTTGTTCCGGTTGCCACCTGTTCCGCCACCACCTTGCGGCTGATTATTGCGGTTATTAGCGGGTTGTATGGGCCGGTTGGGTCCTGTAACCGGTGTACCGCCTGCATTAACAGTAGTACCTGCAGCTACATTACCCTGACGTGGGCCGCCACCTGCTTTGGGTTCGCGGTTAAATTGTCCTCCGGGTTGGTTACCACCTACTTTGTTTAGCGGAATGCGTTTGCGTTGCTTACGGCTTTCTTCACGTGAAGAAGGTTTGGGCCGGGTGTCACTGTCAATTGGCAATTGTATTTTCCCTAATATTTTGGGGCCGGTTAATTTTTCCACTTCAATATTTTCAATAACCGGTGCACCATCCTGGTGTGGAATGTTGGATTCTATATTGGTTACAGGTGTTGCTGTGGGTTGTTCTTCTTTAGCAACAACCGTAATTTCTTCGGGTTGAACACGTGGAGTAACCGGGGTAGTACTTTCAACTATCGGTTCCTTTTTATCGGATGTATCTTCTTTCTTTCTGGAAGATTTTTTAGGTCTGGTAGAAGTATCTATTGCATCTAAATCAATCTTTGCAATAATTTTAGGCCCTTCTATTTCGGGAACCTCTAACTTAATAAAGTCATCTTCTGCAGATTTTTCGGGTACAATTACTTCCGGTTCGGGATGCTTTTCCTGGATGATGGGCGCTTCTGTAAGAATAGGTTCAGATGGTAATTCAACGGTAGGAACTTCGGCTGGTGTAGTTTTTTTCTGAACAGATTCCGATTCTGTTTCTTTCAATGTTTCCTTAAGTTCTTCTTTGGGGAGTGATTTTTTTTCCTCTTTTTTAAAACTTACTTCTTCTTCTTCCTTTCTTTTTCTTGGTTCTGCCGGAGCAATTTTAGGTATTTCTACCTGATCAGCTTTATTCTTAGCTTGTTTATCACTTTGGAATTCGGCCTGAAGGGCAAGATACATTTCTACTGAAAGTTTGGCTGTTGGTTTCAGCTCCTCTTTGTTAAAACCTCTCTTCCCCAAAAATTCAATAATGGTATCCTGACCAACATTAAACTCTTTGGCTGCTGCTAATAATCGTGGTAATTTCAGTTCTGACATTCCGTTTTATTTAATCCATCCGCGCCTTTTTGTTAAAGGCAACGTTCAAATGTATATATAAGACCGTTTATGGCCTAATATGTTGCTTTAAAATACTCAAGTTTTTGCATAAACTTTTTTTATGGTATTAAAAAAGAAAGGTTTTATGCTTCATCGTTATCAAATTCGGCCTGTAAAATTCTTCTTACTTCGGCAATGGTTTCTTTTTCCAGATCGGTTCTTCTTTCCAGTTCATCTTCATTTAAATTTAAAACACTGCGGGCCGTATCGCATCCTACTTTTTTGAATGCTTCAATTACCCAGGGTTCAATTTCATCGCTAAATTCTTCCAGGTCAATGTCAAATTCATCTGTTTTTTCTTCATCTTCCCTAAACACATCTAAAGTATATCCGGTTAGTTCAGAAGCTAATTTAATATTTACGCCTCTTCGGCCAATGGCAAGCGATACCTGATCAGCTTTCAAATAAACATCAGCCTGCTTCTTCTCTGTATCAATATTCATGAAGCTGATTTTAGCAGGTGTTAAAGAGCGTTGAATGAGTAGCTGGATATTATTGGTGTAATTAATAACATCAATATTTTCGTTTTTCAATTCACGTACAATTCCATGAATACGACTTCCTTTCATGCCTACACAGGCACCAACGGGGTCAATTCTGTCGTCATAAGATTCTACTGCTACTTTTGCTCTTTCACCCGGCTCACGAACAATTTTCTTGATTGATATTAGTCCGTCAAAAATTTCCGGTACTTCTATTTCTAAAAGTTTGGCTAAGAATAAAGGGCTGGTTCGTGAAAGTATGATGACAGGGGAATTGTTTTTTAAATCAACTCTTGCAACAACTGCACGTATGGTTTCGCCTTTGCGGAAAAAGTCTTGTGGTATTTGTTCAGATTTTGGCAAAATTAATTCATTCTCTTCTTCATCCATTAATAAAACTTCTTTTTTCCAAACCTGATGCACATCGGCAGAAATGATTTCACCAATGCGATCGCTGTATTTTTTTACCAGTACATTCTTTTTTAAATCGTTGATACGGCTGGCCAAAGTTTGTTTGGCAGCTAAAATAGCACGGCGGCCAAAGTCGAGCATATCAACTTCTTCATACAATTCTTCGCCTACTTCAAAATCGGGCTCTATTTTAACGGCTTCTGAATAGCTGATTTCGGCAAGTGGGTCATGCACTTCTCCATCTTCTACAATCATCCGGCGGCGGATGATTTCCAAATCGCCTTTTTCGGCATTTACAATTACGTCAAAATTTTCGTCGCTACCATATTTTTTGCGTAATAAGGTTTTAAAAACATCTTCTACTACTTTCATCAAAGTAGGTCTGTCCAGATTTTCGGTGTCTTTAAATTCCTGAAATGCGTCAATAAGATTAATACTTGCCATAATTCAATTTTTTAGCGGTAGTTCAGGCTTTGTTGATACAAACGGGCCTGATGAATATTAAAATTTAATTTGAACGGTTGTTGTTTTTATAGTAGTAAATGGTATTAAAATTTGTTGTGTGATAGCTTTTTTGCCTTTTCCTGTTGTATGTTCCAATAAAATATCCTGTTCTGCCACGGCCAGCAAAACACCTTGTTTAATGGTGTCGTCGGTAAATACTACTTCAACATTTCTGCCAATATTTTTAACATATTGCCTGTGTAGTTTTAGCGGCTCACCAACGCCGGGTGAAGAAACTTCCAAACTAAATTCGCCCTCCGGAAAAATACCCGCTTCTGTGATTAATTGATACAGTTTTCTATTAAAGTACACGCATTTTTCAATGGGCAATCCTTCATCGCCATCTAAAAACACCTTTATATTTTGTGTGGGTTTTACTTTAACCGCTACGCAAAAAAATGAAGGCTCGGTTTCCAGCATGCTATTTACAATGCCGGTAATTTGTTCTATGTGTGTTTGTGTTGACATACCTATAAAGCAGAAGGGAACGCTTCCGTTCCCTTCTATCGTTCTTTTTTCCGTTGCAAATGTAATGGATAAAATGATTACGCTCCAAATTAGAAATAGGAACTTATTATAAATGGTTAAAAAATGGCCGGAGGGTTGTAATTAAACCCTGTTATTGTATTTTTGCCACTATGTTAAAAATTATTATTTGGAGTTGTGTATTGTATCTGATTTACAAGTTTGTATTTGATTTGGTGGTGCCAATTGGCAAAGCTACTTCTGAAATGAAACAGAAGATTAATGCCATGCAACAAGCGCAACAGCAGGCTGCTGAATCGCAAAATAATTTTAATGCCACATCTAAAGCTGCATCTTCTAAAACAAAACCGGCAGATGAAGAGTATATTGATTTTGAAGAAATGAAATAAAGCCGGATATATTAAAGGAATGCGCTTCTGCTTTCTGATACATTGTGTTATTTAAATACTTCATCCTTTCATCAAACTATTTATGAAACAAAATATACTTGCCATTTTTTTATTATGTCTCACTGTTTGTGCTGAAAATAGTAATGCACAATCTGAACTACCAAAAGCAGATGCCAATCAAAAATGGTGGAAAGAAGCCATTGTGTATCAAATTTATCCCAGAAGTTTTAAAGATAGCAACGGCGATGGCGTAGGCGATTTAAAAGGCATTATCTCTGAATTAGATTATATTAAAAGTTTAGGTGTTGATGTGGTTTGGTTAAACCCCATTTACCAATCGCCCAATTTTGATAATGGCTATGATGTAAGCGATTACCGCAAAATTTTGCCTGAATTTGGGACGATGGCCGATTTTGATTCTTTGTTAAATGGAATGCACCGCAGAGGTATTAAATTGGTAATGGATTTGGTGGTGAACCACAGTAGCAACGAACACGAATGGTTTCAGAAAAGCCGGAGTTCAAGAAATAACCCCTATCGCAACTATTATCATTGGTGGAATGCTGAAAATGGGAAACCACCTTATCGTTATAGTTTGTTCGATATTAATCATGATGCCTGGAAGTATGATACACTCACCAATGCCTATTACCTGCATTATTTTTCAGATAAACAACCCGATTTAAATTGGGAAAATCCTAAAGTTAGAAATGAAGTGTACAATATTATGCGCTTTTGGGCTGATAAAGGCATTGACGGATTTAGGTTAGATGCTTTTCAATTTGTGGCAAAAGATACCACCTTCCCCATGTTCCCGAAAGGGTTTGAAAAAGATTTTACACGTTATTATGCCATGCAGGGTAATATACACAGCTATTTACAACAAATGAACCAGCAAATTTTTAGTAAATACGATGTA